>JALELB010000048.1 GCA_022768805.1 Ruminococcus sp.
GAGAAGAACCCGCTTGTTTTCTCGCAGATAATTCAAGTGCCGCTGCCCCCATATACCGATATGCACCTGTTCTTCCTCCGGTAGTTTCAGACACGGCAAGTAATAGTTGCCCTGTAGCTCATACCATAGCCCGTTGCTTTCATTATATTTGTACTTTTCCATATTATCTTGACCTCCTTAAAATCTTGTGCTATCATCATATCAAAGAGACGCAACGTCGGCAAATGTACGGGGAAATATGTGAGCCTTCAGCCGGATTTATGATATGAATTTCAGGTTGGTTAAGAACATCCGCACCAGACCGGGTGTTCATAACGGATTAGCGTTATGAACGCCCTTTTTATTTCAGCGGTTCCGGGAATCCATACATAAGCGCATAAGCGGCTGATGGGTTCCTGCACAGGTGTTTCCGGTAAGGACACGGCGCTGTCTTTACCTTTTTTGCGTTCTGTGCTATAATGAATACGGCACAGGACATATATCCTGTGCTGAGCTATCATAAAGGACAATAGGGTGATGTTTATGGAAAGGGAAGAAGAAAACAAAACAGGCTTATGGGCGCATATCAAGGCGTATTTTCAGCGTGTCTTTGATATTCACAGCGACATGATGAGCTATGAAGCCATTAACGAAATGATGGAGGAAAATACCGTCATTAGCGGCTCCAATATGTGGATCCTGATTATGGCCATTCTGATTGCCTCAATCGGATTGAACGTGAATTCCACCGCAGTCATTATCGGTGCGATGCTGATTTCTCCGTTGATGAGCGGCATTCTGACGATGGGATATTCCCTGGCTGTGCGTGATCTGGATATGCTGAAAAAGGCTCTGGGACGGTTCGGCACGCAGGTGGCGATCAGTCTTGTGACTTCCACGCTGTATTTCATCATCACGCCGCTGGATGTGCCTACCTCTGAAATGATTGCACGTACAAGTCCCACAATCTGGGATGTGATGGTTGCGTTATTCGGCGGAATTGCCGGCATTATCGGCAATACACGAAAGAAAAAAGGCAATGTCATTCCTGGGGTAGCCATTGCAACGGCCCTTATGCCGCCGCTGTGCACTGCCAGCTACGGTATCGCTACCCTGCAGCCCCGGTTTATCTTCGGTGCATTGTATTTGTTCTTGATCAATATGCTGTTCATTGCCCTTTCTGCTGCAGCCGTTACGGTGATTTTACGGGTTCCTGTTCACAGGAGTCTGAGCCAGAAAGGACAGAAGCGCATTAACCGTATTATCGGCGCCATCACCATCATCGTGGTTATACCGAGTGTGTTTGTCGGCGCCTATACCGTATACAGCTCTGTGATGGAACGGAATATCCAGACCTATCTGAATCATGAGTTTGTTTTTGAAAACACACAGCTGGTGCAGAGCAGTACGGATACCAAAAGCAAGCAGATCAACGTATCCCTGGTGGGGCAGACTATTTCACAGGAGGTAATCAACAGACTGGAACAGGAGCTGCCCGTGTATAACCTGGAGGGGTATACCCTGCATGTCACCCAGAATTCCATTGCAGAGGCCGATGTGGATAATGCCGATAAAATCACTATCGCTCTGCAGGAAAATACGATTTCCGAACTGCAGGCTCAGCTGGAAGAACAACAGAAACGGCTTGATGAGCTGGAAAGCAGCGCTGCTGCAAAGGTGGACTTTAATGCGCTGGCCCAGAAGGCTGAAAGCATATTTACAGTTCTTTCGGACTGCAGCTGCGGGATTACTGCGGATGAGTCAGGCGAATATATCGTTCTGGCTGCCAGTGTCCAGCAGGAGCTGACTGACTCGGAAATGCGAATTATGGAAAACTGGCTCAAGTCTGAAAGCGGGATTGCGCAGGCAAGACTGTTTCTGAGCGAATAAATACCGGCAATGCTCCGCACCTTATTAGCAGATGCCGGATGCACATCTGAAAGGAAGGAAATCAGAATATGAATGAAGTCAAAAAACCCAAGAAGCCCCTGATTTATTATTACTTTATTGTCCTGCTGGTGATTATGCTGTTCAATCTGCTCTTAATGCCGAAAATCGCCCAGCGGCAGATTAAGGAAACGGACTACGGGACGTTTATGGCAATGACGGAGGAAAAGAATATTGGCCGGGTACAGATACAGGACAATCAGATCCTGTTTACCGATAAGGAAGAAACGACGGTTTACAAAACCGGCCTGTTGGAGGATCCGGGTCTGGTGGAGCGGCTGAAAGCCTCCGGTGCAGCGTTTTCCGGGGAGATCGTGGAAGAAACCTCTCCGCTAGTTTCCATTCTGCTGACATGGATTTTGCCCATGGTGATTTTCATTGTGCTGGGACAGCTGCTCTCCAGAAAGATGATGGAAAAAATGGGCGGCAGCAATTCGATGATGTTCAATATGGGCAAGAGTAATGCCAAGGTTTATGTGCAGTCCTCCGATGGCATCAAGTTCTCGGACGTGGCTGGTGAAGATGAAGCCAAGGATAATCTGACGGAGATCGTGGATTATCTGCATAATCCGGATAAATATAGGGACATCGGTGCCTCCATGCCCAAGGGTATCCTGCTGGTCGGCCCTCCCGGTACCGGCAAGACCATGCTTGCCAAGGCAGTGGCCGGCGAAGCCAATGTTCCGTTTTTCTCCATGTCCGGTTCTGAATTTGTGGAGATGTTTGTGGGCATGGGTGCCTCCAAGGTGCGTGATCTGTTCAAGCAGGCAAAAGAAAAAGCGCCCTGTATCGTGTTCATTGATGAGATTGACGCCATCGGTCAGAAGCGCAGCAGCGGAAAGATGGGCGGCAATGACGAGCGGGAGCAGACCCTCAATCAGCTGCTGACAGAGATGGACGGCTTTGAAGGAAACAGCGGCGTGATTATTCTGGCGGCCACCAACCGTCCGGAGGCATTGGATGCTGCATTAACCCGTCCCGGTCGTTTTGACCGCCGGGTGCCGGTGGAGCTGCCCGATCTCAAGGGGCGGGAAGAAATACTCAGGGTTCACGCAAAGAAGATCAAGATTGCGCCGGATGTGGATTTTTCCAGAATTGCCCGTATGGCTTCGGGTGCATCAGGCGCAGAGCTTGCCAACATTGTGAACGAAGCGGCACTGCGTGCTGTCCGGAACGGGAGGAAATCTGCTACGCAGGCAGACCTGGAGGAAAGCATCGAGGTTGTCATTGCAGGGTATCAGAAAAAGAATGCGATTCTTACCGATCACGAAAAGCTGGTGGTGGCTTATCATGAAATCGGCCACGCACTGGTTGCCGCCAAACAGACGCATTCTGCTCCGGTACAGAAGATTACCATTGTGCCGCGTACTTCCGGCGCTCTGGGGTACACCATGCAGGTGGATGAGGGCAATCACTATCTGATGACCAAGGAGGAACTGGAAAATAAAATTGCGACCTATACCGGCGGACGGGCTGCTGAGGAAGTTGTCTTTCAGTCCATCAGCACCGGCGCCTCCAACGATATTGAGCAGGCCACCAAGCTTGCCCGTGCTATGCTGACCAGGTACGGGATGAGCGATGATTTCGACATGGTGGGCTTTGAAACCCTGTCCAATCAGTACCTGGGCGGCGAGGAGGCTATGACCTGTTCTCCGGAGCTGCAGGCCAGAATTGATTATCAGGTCATAGAGCTGGTGAAAACCCAGCATGAGAAAGCAAAACAGATTATCAGCGAAAACCGGAGTAAGCTGGATCAGCTGGCGCAGTTCCTGTACGAGAAGGAAACGATTACCGGCGATGAATTTATGGAGATCCTGAACAGATGATCTCTTCCTGTTCGGCGCATCCGGCAGCCAGCTGTGCAAAGGATCTGCTGATTATCCGGACTTATGGTGAAAGAATATGTATACAAACGGAATTGTGATTCAACGATATGTTGAAAATCAGTATAAGGGAATCGATGGAAGCGGTTTCAGCGAACATACCGGTCAGAATTGGTATTTTAATGATGATGAAACCCTATCTCAGGTATTTGAACCCTATTATGATGAACATATCGGGATGACCTATTGGAACCTTGAACCGCATTCCTGGGTTGCCGCCTGCAATACTATGCATTATATATACAGATATATAGAAGAGTCAAAAAAACGCGGCATACCATACAGATTGCTGCTGTGCGAATCGGAAATTCCACGTCCGGTCATGAAAACCCCGGATTGCAAAAGGCGCTTTTTAGGATATGATTATGCTTACGCAGGAGGGGATAACTATTCTGCTGTATACAATGAAATCCCCTTTGTTTTTCCCGAATTCCAATTGAATCATAACGGACTGTTTCAAACAGAGGAAGCCATTCGTGCTTATATCATGGAACGTGAGCGATTCAAGAAAAATCATGCGCCTGGAGCTTTGGAAGAAGGCGACTTCACGATTTTCAGGCTGCATGAACTATTCCTGTAATTGAGGCAGCACCGCCCAATATCTGTGCGGCGTTAGAGCTGCATGCCGGAGCCTGCAATACACTTTCAGAGCATAGTGTGCTTAATCCCGGCCATACTACTTCCGGAAGGGAGGTCATGCAAGAATGGCACAACCTGAAATGCCGATGGGTCTGGGCATGGCGCTGGCGATGAATCCGGAAGCCATGCGGAAATTTGCGTCCCTGCCGGAAGCCAAGCAGCAGGAGATTATCAGCGGCACACATGCTGTATCCTCCAAGGCGGAAATGCAGCAGTATGTGGAGGCAATCAAAACCATGAACTAAGGGTAACAGCCGTTCCGGAGGAATACCGGAGCGACTGTTTTTCTTTTCTGCTGCCAAAAGTCATGCATTGACAAGCCCGGAGCCCTATACTATAATATAGAAGGACAATGGGCTCTGCACAGTTGAAACGCTGCTG
Organism: Ruminococcus sp.; assembly: GCA_022768805.1. Classification (GTDB taxonomy): domain Bacteria; phylum Bacillota; class Clostridia; order Oscillospirales; family Ruminococcaceae; genus Ruminococcus_F. The sequence continues at coordinate 4,830 of JALELB010000048.1, forward strand.
CAGAACGCTGTCCGGAGCAGTGCTCCGGGTACGCTGGAGCGTGCCCGTATTCCCCGGCAATTCCGTATACATATGCGTAAGCTGACCTGTGCGGTATTGCCCTGCATGAACAAGAGGTTTGATCTATGACATTGAAAGAATTAGCAATCGGAAAAACCGCCGTAATCCGCTCCGTAGGGGGAGAAGGCGCCCTGCGGCAGCACTTTCTGGATATGGGACTGATCCCGGATGCGGAGGTAACGCTGGTGAAGTTTGCACCCATGGGGGATCCGCTGGAGCTTCGGGTGCACGGCTATGAGCTGACCCTTCGGCTGGCAGATGCGGACAAGATCACGGTGCAGGAGGTTCAGACCGCATCCGTGTCCAGTGCCGCTCAGCGAAGCCTGCGGTCCATTCCCCACCCGGGCCTGGGAGAAGGGGGGAAATATCACACCAAGGCAGGAGAACGCCCCTTGCCGGAGGGGGAGATGCTGACCTTTGCGCTGGTGGGCAATCAGAACTGTGGAAAGACCACCCTGTTTAACCGGCTGACCGGCTCCAACCAGCATGTGGGAAACTTTCCCGGCGTTACGGTGGACCGGAAGGATGGTCAGATTCTGGGGCACACCAATACCCGGATCACCGACCTGCCGGGCATTTACTCCATGTCTCCCTACAGCAGTGAGGAGATTGTCACCCGGCAGTTTATTCTCCAGGAAAGGCCCCGGGGCATCATCAACATTGTAGACGCCTCCAACATTGAGCGGAATCTGTACCTGACCATGCAGCTGCTGGAGCTGGATGTGCCCATGGTGGTGGCGCTGAATATGATGGATGAGGTGCGGCAGAACGGCGGCTCCATTCTCATCAATGAAATGGAGCAGGCTCTGGGAGTGCCGGTGGTGCCCATTTCTGCGGCGAAAAATGAGGGCATCGACGAGCTGATCGATCATGCGCTGCATGTGGCGAAATATCAGGAGCGGCCGGGCAGGCAGGATTTCTGTGATCCCAACAGCAGCGGCAGCGCAGTGCACCGGTGCATTCACGGCATTATGAGTCTCATAGAGGATCATGCTGCGGATGCGGGCATCCCTCTGCGGTTTGCCGCCTCCAAGCTGGCCGGCGGTGACGGGAATGTGCTGGAGCAGCTGAAGCTGGATGAAAATGAACAGGATGGCCTGGAGCATATTGTGGTGCAGATGGAAAAGGAACGGGGACTGGACCGTGCCGCTGCCATTGCGGATATGCGCTTTAGGTTTATTCAGAAGGTATGCTCCGCCACAGTGGTCAAGCCCAGGGAGAGCCGGGAGCATGCCCGGAGCCGGCGGATTGACCGGATCCTGACGGGGAAATACACTGCTATTCCCGCATTCATTGCCATTATGGGTCTGGTGTTCTATCTGACCTTTCATGTAATCGGTGCATTTCTTTCGGATCTGCTGGAAACGGGCATCGGGCTGCTTACCGATCTTACCGACCGGGGTCTGACGGCTGCCAATGTACATCCCACCCTGCACTCCCTGGTGATTGACGGCATCTTCGGCGGAGTAGGCAGCGTGCTGAGCTTTCTGCCCATTATCGTGACCCTGTTCTTTTTCCTGTCCATGCTGGAGGACAGCGGCTATATGGCAAGGGTAGCCTTTGTGATGGATAAGCTGCTGCGGAAAATCGGGCTGTCCGGCAGGAGCATTGTCCCCATGCTGATCGGGTTCGGCTGTACGGTGCCGGGGGTAATGGCAAGCCGTACCCTTTCCTCCGAGCGTGACCGGAAAATGACCATTCTGCTGACGCCCTTTATGAGCTGCTCGGCAAAGCTGCCAATTTACGGCTTCTTTACGGCGGCATTCTTCCCAAAGCACGGCGCACTGGTGATGATCCTACTGTATTTCGGCGGCATCCTGACTGCGATCCTGGCGGCGCTGCTGATGAAGGGAAGTCTGTTCCGGGGCGAGCCGGTACCCTTTGTTATGGAGCTGCCCAATTACCGGATGCCCGGTGCAAAGAATGTGGCACAGCTCTTGTGGGAAAAGGCAAAGGATTTTCTGACCCGTGCCTTTACGGTGATTTTTGTGGCGACGATCGTCATCTGGTTTTTGCAAACCTTTGATCCGAAATTCCATATGGTGGAGGATTCACAGAACAGCATGCTTGCCCTGTTGGCAGGCTGGATTGCACCGGTATTCCGCCCCCTGGGCTTCGGGGACTGGCGTGTATCCACGGCGCTGATTACCGGTCTGCTGGCAAAGGAAAGCGTGGTATCCACCCTGTCGGTGCTGGTGCCGGACAGCGGGGCGCTGTATGCCATGCTGACACCCCTTGGGGCAGCCTGCCTTCTGGTATTCTGCCTGCTGTATACTCCCTGTATTGCAGCGGTGGCTGCCATCAAGCGGGAGCTTGGGGTCAAGTGGGCGGCTGCCGTGGTGGCGGAGCAGTGTATTGTAGCCTGGATAGCAGCCTGCCTGGTACATCTGGCAGGTATGCTGCTGGGCTTTGTATAAAGGAGGATAATATGACTGATGTACGAGGAAAATGGGCGCTGATTACCGGCGCCAGCCGGGGAATCGGACGGCTGATCGCCCTGGAGATGGCAAAGCGGGGGTGCAATCTGGTGCTGCACAGCCGGCATTGCTCCCATTGCGCTGAACTGCTGGAGCAGGTACGGGCACTGGGGGTACAGGCCTATGCAGTGGAGGCGGAGCTTGCGGATGCCGCTGCGGTGGAACGGATGCTTACACAAATTGATGAAGCAGGCACCCGGCTGGACATTGTATTCAACAATGCCGGCGTACAGGTGGCATACCGCACTGCTTTTCTGGAAACCCCGGTGCAGGATTATACCAGCAGCTTTGCCATCAACACCATTGCTCCCATGATGATCTGCTATCATGTGCTGCCGGGTATGGTGCAGCGGGGTTTCGGCAGAATCATCAACACCACCAGCGGCATTACCCTGGAGCCCCAGCAGGCAGGCTATTCCGCCAGCAAGGCGGCGCTGGACAAGGTAACGGTGGATCTTGGCTCCAGATATGACGGCACGAACGTGATGCTGAGTCTTGCGGATCCGGGCTGGTGCAGGACGGATCTGGGCGGGCCCAATGCGCCGAATCCCCCGGAAAGTGCGCTGCCCGGTGTGCTGCTGGGGGCATTCCTGGATGACCGGCGCAGCGGCAGGCTGTTTGCCGCCCCTGCATTCACTGGCATGACACTGGAGGAAGCGGTGAAGCGGGCAGAAGCAGAGTGCCCGGTACCCTATCCGGCATAGGGAAGGCAACACCGCACAAAATACGCCTTTCAGCCTTGTGCGGTGTTGTCTAAATAGGCGGTATGGCAAATTGCTGTACCGCCTTTCACATTATGACTTGATTTTTGTGAGATATTGTGATACACTGGATATGGAATATCCGGATGTCTCGCAGAACCGGCGATGTGCCCGGAAAGCGTGAAAAAGAAACAGGAGGGGAACCCGATGAACCGATGCAAAAAACTGATTCTGACTGTATGCAGTGCAGCAGCAGTGGGTCTGTGCAGTACCGCTGTGAGCTTTGCAGGAGATACGGCGGACAGCGTGGTGCTGAACGAGGCCTGTGCTTCCAATACCGCCTTTGCCGCTGGAGACGGCGGATACTACGACTGGATTGAGCTGTACAATCCCACAGGCGAGGCAGTGGATCTCAGTGGATACGGGCTGACGGATGACAGCACCATCCCTGACCGCTATGTGTTCCCGGAGGGCACGGTGCTGGAGAGCGGCAAGCGGCTGCTTGTTTTCTGTGATGCCAAAAGCAGCGCCCCTGCCGGACAGCTGATGGCGCCCTTCGGGCTTTCCAAAAACGGCGAAACCCTGCTGCTGACGGATGCTTCCGGTAAGCAGGTGGATACGATGACCTTCGGCGCCATCGGTACAAATGTGTCCTACGGCAGAGTGCCGGACGGCTCCGGTCAGTTTGCCTATCTGAACATGTCCCCGGATGCCCCCAACCAGCCGGAGGATGTACTGCGCACTGCGGTGGATGCGCCGGTTTTCTCCAGGACGCCGGGCTTTTATGACAGCGGCTTTGAGCTGACCCTGTCTGCACCGGAGGGGACGACTATTTATTACACCCTGGACGGCAGCGATCCCACCACGGAAAGCAGGGTATATACCGGGCCGATTGCGATTGCGGACGTATCCTCATCTGCCAATGTGCTGAGCGCCCGGACGGATATTGCAGTGGGCACCCAGATGTCCCCCATTACAGCTCCCACCAGTCCGGTGGACAAGGGTGTGATTCTCCGGGCCATTGCGGTAGATGCCGGCGGAGCCTCCAGCAGTGTGACCTCCGGGGCATACTTTATCGGCTACCAGAATCGTGCCTCCTTTTATCAGGACTTTAAGGTGATTTCCCTGGTGACCGACAGCAGCAACCTGTTTGATTACGATAAGGGCATCTATGTGCTGGGCAAGACCTATGATGACTGGAAAAACGGCCCGGATTTTGATTATTCCACCCCTACCTGGGAGACACCGGCAAACTATATGCAGTCCGGTTCCTTGTGGGAGCGGCCTGCTTCTATGCAGATATTTGAAAACGGCAGCCTTGCCCTGACACAGGAGGTGGGGCTCCGCATTCACGGGGGCGCAACCCGGAGTCATAACCAGAAAAGCTTCAATGTATATGCCCGCAGCAGCTACGGCGCCTCCAAGGTGGAGTATGACCTGTTTTCCGGCACTGTCCACAGTCAGTCCGACGGCAGTGTGATTGATTCCTTTGACAGCTTCATCCTCCGGAACGGGGGCAATGACGTTCAGTATACCCGGTTCCGGGATAAGCTGAACCAGTCCCTGGTCAGCGACCGTGATATGCTCACCCAGGGGATGGAGCCCTGTGTGGTCTTTATCGATGGGGAGTTCTGGGGGCATTATGAAATTACCGAGAAGCTCAGCGACAGCCTGATTCACGATCACTACGGCATCAAGAAAAGCGATGTGTGCCTCATCAAGAATGAAGAGCTGGACGAGGGGACGGAGGCTGGCTATGTTGAATTCACCCAGCTCTATGACTGGATCCGGGAAACGGATTTTTCTGATGGCGCCAACTATGCAGCCCTGTGTGAAAAGCTGGATATGCAGTCCTTTATGGATTATATGAGCACAGAATTTTATATCGACAATACGGACTGGGGTCTCAACAACATGGCCATGTGGAAATCCATGCAGGTAGACGAGACCAATCCCTACGGGGACGGCAAGTGGCGGTTCATCCTCTTTGATACGGAATACAGCACCAATCTGTACGGTCAGAACAACCCCACGGACGATTCCTTTGCCCTGCTGATGAAGCAGGAATGCTTTTTGTCGGAGCTGTTCAGTGCTGTGTGCAAAAATGAAACCTTCCGCCGGGACTTCTGTAGCACCTTCATGGATATGGCAAATGAGCATTTTGCGGCAGAACGGGTCAGCAGCCGCATTGCGGAGCTGTCCGCCCAGTATCAGGATGTGACCATCGCCACCTACAACCGGTTCTGGCCGGACTGGCCGGGAGGGCGCTTTGCCCAGTCCCAGTATAGCTCGGAAACCCAGCAGGTGCGCTCCTTCTATCAGAGCCGCTTCAGCAATATCACCTCCGCTCTGGGAAGAACCCTTTCCATGCAGGGACGGATGGTCACGCTGACTGTGCGGAACGATGACGCATGCGGCAGGGTTCAGCTCAATACCCTGACACCGGAGCTTTCCGGCGGCTCCTGGAGCGGCAGATATTACACGGATACACCTGTAACGCTGACTGCAACCCCCAAGGCAGGGTATCAGTTTGCCTACTGGGAAACCGGGGACGGCAAGAAGCTGACAGAGGCAAGCTGCCAGCTGACCCTTACCGGGGATACGACCGTCCAGGCTGTATACACCCAGTCCATCCTGGGGGATGTGGATCTGGACGGGGATGTGGATGTGGCAGATCTGGTCAGTCTGCAGCGGTATCTGCTCCGGAAGGATACCCTGACTCCGGAGCAGGCTGCCCAGGCAGACATCAACGGCAACCAGCAGCTCAGTGCAGCGGATCTTGTCCTGCTGCGCCGGATGCTGCTCCAATAAGCAGAAGGCCGGTGGGACATATGTCCTGCCGGCTCTTTCTTGCTCTCTTCCCGGAAGTGTGTTATAATAACGTAAATGCAGCACCCCACAAAGCATCTGAGTGCTTTGCATTGTGCTGCCGAACCTACCCCGAAGGAGGGAAGACCGTGCCGAAAACCACCATATTGATTCCGGCGATGCTGGATTTTCATTTTCCGCTGCTGCGGTATGCATTCTCCACGCCCCGGTATATGCCGGTGATCCTGGAAGACTGCCCGGACGCCGCCGCACTGGGATTGGAATACGCCCATAATGACCTTTGCTATCCGGCGGTGCTGATTATCGGCCAGATGCTGCATGCCCTGGGCAGCGGTAAATATGACCTTTCCTCCACAGTACTCATGATTCCCCAGGCGGGAGACGCCTGCCGGGGCTCCAATTATCTGCATATGATCCGGAAAGCGCTGCAGCGTGCAGGCTACGGCAAGGTACCCATTCTGTCCTTGAATCTGAAGGGCCTGGAGGAGGACACAAAGCTGCACATAACCCCCGCCATGATTCACCGGGCGGTGAACGGGGCACTGCTCAGCGATCTGCTGATGCTGGCGTATCACCAGACCCTGCCTTACCAGCAGCAGGCAGGGGAGGCGGAGGCGCTGCTGGCTCGGTGGCGGGAACGGCTGGGGAAACGGCTGCAGGGCAGCAGAATTACCCAGCGGGAGATGAAAGCGCTGTATGATGAAATTGCGCTGTCCTTTGCACAGATTCCCCGCTGTCAGCGGCAGGTGCAGCGGATCGGCATTGTGGGGGAGCTGTATGTCAAGTACTGCAGCCTGGGCAACTGCGGGCTGGTTTCGTATCTGCATTCCCGGGGCTGTGAGGTGTATGTGAACGGGCTTTCCTGGTATGCGCTGTATTATCTGGATACGCATATCATTGAGGATGCTGCTTCCGGCAGACTGCTGCTGCCCCTGTTAAACTGGCTGAGCCGCATGCAGACCCGGATGGTGGAGTCCCTACGGAATGCAGGCTTTCAGTCCGCAGAGCCCTATGACCGTCTGCACCGCACCGGGCAGGGGCTGATTCCCTATGGAGTGCACACGGCGGACGGCTGGCTCATCAGCTGGGAGGCGGTGCAGTTGGTACAGCTGGGTATCCGCAAGGTGCTGTGCGTACAGCCCTTTGGGTGTATGCCCAATCATATCTGCGGCAAGGGAATGTACCCGAATCTTCAGCGCCACTTTCCCCAGGCTCACCTGGTCAGTGTGGATTATGATACCAGCGGCAGCCTGGTGAATGTGGAAAACCGCATCCAGATGCTGCTGGACGCCCAATAAATGAAAGAAGGGTTCCTTTATGCTTTCCTTGCTCCGGGATATATTCCGCTCCGACCCCCGGGGGTTCGTGGCGATGACGCTGCTGTCATTCCTGGTGTCCCTGTCCGGCGGCATCAGCGTGCTTTTGCTGGTACCGCTGCTGCAATGCTTTGATATTCAGTCCGACAGCCAGGCGGCAGCAATGCTCAGCCGGCTGCTGCCCTCCCTGTCCGGCACGGGGCGGCTGGCATGTATTCTGGGACTGTTCGTATTCGCCATGGTCTGCAAGGCGCTGTTGTACCGATATGTACAGATCCGCAGCGCCCGGCTCACTCAGGATTATATGAACGGGCTGCGGCTGCGGCTGTACCGGGCCGTATCCCGGGCGGACTGGCAGCATCTGATCCGCTTCCGCCGTTCCGAGCTTTTGAATCTGTTTCATGGGGATAGCACCCGGATCAGCAATGCGGCAGCCCAGCTGGTGCAGGGCGTCTCCCTGCTGATGACGGCGGCAGTGCAGATTGCCATTGCGCTGGCGATGAATGTCCCCCTGACTGTGTTTGTATTGGTCAGCGGCGGCTGCTTTTTTCTTGCGCTCCGCCCCATGCTGCGCCGCTCCAGAGAATGCGGACGAAGCATCCGGAAATCTGCTCTGGCCTTTTTTGCGGAGATTGACGACCAGATCAGCGGCATGAAGGAGATCCGCTCCTACGGCATTGAACAGGAACAGAGCCGCCGCTTTGCAGAGGCTGCGGATATGTACCGGGAGAAGAATATACAGCTCACCCGGCTGAATGCCCTGCCTGCTATGGTCTACACCATCGGCTCTGCGGTGCTGGTGGCGCTTGCATTTCTGGCGTCCCAGACCTTCCTCTCCGTCAGCGCCGGGCAGCTGATTGTCATTGTGTACATCTTCTCCAGGCTCTGGCCGGTGTACACTTCCCTGCAGAATAGCCTGCAGAATGGCATGACCGCCGTGCCTGTATACCAGGCCATGCAGGAAACGATGCAGCTGCTTTCCCGGTGCCCCTGTATACCCCAGCCGGATTCGCCCCCCCTGACCCTGCAGCGGGAGATACGCTTTTCAGATGTCTCCTTTGCTTACGAGGGGGCGGATGCCCCCCTGATGGAGCATCTGGACCTGACGGTGCCTGCCGGCCGGGTTACCGCTCTGGTGGGGCGTTCCGGCGCCGGCAAAAGCACCCTGGTGGATCTGGTTACCGGCTTTCTGACTCCCTCTGCCGGAGAGATCCGCATCGACGATGTTCCGCTGACTCCGGAGCGGATGGCTGCCTGGCGGCGAAATATCAGCTATGTGCCCCAGGAGCCCCTGCTGCTGAACGGTACCATCCGGGAAAATATCCTGCGGTTTCAGCCGGAACTGACAGAGGAGAAGCTGATCCGGGCTTTGCAGCGTGCCCAGGCCTGGACGTTTGTCCAGCGGCTGCCTCATGGCCTGGACACCTTTGTGGGGGACCGGGGCGTCCGGCTTTCAGGCGGCGAGCGGCAGCGGATTGTCCTTGCCCGGGCACTGGCGTCGGAGCCTGCCCTGCTGGTGCTGGACGAGGCCACCGCTTCTTTGGATTATGAAAACGAATACCTGATCCGCCAGGTGCTCCGCAGCCTGGACAAGCATACCACGGTGCTGCTGATCGCCCACCGGATCAGTACCATCCGCAGCGCAGATCACATTATTGTGGTGGAACAGGGGAAAATCCGTCAGCAGGGCAGCTTTGACCAGCTGCTGGCTCAGCCGGACAGCTATCTTTCCCGGATGCTGGAAATGGAGTAGCGTGGACCGCCTTTACCCGGGCATGAAAAAAGCCGGAGACTTGTGCCTCCGGCTTTTTTGTATTCACTTACTGATCCTTGATGATTTCCTTCAGGCTGCCTGCCATACCGGCAAGTCCCTGAATATCGCTGGGGATGATGAGCTTGGTAGCCTTGCCGTCCGCAGCCTTGGTGAATGCCTCCAGGGATTTGAGCTTGATGACCTGGTCGTTGGGGGCTGCCTGATTCAGCTTGACGATACTGTCAGCCAGCGCCTTCTGCACCATTTCAATTGCCTGGGCTTCACCGGTAGCCTCCAGGACTTTCTGTTCCCGGACAGCGTCCGCCCGCAGAATCAATGCCTGCTTTTCCGCCTCAGCCTTGAGAATTTCAGACTGCTTTTCCGCTTCTGCCTTCAGGATCTTGGATTCCTTTTCACCTTCTGCAACCAGGATCTGGGACTTCTTTTCGCCCTCAGCCTGGAGGATCTTTTCACGGCGCTCACGCTCTGCCTTCATCTGCTTTTCCATTGCATCCTGAATCTCTCTGGGAGGCAGGATGTTTTTCAGCTCAACACGGTTCACCTTGATGCCCCAGGGGTCAGTTGCCTGGTCCAGCAGGGCGGTGATTTTGGTGTTGATCACGTCCCGGGAGGTCAGGGTGGAGTCCAGTTCCAGCTCGCCGATGATGTTACGCAGGGTGGTGGCGGTCAGGTTTTCGATTGCCGCCATAGGATGCTCAATGCCATAGGTATACTGCTTTGCGTCTGTGATCTGGAAAAACACAACGGTGTCAATCTGCATGGTAACGTTATCCTTGGTGATAACCGGCTGGGGCTTGAAGTCCACAACCTGCTCCTTGATGGATACGATACGGGCAACCTTATCCAGGAAGGGTACCAGGAAATGGGGGCCTGTGCCCCATTCTGCATGGAATGCACCCAGTCGCTCAACAATATAAACCTTGGCCTGGGGGACAATCCGGATCCGGCTGACGAAGAAAATCACGATGACGAGAACTGCAATCATAAGATATCCGAGCGTTCCGAGCCCGGATGCCAACATAGAACCAAACATAAATTTCTCCTCCAAATTCTGTTACATCTGCAATGCCGCCCGGCTATGCTGCCGGGACATGTGGGATGCTGCTTTACTGCTTGACTGCCGGCGCAGGCTGGGGTGTATGCACAGGCTCCACAAAGAGCTTGGCGCCTCGGATATCTGTGATCTGTACCACGGTTCCCTCCGGGATGATCTGACCGTTTGCAGCGACTGCAATCCAGTCCACCCCGTCCTTGCGGGCTCTGCCTGTGCCGCGTGCACCGTCCACCGTTTCAATGATGGTTGCAGTGCTGCCGATTTCCCGGTCCGCATTGGTGGGCACCACCTGTTTGCACATCACTTTTTTGATGATCGGGCGGGTACATGCCAGCAGCAGGGCGGATACCACAACGAAGATGATAAACTGTACCGTGCTTCCTGCACCGAACAGGGCTGCAAAAAATGCCGCAAGGGCGCCGATGGAGAACCATACGCTGACCAGCTGCAGGGTTACCACCTCAGCAATGGCCATGACAACGCACACAATGCCCCAAATCAACATATCCATAATTCACTCATCCCTCCTTTTATCGTTTGCTCCGCTTCACCGGTGTGATTTTAGTTTACCATAGGAACGAAAAAAACACAAGTGCCAAAAAGGAATAAATTCAACCAAAAAAACCGGATTTCGCTGCTTTTTTCAAACCTCGTCATCCGGGCATGGGCACAATCGCCGGATCTGCGTTGATTGAGAGAGCGTTTCCCGGTGTATGCTCCCGTATTCTTTTATATGCTCGTTCATACGCCGGAATGCTTGGGCTCTATCCCTTCAGGTAATCCTGCTTGTCCTGAACCACCTCTCCGTGGGCTTCGATAATATCCTCCTCCGGTTCCCTGTGGGCCCGGAAAAGGGGTGTGTCCTGTGCCTCTTCTTCCCGGCGCAGACGTCGGAACAGCAGGGCATAGCCCAGATACAGCGCAAATGCACTGGGATGGAACAGCTGGGACAATGCCAGCACTCCGTAGAAGATCATGCCCACCAGTGCGCCCCTTTTCGCATGGGGCACATAGAAGCCGATTAGGGCAAGGACGGCGAACCGGAGCGCTGCGATGAAATAATAGAGCCACAGGATCCGGTTGAAAAAGCCCGGGATACCGCTGACTGTGCTGGCCGCCGGATTCCGGAGCAGGGAGATGCCCAGCCACAGGGAAAGCACAGCCCAGACAGCTTCCAGTACAGCCATACTCCGGACAAGAAAGGGCTTGCTCCGGTTCAGCAACAGGCAGACACCGGTGAGCAGATAGGCCACCGGCACAAAGACGCCTGATGAGATGATTTCCAGCGTAAAGCCGGCAAACAGCTGTACGGACAGCTGCCAGAAGCCCAGCAGCACCAGTACGCCGCCGAAGCCTCGTGTGATTCGATCTGTATGCATGCACGTCCTCCTTACAGGGATGCTTTTTGCAATCAGTATACCGGAAAAGGACTGTTTTTGTCAAGAGGCAGCAATCCGGTGTTGCATTTTCCGGAAAGCTGTGGTATACTGAATAGGTAACCCGGATGCAGGACAGACGGGGAACACCTTGCAATTTTAACTGAACCCGAAGTGTGACTGAGGGGAAAGGCGAAGCAAACTGCGATGACTGAACCCCATCGCGGCTTCTGCGCCTTTGCAGGAGCCGCTTTTTTGCGTCTCCGGAAGGAAAGGAGCAAATCAGAAGTATGTATGACGTAAAATCCATGTGCGCCGATGAATTCATCAGCGACGAAGAAATCCGGGACACCCTTGCCTATGCAGACGCCCATAAGGCGGATGCGGAGCTGATCGACCGGATTATTGAAAAGGCAAAGCTGCGGAAGGGGCTGAATCACAGGGAGGCCTCCGTGCTGCTGGCATGTGAACTGCCGGACAAGCTGGCTGAGGTTTATGCCCTGGCTGAGCAGATCAAGCTGGACTTCTACGGAAACCGGATTGTGATCTTTGCGCCCCTGTATCTCTCCAACTACTGTGTGAACGGCTGTGTGTACTGTCCCTATCACCTGAAGAACAAGCATATTGCCCGGAAGAAGCTGACCCAGGAGGAGGTTGCCCGGGAGGTGATCGCCCTGCAGGACATGGGACATAAGCGGCTTGCCATTGAGGCGGGAGAGGATCCGGTAAACAACCCCATTGAGTATATCCTGGATTGTATCAACACGATCTACTCCATCAAGCACAAAAACGGCGCCATCCGCCGGGTGAATGTGAATATTGCTGCCACCACCGTGGAAAATTACCGCCGGCTGAAGGAAGCGGGCATCGGCACCTATATCCTGTTCCAGGAAACCTACCACAAGGAAAGCTATCTGAAGCTGCATCCCACGGGACCCAAGCATGACTACAACTACCACACCGAGGCCATGGACCGTGCCATGGAGGGCGGCATCGATGACGTGGGACTGGGCGTACTGTTCGGCCTGGAGCTTTACCGGTATGAGTTTGCCGGACTGCTGATGCATGCGGAGCATCTGGAGGCGGTACACGGGGTTGGCCCCCACACCATCAGTATGCCCCGGGTGAAGCATGCGGATGACATTGATCCTGACGCTTTTGACAACAGCATCAGCGACGAGATCTTTGCCAAGCTCTGCGCACTGATCCGCATTGCCGTGCCCTATACCGGTATGATTATTTCCACCCGGGAAAGCCAGGATGTCCGGGAAAAGCTGCTGCGACTGGGCATTTCCCAGGTCAGCGGTGCCTCCAGAACCTCTGTGGGGGGCTACTGCGAGGAGGAGCGTCCCCACGATACGGAGCAGTTTGACGTCTCCGACCAGCGTACCCTGGATGAAGTGGTGTGCTGGCTGATGGATATGGGCTACATTCCCTCCTTCTGTACCGCATGTTACCGGGAGGGCAGAACCGGTGACCGGTTCATGCAGCTTTGCAAGAGCAAGCAGATCCAGAACTGCTGCCACCCCAATGCGCTGATGACCCTGGACGAATACCTGGAGGATTATGCATCCCCCCACACCAGAGAGGTGGGCAGAGCATTGATCGAAAAGGAAATCCCCAGCATTCCCAACCAGAAGGTGCAGCAGATTGTCCGGGAGAATCTGGACAAGATCAAAAAAGGCAGCCGGGACTTCCGGTTCTGATCCAGTAAGAAAAGCACAAGGGCGTGCTGCGTATCCCGCAGTGCGCCCCTTTGTATAGGAGGAATAGATATGAGTCTGAACGAAACCCCGTCCGCAGACCGGCTGCATATTGCCTTTTTCGGCAAGCGCAATGCCGGGAAATCAAGCCTCATGAATGCGGTGACCAACCAGCCCATGGCCATTGTATCCGACACCCCGGGCACTACCACCGACCCGGTGAGCAAGGCTATGGAGCTGCTTCCCCTGGGACCGGTGCTGATGATCGATACCGCCGGGCTGGACGATACGGGAGAGCTGGGCAGCCAGCGTGTACACAAAAGCATGCAGGTGATGCGCAAGACGGACCTGGCAGTGCTGGTGACCAGTGCAGCGGAGCCGCTGGATGCCACGGAGCTTGCGCTGCTGGAGCAGCTGAAAAGCCGGAGCATCCCCTGTGTGCTGGTGCGGAACAAATGCGACCTGACTACACAGCGGGATGGAGCGGGCGTCTTTGTCAGCGCCCGCACCGGGGAGGGGATTGACGCCCTGAAGCAGGCTATGGTGGACGCCGTGCCCCGGGAGGAGACTCCCCGTCTGGTGGGGGATCTGCTGTCCCCGGGGGATCTGGTGGTGCTGGTGATTCCCATTGACGCCGCCGCTCCCAAGGGGCGAATTATCCTGCCCCAGCAGCAGGTGCTCCGGGACGTGCTGGATGCCCATGCCAGCGCAGTGGTCTGCCAGGCAACGGATCTTCCGCAGACGCTGGAAAAGCTCAGCGTCCCTCCCCGGATGGTCATCACCGACAGCCAGGC
>JALELB010000057.1 GCA_022768805.1 Ruminococcus sp.
GTTGCCGGGAACTGCCGCTCCAGCCGGGTCTCCCGGAGGGGGTAGTCAAAGAATTCCTCCGTAAAAGCGGGATCCGCTGCTGACTGGGCAGTGTTGGTGCGCCGGCGCTCCGCCGTCAGCTTCTGCAGGTCGATGTCCCCATACAGCAGACCCCCGGTAAACCGCTGAGCCTCCCCCAGGGTGGTGCCGCTTTCCGCAATCAGGTTGTGTCCTGCAAAGACCATGTCCGTGGTGGATTCCCCGATTCCCGCATCCGCATAGGCATAGGCACAGAACAGGCTTCCGGACTTGGCTTCGATGATCTTCTTCCGGTACGCTGCCTTGCCGATGGTTTCATCGCTGGCGGAAAGGTTCACGATCAGCACCGCCCCCTGGGCAGCAAGCCGGTTGGAGGGGCTGTCCCCCACCCACACATCCTCGCAGATCTCCACCCCGAAGGAGAATGCCGGCATATCCACACAGGTAAAGCGCATATCTGCGCCGACGGCACAGGTTCGGCCGTGAATACTGCAGTGCCGCACAGTCCGGTTTCCGGGGGTAAAATAGCGGAGCTCCTGGAACTCCCCGTAATTGGGAATATTCAGCTTGGGCACGATGCCCAGAATCTGGCCGCTCTGGCATACGGCGGCGCAGTTGAACAGCTTTCCCTCCACAGCAATGGGCAGCCCGATCACGGCAAGCATGTCCAGCTCCTCCGTCCGGGTCAGGATGTCAAATAAGGTATCCAGAGCCCCCTCCAGCAATGTGTCCTGCAAAAAGAGATCCAGACAGGTGTACCCGGTAATGCAAAGCTCCGGAAATACCGTCAGCGCCGCCCCTGCCTGTGCAGCCTCCCGCATCATGCGGACAATCTGCTCTCCGTTATAGGCACAGTCCGCCACACGCAGATCCGGTGTTGCGCAGGCAATTTTCACAAAGCCGTCCTTCACGCCCTCGCCTCGCTTTCTCGGCAGATTCCGCCGACTTTCTTTCAGATGTATTTATTATACCCCGAATCCGCATAAAATGCAAGGGGACGGAGAGAAATCTCCGCCCCCATCTTTTTCCGATGCCATCACGCAAAGCCTTGCAGTATCGCTTCCTCACATACGCAGGGACGCCGCAGCCCAACCTTCCTTTTCCCGGACCTCCAGCAGGGTAAAGCCTGCCTCCTGCAGCTGATCCAGCACCTCATCCCGGCGCTCCATAATGATGCCGGAAACAATCAGTACCCCGTCATGCCGCAAAAACCTCCGGAACAGCTGCTTCATGGCGATCAGCACGTCCGCCACGATATTGGCGCAGATCAGATTATAGCCTGTACCGATCTGATCGCACAGAGCTGCATCCTCCAGCACATTGCCGCAGAACACCCGGTACATCGCCGGTGCAATGTGGTTTTTCTGTGCATTTTCCCTTGCGGTCTCCGCTGCATTTTCTTCAATATCCACTGCGGTGGCACCGGATGCCCCCAGCAGCAGCGCGCCGATGGACAGGATCCCGCTGCCGCAGCCCAGATCCAGCACAGCATCTCCCGGATTCATCAGCTGCTCCAGCAGCTCCAGGCAAAGCCGGGTGGTGTGATGCTGTCCGGTACCGAAGCTGGACGCCGGATCGATTTCCAGAACCGCACGGTTTTCCGGATTATCGCAGCTTTCCCAGGAGGGCTTGATGAGGAGCTTTTCCCCCACGGTAAAGGGCTTGAAATACTGCTTCCAGTTGTTGGCCCAATCCTCCTCCCGGACGTTTTTCAGGGTCAGCTCCAAAGTGCCGAACTGCTGCTCCTGGTCCCGGGCATGAATCCGGGCCAGCATCGCCCGCAGAGCCACCAGCTGCTCAGCCCCCTGGGCATTGTCCGGCAGATACACGGTCACCCGGGTCTCTCCCTGCGCCATGCCCAGCAATTCCTCGTCAATATAATCCCACTTGCCTTCCTTGTTCTGCAGAAACTCCTGAAAATCCGCCGGATCCGAAATGGCGAAGCCCTTGATACCCAAATCCGTCAGCATAGCACACAGGGCGTCCACGCCGGCAGAGGCTGTGTCAATCTGCGTTTCAATCCAATTCATGTCATGTATTCCTTCCAATTATATAGTCCATCCTGCATGCGCTGCATCAGCACCACATCCATAAGCGTCAGGAAACCATCCTGATCCACGTCTGCCGCCTCCAGCTGCCTGCTGTTCAACTCCAGATTCCCAGCCAGGTATGCATACAGCAGCACCGTATCCACACCGTCCACCTCGCCGTTGCCGTTCAGATCTCCCGCCATCAGGGTACCCACCGTAGTGGTGGTAGTCTGCACCGGCGCCGTGGTCTCCGGAGCTGTGGTCTGGGTGGTTGTGGTGGTACTGGTGGTGGTAGGCTGGGGCGTTGTTGTGGTTGTTGTTGTCGTGGTAGTTGTGGTGGTAGTAGTCGTGGTAGTCGTCGTAGTTCTGGTGGTGGTGGTAGTGGTCGTGGTAGTTGTTGTCATCGTAGTCGTGGTGGTGGTAGTGGTGGTGGTTTCAGTCGGAGTGGTGCCAGTTGTGGTTGTTGCCTCTACCGGTTCCATGTATTTCAGGCAAACCCATCCGACCCTGCCCGCATAGTCGATTCTGCCCCAGCCGTCCTGCACCTCCAGCACTTCCACCTCCTGCTGATAGGCGAGCATGCCGATGGCTGTGCTGGTGGTACCCACGCCGTCCCGCACATACAACCCATTGTCCGAGATAGAACGGTACAGTCCAGTGGGATAGAAGTAGTTATCCTCCACATAGGTACAATACTCCAGACAGATCCAGCCCACCTGGCCGTTGTATGTGATTCTGCCCCAGGCGCCGGAGGTACCCTCCACAGTCACCAGAGTGTCCTTGGGAATATCCGCAAGAATCTCATAGGTAATACCCGCATTTGCCCGGAAATTCAGCCCTGTATTGGTGGTGTACCGCCCTGTCTTATAAGCGCTTTCCACTGGGGTATCGCCGGATGTGGGGGGCGGATTCAGCCCCTTGAACAGGCGGATCTGGGTCACGCCGGCACAGTCATAGGCGTCAAACAGGTTGGTTTTGGCATTGCTTGCCGGATCCATGATATACACTTCTCCGTCCTGCACATAATCCACAGCTACCCAGTGACCCTGATTTTTTACGGATACCGCCATATAGTAGCCGTCCCGGATATACTGTTCCAGCTCCGCCACTTTTTCCGCCTCTGTGGTGGTTTTAAAGCTGGTGTATGCACAGAAATGGAATTCCGGCACAAGTCCGGTTACCACAGTCCAGTAAATATTGCCGGAGCTGTCGAAACCGCCGTTCTGGCTCAGATAATTGCATAGCTTACCCGGGTCAAAGGTTTCCTCCGTTGCAGAGCCGGAATGCACCACCAGCTTTGCAAGGGATGTGACAGCGCAGCCGATTCTGGACATGGTTGCACCGCTGGAACCAAGCTGAATGCTTCCCCACCGGGAGTCTGTCTGCAGCCATGTTTTGTATTCGCCTGTAGCTGCCTGCACCGGGATGCTCAGACGGAAGATGCCTGTTACCAGAACCATAACCGCCAGCACCGCTGCTGTCATTCGCTTTCCGAGTATATTCATCATAATCCCCACTTTCGGTTCTGTTATGCCAATTCCATGTTGTCCCCTTTTGTTCGTTGTTTCTTTTGTTCCTTTTGTACCAGACGAATTCTGTCCCGTGCCACGGTATACTCCTCATATAGCCCGGAAATCACCGCTTTGTCCAGAGGCCGGCGGGCATACAGGCACTGTTCCAGCGCAGAGAGGATCTGGTCACAGCTTGCCTGATACAGCAGCCGGAGCCGCTGTGAAAGCTCTTCGGTGGTGCAGCTGTCCGGCAGCTGCGCCTGCTTCTTGATCCTGGCAATCAGCATAGCAGCGCCCCGATCCGATGAAGCCCGGAATACACGGCGGCGGAACCACCATTCAGCAACCCGTCTGTGCAGCAGCCACCAGAGTAATGCTGCCAGTGCAAAGCCCCCCAGCATCATCAGACCGATGAACCGGGTCAGGCTGTCCATATGGAATCCCTCTGAGTCATCCTCTGTGGAAATGGTGGGATCCACCGAAATCCAGCCGATGCCGGTGAGATACACCTCCGCAAAGGCGTGGGCATCATCCCCCCGGATCACGAAGGAGCCATCCTCGCCGTATTCGGTCATGGAGAAGCCCTCCACATACCGGGCAGGGATTCCCACCGCCCGGCACATCAGTACATAGGAGGTGGCAAAGTCAAAGCAGATACCCCGGCGGGAAACCGTCAGAAAGCTCTCTGCGTTCTCCCCCGCACTCTTCCGGTAGGTCTTGTCATACACAAAGCCGTTGCCCAGATAGTACTGCTCCAGCAGCTGTACCTTCTCCAGGTCGTTTGTTGCATCCCCCACAATGGACTGGGCAAGGGTCTTGACCCCCTCCGGGATCTCCGGCGCATCCGCATCCGTATATTCTTCTGTCAGGTCCTGGGCATACTTTGCCATCCAGTAAGCCCGGTACAGGGTGTCCGATTCTTCCTCCGGCAGTATGCCTTCCCCATAACTCCACGCCTTTTGCAGCAGGTTCTTCCACTGGCTCTGATCCAGTATCCGGTTCAGATATACAGCCAGCTCCGTCAGCTGACTCTGCTGTCCGTAATACTTCACCTGGTAGCTGCGCATGGCACTGCCGCTATACAGCACATCACTGCGGGTCACCCGGGTATTCTGGGGCGCATAGCAGGAATCCCAGCAGGTAGGCGTCAGCCCGAAGTTGTACGCTGCCTTGTCCGCCTGAAATGAACAGATTCTGGTCTGGGTCAGCGTATAGTCAGAAAAGCCCGTCAGGTCAAGCCCATACAGCTGCGCAATGGATGGGTACTCTGTCAGCACATGCAGCAGTGCGTTGGACAGCAGCGCCGGATTCACGTTGACCGGATCCTCATCCGGTGAAACGAAATAATCCTGCGCCCGGTCCTGTTCTCCAGCCATCCAGGTATCCGTTTCCGGATTGTACTGGGTAAAGCTTTTGAATTTCAGATTCAGCGGCTCCTGTGCCTGTACATAGAACAGTATCTTCGTGCTGTTCTGGTAAAATCCGTCCACATGGGAAGAATCCGTAAACTCACTGATCTGCTCCATCAGGAAATCCGTCAAAGAATCAAAATTCAGCAGACTTTCGATCAATTGCCGATCCGCCTGTACCGTCGGCTTGGGCAGCACCAGGACAAAGGCCAGTGTGACGGCAAGGAACACCGTTCCGGAGCAGGCCGCCTGTCTCGTGGGGGCACGCTGCCCGGACAGCCGGCTGCGGCAGTAGATCATCACGGCAAAATACGCCAGGGGCAGCAGAAGCATCAGCCACACCGGCATGGGATCCCCTTCACGGCCGAACAGCAAAAAGGGAAACATCATCAGCACAAAGGACGCCAGAACCCGGTACTGTATCTTGGTAAAGAAATGCACGCAAAAGCCGATGAAAATGTCAAACAGCAGGAAGATAATCAGCGAGTATGGGCCGGAAAATTCCATAACAGACTGGGGCGTCAGTACCCAGATGAAGAACTCCACCTGCTGAGAGGACTCTACAAGCAGAATCAGCTGAACAATCAGGTACAGGGACAGGCTCAGACCGGCCAGATAAACCAGCCAGCCACGCCAGCGCATTTTATGCACCCAGTCCAGGAATTTGAACTGCAGCAGCATAGTGCCAAAGGCGGCCGCCGCCGCCAGGGGAAGATAATCCCCGGCGTAGTAGCTCATGATGCCCGTCAGAATCAGGGATGCAAACAGCATGGGCAGCCAATCCAGCCGGAGCAGCCGCTGTATCACAGGACGTTGTAGCAACAGTTCCATAAGCCAGCTCCTTTATGTTGCCGGCAACAGCCGGAAATCCGGCTGAAGCCGCCAGAAATGGAGTTTTCCATGGGACAGGGACATGCCTGCCGGTGTTACCACATGCACCTCGCCCTGCATATGCGCCGCCTGCTCCAGCAGAGAGCTGTCCGGATTTGCAGTGTAAATCAGATATACGCTGCTGCTCCCGCCGGCTAAAAAAGCACCGGGTAATCGGGATTGGGTGGGTTCGTCGGTAAAGCCACGCTCCAGCACATGCAGTGCAAGCTCTTCCACAGCCTCCGGGCTGTCAGGCAGAACCTCCTGCCAGCCGGACTTGCCCATATAGGAACATGTCGCCGCCATCCCCTGGCGGGCACACAGCGCCAGCATGCCAAGAACGCCCTCGGTAATCTGCTGCTCCAGAAGAAACCTGCTCTTGTCCGCAGGCATCCCCTGGGGGCGGGTCAGATCCACCAGCACATGTACCCGGGACATGGACACCGCCTCATCCATGCGCACCATCAGGGTACGGCGCTTGGAGGACAGCTTCCAGTTGATCCGCTTCAGCGGGTCACCGGGAACATAATTGCGGTGCTCATAGCCGGCGATGGTGGCTGTACCGTACACCGACTGGGTATTGCTTTCCTCCTCGCTTTCGGTCTGCACTGTGGCACACATGGCGGTAAACAGGGCATCCCCGGCAGTCAGCTCCGGCACCTGTGGCACAATCATCATGGTGGCCGGCACAGGAAGCTCCAGCCGGAGCTTCAGAAAGCCAAAATAGCCAATCACTCTTGCATCCTCGACATAAACCGAGGCCTGTCCGCATATCCAGGGATCCAGGATAATCTGCCGGGTATCCTCCCGACTGAAGGCAAGGGCGGTCTGCGCCGGCACCGGGGCTGTGTCAAAATGCCCGTCCGGCACCAGCCGGAACCGGACAAAGGGCAGCGGAATCCGCCAGCGCTTTGTGACGGCTGCGGTCAGGGTACATGCCTGTCCCTTTCTGACGCTTGCCGGCAGGGTAAGGCGAATGCGCAGCTGACGCCGGGCAAAGAATGTGAGCAGTGCGGATGCTGCCGGCAGCAGCAGAAACACTGCCAGAAGCTGCACACCGGTATCGCCGTCCATATAGAAGGTGAACAGAGTCAGAATGCCCAGCACCGCCAGAAAACCAAGTGCCGCTGCCATCGTTCAGCCCATGGGAACCGCCACGCGTTCCAGCACAGCTGCCAAACACGCCTGGGAGGTTCCGAATATGGTTTTGCCCTTTGCGGAGAGAATGATCCGGTGTGCCAGCACGCATTCCGCCATGGCCTTAACATCTCCGGGGGTGACATAGTTCCGCTCAAAGATAAAGGCATTTGCCTTGGCTGCCTTATAGAGGGCGATGCTGCCCCGGGGGCTGACCCCCAGGGTGATCTCCTCCATGCTGCGGGTGGCACTGGCGATGGCAAGGATATACGCCTTCACGCTGTCCGCCACAGCAACCTCACCGACCTGCTCCTGCAATTGCAGAATGGTTTCCAGGCTTACCGCCGGCGCTTTGATATTGGCAATAGGGTTGCAGTGCTCCGTGCGCTCCAGAATCCGCAGTTCCTCCTCCGGAGTGGGATACCCCATGCTGATGCGCATAAAGAACCGGTCCATCTGGGCCTCCGGCAGGTGATAGGTGCCGTAGGTCTCCACCGGATTCTGGGTGGCAAGAACCATAAAGGGACGGGGAAGCGGACGGGTCTCACCGTCCAGGCTGATCTGATATTCCTCCATCACCTCCAACAAGCTGGACTGCACCTTTGGTGAAGCCCGGTTGATTTCATCCGCCAGGAGGAAATTGCACATAGCAGCGCCGGGGCGATACTCCAGCTCTCCGGTCTGCTGATTGACCATAGAAAAGCCCACCACGTCCGAAGGCATAATATCCGGCGTCAGCTGAATCCGGTTGAAGCTTCCGCCCAGGGAACGGGACAAAGCGGCTGCCAGCTGGGTCTTTCCCACACCGGGAACATCCTCAATCAGCACATGCCCGTTACAAAGCAGAGCCGCCACAACCCGGGTAATCACCGGGCGTTTTCCCACAATAACCTGCTCCACACTGTCCAGCAGAGCCTGAATCTGATTATTCATAACTTCCCTTTCTGTCATGCTTTCTTATGTCTATTCATTATAGCATACTACACAGGCTGTTTCAAGGGCATTTTTGTATATTTACAACAGAATTTTTTGGGTAATCTGTTGATGATGAAGCAGGAGACGCAAAACGGCAGCCGAAAAAAGCTGCCGCTTCTTGCAGTTACTGATCCTGGGAAGAGGTCTGCTCCTGCTGCTCAACCGGGGCAGCGGACGTTGCCGGCTGCTGGGGAGCTGCCGGCTGTGCTGCTGCACCCGCCTTGTTCATCTTCAGAATTTTAAACACAAAGATTTCGATGCTGATAAGCCCTGCAAGGCAAGCAAGCACAATGATCCACAGCTTGCTGCTGTCTTTCTTGTCCTCCGGCTGGCCGGATGCTGCCGCCGCCTGGGGCGTACTGCCGTTTACCACTGTGCCGGTGCCGGCCGTACCTGCTGCGGAATTCGTTGCCGGAGTGGTTACAGCATTGCCGGTCCCGCCGCTGCCGTGGGTGACGGTGATTCCGCCCGCCTGTTCGGCCAGATACGCACTCATCCATGCAAGGGGCGTATTCCAGTTAATGGTACATTCGTTGACAGACCATGCCTCGATATGATCCAGATAGCACTTTGCCGGCGCAATCTGCCCCTCCTTCCAGCCGGAGCCCTTCACCCAGGGATCCTCCATGCCGGAATTGGGTCCGCCAACCAGCACGCCGTTCGGCGCCAGGGGGTAGCCCTCACTGACCTGATGCGCCCAGTACCGGTGATGGGGATACTGCACGGCATGGGTGCCGTAGCCGGTCACATAGGAGTAATCCATGGGGTTTCTCCCCAGCAGATAGTCCATGGCGCTGACTGCGCCGGTCAGGTATGCGTCGTTTCCGGTAGAGTCATATGCATAGGCCAGCAGAATGGCGTTGTCCGCCACAAAGGAGTTGGAGCCCCAGATATAGCCCTTGTTCTTGTTTGCGTAGGAAATCACGCTCTGGCCATAGGGCTGACCGTAGCCCTGATCTGCTGCAAGCTTTGCGAAATAATCTCCGGCAGTGGTCAGATTGCTTTTCAGCCGGTCTGCATCCCCGCCCAGCTGATCGGTATACAAAGTCAGGGTCAGAGAGCCCAGAGCAGCGGTATGTCCCCAGTCAAAGCAGCCCACCGTATCCACGGATTCGCCGCCGCTGAGGGCTGTGGGCAGGGACAGATAGTGGGCAGAGCTTTTCATATCGTTCAGATAGCTGCTGTCCCCGGTGGATACAAACAGCTCGCAGGCCGCCCAGTAGAATTCATCCGTTGCGTCATCATCCCCGTAAGCGCCGCCGCCCTTGGATTCGTCCAGAGGCGCATACATCGTGGGATGTGCCTTGGCAGCATTGTAGGCTGTCTTGGCAGTATCCAGACACTTCTGGGCAAATGCTGCGTCCAGGTCCTTCCACAGCCGGTATGCCTGTGCGCCGCATGCCGCCACGTTCAGGGTTGCTGCCGTAGTCGGCGGCTTGATGATCCGCTCCTCCGTATCCTCCGCCGGTGCAACTGCCAGCGCTGTCCACTTGGAGTCATGCACCTTGTGATATGCCATACCTGCATAGTCCCCGGTCTGGACGATCATCTTCATGAACCATTCCATTTCATACCGGGCCTCGTCCAGCAGATCCGGATAGCCGTTGGCGTTTTCGGGAATGGACATGGTACCGTCCGCATACACGGAAGCGTCCCCCTTCTTCAGGGCGTGCTCATACTGATTCTGCATCAGCCACAGGGAAATGCCCCCGTTCACCACATACTTGCCGTGGTCTCCCGCATCATACCAGCCTCCGGTAATATCCTGGGTGCCGCTGCTGCCGCTGTAGCCCCAGGTCTGCTCAATGGTGGCCATATCCGGGTTATGCCCCGCCGCCCGTGCAAGGGAGGAGCTGTCCCCGGAGATGATGTACTGGCTCTGGATCTCTATGCCGCTGCGGTTCTGATAAAAATAATTCAGTGCATCATACAGCATGCCGGAATACAGGTCGCCGTTGCCGATCCGGAACTCCCGGCTTTTTGCACCGGAGGCCGTCTCCAGATAATAGGTGCCGGCGGTGGTATACTCGCTGAAATTCAGCTCATGCACATTGTCCCCGGAGTCTGCATCCAGCCCCTTGGGGGTGGAGGTGCCCGTATACACCGTGCTGCCGCTGGCATCCTTCAGATAGAACTCCACGCCGCCGCCTTCTCCGGAAAGCAGGGTGGCCTTCTTGCTCATTTGCTCAAAATACCCCAACTGGTTGGTGAGAATATCCGAACGGACCCAGGGCTGCTCTGCCACATAGTCATGCTCGGTACTGTCCGTACAGATCAGGGACATATTGTCAAAGGTAAACACAGTGCCGGGCTGCACACTGTCCCCCCCGATATGGAATGCCCATTCCACCTCTGCAGTGCGCTTTGCGGTAAAGCTGCCCCTGACCGTGGTTTTCTGGTTGGCAGACAGCTGCTTCACATCCCAGTAGCCTTCGTGCTGGGAATCATCCGGCTCCCCGTGCCAGTCCTCCGCATAGGGCTCACCCATATCCCCGATCTTGGTGTAGTAGGTGCAGCTCTGGCTGGCGGTAATGTCAAAGGATACCTCATAGTGACAGCCGCTGACGATGGTCAGTCCCCTGTGCCGGAACTGACAGTCCCACCGGTCCTCTCCGCCCCGGGATGCGCCGCCCGGATTCACGATTTCAATGGTGTACACCCCGTTATCAATATTGAATTCCATTTCGCCGGTCATCGACTCGCACACATGCCAGGGCAGACCCACGCCGTTGTCAAAGGTTGTCTGCCCCAGCTGCTGACCTGCTGATGCAGGCAAAGCGCAAAGGCTTCCCCCGGCCAACAGGGCTGTCGCCATGGCTGCTGAAAGCACACGTTTCCATGTCTGACTCAAAAATATAACCTCCTTGCTGTACTCGTTGTATATACTGTAATCTATTTTTCATTGCTTGTAAAGACCAGTTTCTGTATATTCCGCAAGTTTGGCGGAATTGCCCAGTTTGGCCATTTTTTCTTCCTTTTCTTTTGAGCATATTATTTTACGAAGCTTTGAACAGAATATTGCAAGTCTGTGCGCAGTAAATCCGGCGTTTTCGGGCATGCTAAACAGAAAGTGCAGCCGTATACTCCTGGCGTGCACGGAAAGGATTTGATTATGGATTTACTGAATGTTGCCGCCGCCTCTGTGGGCTCCATCCTCATGCTGTTTCTGCTGACCAAGCTCATCGGAAACAAGCAGATGTCCCAGCTCAACCTGTTCGACTATATCAACGGCATTACCATCGGCTCCATTGCCGCTGAAATGGCCACCTCTCTGGAAAATGACTTTTTAAAGCCCCTGCTTGCCATGTCGATCTATGCACTGGCAACTATACTGAGCGATCTGGCATCCAACCGGTGGATCGGCGCCCGGCGCTTTCTGGAGGGCAGATCCATCATTCTCTACGACAACGGCAAGCTGTACCGGAACCACCTGAAGCGTGCCCGCATGGATCTGAGCGAATTCCTCACCCAGTGCCGCACCGCCGGCTATTACAGCCTGGACAGTATGCAGCTCATCGTCATGGAGGCAAACGGAAGGCTTTCTTTTTTGCCGAAGCCGGACGCCCGGCCCGCTACTCCGGCGGATTTCGGCAAGCAGCCCCAGCCGGATGCTCCCCAGATTCCGGTTGTGATGGACGGCAAGGTGCTCACCGGCAATCTGCAGGAAAGCGGAAAGGATCTGCAATGGCTCAACAAGCAGCTGTCTGCACAGCATTATACAACCCGGGAGGTGCTGCTGGCTCTGTGCAATCCGGACAATACCCTGTCGGTGTACAAAAAAGAAACGGCCCATAAGCATACGGACCGCTTTCAGTGATTATTTGTGCATACTGGAAACATGGATACGGTTCAGCGCCCGCTGCAGCTTCAGCTCTGCACGGCGCAGCTCCGTATCGCTCTTTGCCTTGTTCTTCCGGTCGATGGCCTGCTGCTGGGAGCGCTTTGCCCAGGCAAGGTCAATTTCCTCCGCCCATTCTATGGCATAGGCCAGGATGGTGGTGGAATCCTTCCCTACCTGCACCACGCCGCTGGAGAGCGCCGCATAGCGATCCTCCCCATCTACGGTGATGCGCACCGGCCCGGAGGGCAGATCCGCCACGAACTTTTCATGCCGTGCCAGAATACACATATCCCCTTCCGAGGTGCGCAGCACAACACGTTCTGCCGGGCCGTCAAAAAAGACCTTCTCCGGTGTCACGATCTTTAACGGGAATGCGGTCATTCACTCACACCCTTCTTCGCCTTTTCCACAGCCTCGTCGATGGTTCCCACAAAGAGGAACGCAGACTCCGGCAGATCATCGTGCATACCCTCAATGATTTCCTTGAAGCCCCGGATGGTTTCCTTGATGGGCACATACTTGCCCTGCATGCCGGTAAAGGGCTCCGCAACAAAGAAGGGCTGGGACAGGAACCGCTGGATTTTTCTCGCCCGGCTGACGGTGAGCTTATCCTCCTCGGACAGCTCATCCATACCCATGATGGCGATAATATCCTGCAATTCCGTATACCGCTGCAGAATGGTCTGTACTGCCCGTGCCACTTCGTAATGCTCCTGTCCCACAATCTCCGGGGTCAGAATCCGGGAGGTAGAATCCAAAGGATCCACTGCCGGGTAAATACCCAGGGAGGAGATCTGACGGGACAGTACCGTGGTGGCGTCCAGATGGGCAAAGGTGGTGGCAGGCGCCGGGTCGGTCAGATCATCCGCCGGTACATAGACTGCCTGTACGGAGGTAATGGAGCCCTTGGTGGTGGAGGTAATCCGCTCCTGCAGTGCACCCATTTCCGTTGCCAGTGTCGGCTGATAGCCCACCGCAGAGGGCATCCGTCCCAGCAGGGCGGAAACCTCGGAGCCCGCCTGGGTAAAGCGGAAGATGTTATCGATAAACAGCAGCACATCCTGGCCCTCCTGGTCCCGGAAGTATTCCGCCATGGTGAGCCCGGACAGACCCACACGCATTCTTGCCCCCGGAGGCTCGTTCATCTGTCCGTACACCAGCACGGTCTTGTCGATAACGCCGCTTTCCTTCATTTCGTTGTACAGATCGTTGCCCTCACGGGTACGCTCCCCAACGCCGGTGAACACGGAGATGCCGCCGTGCTGGTTGGCCACGTTGTTGATGAGCTCCTGGATCAATACGGTCTTGCCCACGCCTGCGCCGCCAAACAGGCCGATCTTGCCGCCCTTCAGATAGGGGGCGATCAAGTCGATGACCTTAATGCCGGTTTCCAGAACCTGGCTGGAGGCAGTCTGTTCCTCGTAACTGGGGGGGTCACGGTGAATAGCCCAGTGCTCCTTGACCTGGGGTGCGGGCTTATCGTCCACCGGCTCTCCCAGCAGGTTGAATACTCTGCCCAGGGTCTCTCTGCCCACAGGCACCCGGATCGGGCTGCCCGTATCCACAGCATCCGCACCCCGCACCAGGCCGTCGGTGGTGCCCATGGCGATGCAGCGCACCACATCGTCACCGATATGCTGGGCAACCTCCAGCACCAGACGGGAGCCGTGATTATCCACCTCAATGGCGTTCAGCAGCTTGGGCAGATGCTCCGGTGCAAAGCGGACGTCCACCACCGCACCGATAATCTGCACGATTTTTCCGATATTCTGCATATTCTATGGTTATGACGTGCTGCAGCCAGCCGTCATGCTCCTTTCCTGAATCGGTCAGCTCTGTGCATTGGCACCGCTGACGATTTCCGTAATTTCCTGAGTGATCGCCGACTGTCTTGCCCGGTTGTAAACCAGGGACAGATCGGAAATCATCTCCGTTGCGTTGTCCGTTGCGTTTTCCATCGCCAGACGGCGTGCCGCCTGCTCTGCAGCAAAGGATTCAATCACCGAGCAGAACAGGATACCCGTCAGGTATTTGGGAATCAGTGCGTCAAACACAGCCTCCGGGGAGGGCTCATAGGTGGTCAGGGCATGATAGCCCGCCGGGGCATGCTCCAGATGCTCCACCGGCATCACATGCATATGATGCGCCTCCTGCACCAGGGGGGATACATAGCTGGTGAAGATCAGCTCCACCGCCCGGATGTCCCCCTTCTGATACAATGCAACAATCCGGTCCGCAATGTCCATCGCCTTGTACACGGTAATATCCTCGCCGATGTTTTCAAACTCTGCCAGAAGCCGGACGCTGCGGCGCTGGAAAAACTCCACTGCCTTTCTGCCGATGGCGATTACCACAGCCTCCCTGCCTGCCGCCTGCAGCTCATCCAGACGGATCTGCGCCTGGCGGAACACATTGGCATTGAAGCCGCCTGCAAGTCCCCGGTCCCCGGCAATGACGATCAGCAGCGTAGCGCCGCTGGTGTGCTGCTGCATAAAGGTGGACTGAAAGTCCCCGGATTCTGCAACGATCCGGCACATCATTTCATACAGCAGATTGAAAAACGGCTCGGCACGCTCCGCCTTTTCCTTGGCACGGCGCAGCTTGGAGGACGCAACCAGTTCCATCGCCTTGGTGATCTGCATGGTGCTTTCCACGCTTTTGATCCGGCGCTTGATTTCCTTTAAATTCGCTGTAGCCATGGCTTATCCTATGCTCTGAAAAGCATATCTCCTTTCGGATTATTCAGCTTGTGCATGGGTTTGCAGATACTCTGCGGCAAAATCCCGGAGCACCTCATCCAGCGCTGCCTGATTTTCCTTGGTGAGATCCCCGGTATCCCGGATGGACCGGATAATGTCCGGATGGGTTTCGTCCACATAGGTGCAGAGTGCCTGCTCAAAGTCGGAAATCTGCTTCACCGGGATCTCCCGCAGGAAGTTGTTGACCACCGCATAGATGATGATCACCTGATGCTCCACGGTCATGGGTGCATTCCGGTTCTGCTTGAGCACCTCCACAATCCGCTCGCCCTTGGCAAGCCGGTCCTTGGTATCCTGATCCAGGTCGGAGCCGAACTGGGAAAATGCCTGCAGCTCCCGGTACTGGGAGTAGGACAGCTTCAGAGAGCCGGATACCTTTTTCATGGCCTTAATCTGGGCAGCGCTGCCCACACGGGACACGGAAATACCCGGATTCACCGCCGGCCGGACGCCGCTGTTAAAGAGATCGGTTTCCAAAAAGATCTGACCGTCGGTAATGGAGATCACGTTGGTGGGGATATAGGCCGAAACGTCCCCTGCCTGGGTCTCGATAATGGGCAGGGCGGTCAGGCTGCCGCCTCCGTACTGTTCATTCAGGCTGCATGCACGCTCCAGCAGACGGGAGTGCAGATAGAATACGTCGCCGGGATATGCCTCACGCCCCGGAGGACGCTTCAGCAGCAGGGAAAGTGCCCGGTATGCCACTGCGTGCTTGGACAGATCGTCATATACGCACAGCACATCCTTGCCCTTTGCCAGGAAGTATTCTCCCATGGCACAGCCTGCATAGGGTGCAATATACTGCAGAGGTGCCAGCTCCGAAGCCGTTGCGGACACCACAATGGTATAGCGCATAGCCCCTGCCTTTTCCAGAGTCTCCACCACATTCGCCACCGTAGAACGCTTCTGCCCGATGGCAACGTAGATGCAGATCACGTCCTTGTCGTGCTGGTTGATGATGGTATCCAGCGCAATGGCGGTCTTGCCGGTCTGCCGGTCGCCGATAATCAGCTCACGCTGTCCTCTGCCGATGGGAATCATGGAGTCGATGGCCTTGATGCCTGTCTGCAGGGGCTTGTGCACGGACTTTCTGGTGATAATACCGGAGGCAACCTTCTCCACCGGTGCAGTTTCATGGGTCAGAATGGGGCCCTTGCCGTCAATGGGCTGTCCCAGGGCATTGACCACCCGCCCCAGCAGCTCCTCCCCCACGGGGACGGAAACGATTCTGCCGGTACGCTTGACGGTGGAGCCTTCCTTGATATCCCGGTCCGAGCCCAGCATAACGGCGCCCACAAAATCCTGTTCCAGGTTCAGCGCCATACCGGAAACGCCGCCTTCAAATTCCAGCAGCTCACCGGACATGCACTGCTCCAGCCCATGAATATTGGCAATGCCGTCGCCCACGGTAATGACCGTACCCACATCGCTGAGCTCCAGCTGGGCGTGATAATGCCGCAGCTGCTCCTTGATAATGCCGGTTATTTCATCCGGGCGTAAATCCATAGATACACCTTCTTCGTTCTGTTATTGTTTCAGCTGCCGTCTGACAGCCTCCAGCCTGGATTTTACACTGTTGTCCAGCAGGGTGTCCCCGTACTGCACCACCACGCCTCCAAGAATGGCGGGGTCAATGCGCTCGGTCAGTTCCACCTGCTTGCCGTATTTTTTCTGCAGCGCTGCAATCAGCTGCTGCCGCTGGGCATCACGGAGGGGAACACAGGTGGTTACCGTCATCCGGGCAATGCCCTTATGCTCCCGGTACAGACTGTTGAACGCATCCGTTACTTCCTGTACGTAGGGAATGCGGCGGCGCTCCGTCAGCATGGAAATCAGGGATACCACTGTGTCGTTGCCGGAAAACAGCCGTTTCACCAGCGCCAGCTTCTCCTCCAGGGGAATGGTGGGTACCCCCAGCAGCTGTGCCAGGGCCGGTTCCTCCCGGAATACCGCCGCACAGGCGTTCAGTTCCTTGTATACGGGCTCCAGTGTGTCCTGCTCCAGGCAAAGGGCAAACACTGCCTCCGCATACACCTTTCCTACCTGGCCGGTCATTGGGTATCACCCACAGAGTCAATGAAATCCGAAATTAGCCGGTCATGATCCCCGGAATTGAGATCACGCTCTACAACCTTCCGGGCAACCTCCACCGCCAGATCGGAGATCTCTCCCCGCAGCTGGTTCCGTGCCCGTTTCTTGTCCTGCTCGATCTGTTCTGCCGCATGCTCCAGCATATCCCCGGAGTCCTTCCGGGCCTGGGCAAGGATCTCCTCGGAACGGGTCTGGGCCGTCCGTGTAGCATTGCGGATCAGCTGTTCGGATTCGGTCTTTGCATTCTGCATAAGCCCGGTATATTCCTGCTCCAGCTGGCTGGCATGCTTGGAGGCATCCTCCGCCTCCTGATAGGTTTTCGCAACCTCCTGCTGTCTGGCCTCCAGGACGGCATGTACCCGTCCGAACAGGAAATGCTTGATCACCAGGAAGAGAATCAGGGTATTCAACAGTGTAAAAAGCAGACTGCCAACATCAATGGAAAGAAAATCTAACATGCTATGACATTGTTCCCCGGATCCAGAAACGGGGAAGCTCCTCTACTTTCTGTAAATTTCGGAGCCGCTGTCCTGCAAGGCTCCAGCATGGATCAGAGCTTGCCGAGCAGCGGATTTGCAAACAGCAGAATCAGCGCAACAACGAAGCTGTAAATACCGGTGGATTCCGCAACCGCACAGCCCACGAACATGGTTCTGGTCACTGCGCCGGAGGCTTCCGGCTGACGGCCGATGGCCTCACATGCCTTACCTACTGCGTAACCCTCACCGATACCAGGTCCGATACCTGCGATCATCGCAAGACCGGCGCCGATTGCAGAGCCTGCCAATAAAAGTGCCTTTTCCATAAACAACCTCCAAAATATCAATCAGAATTTGCGGGATACCCGCTTGTTGACAAAGTCTGAACTACTCCTCTGAACCAAAGGCGCTGTCAAGATACGCCATGGTCAGCATAATGAAAATAAACGCCTGCATAAACCCGGTAAACAAATCAAAGTAAACCGAAAGCACTGCGGGGATACCCACCGTAAGCACCGGAACCGCAAGTCCCAGCGCCGTTGACGCCGCCGTCAGTGCAAAATACAGCAGACTGGTGATAATCATGCCGCCTGCCACATTGCCGAAGTGACGGAAGCCCATGGACACCGGCGTGGCCACCTCGCTGAGCAGATTGATCGGGAACATCAGGGGAATCGGCTCAAAGAAGCCCTTGAGATAGCCCCCCACACCGTTGGTTCTGATCTTGGCATACTCCACCAGCATGAAGGTCATGAGACCCCAGCAGAAGGTGGTGTTGAAATCTCCCGTTACCGGCCGCAGCCCCAGCAGACTGATGAGACTGCCGAAGCAGGAGAACGCAAAGATCGTGGCAACATAGGGGGCAAAGCTGCGGAATTTCTTCCCCATGCTGCTTTCCACCAGGTTTTCCACGGTTTCCACCAGCATTTCTGCGATCATCTGCCGCTTGCTGACTGCCCTGACCTGCATATTATGCGTCAGAAACAGGATCAGCCCCAGCAGCACCAGCATGACAATCCAGCCCACAACAATGGTTTCGGTCAGATTTATTGTCAGATCAATCCCGGGAATGGTAAAGGACGTAATGATCTTCGGTCCGTTTACCTCAACCTCCTTGACGCCTGTCAGAAAATCTGACAATTTCATAACTTGCATCATCTCCCATCAAACATTCCAGGATACAGGACAGCATAGGCTACAGCTGTTCGCCGTTTTTGTGCAGACATGCATGTCCCACATAGATCAGCCGAGGGTAAATCAGGGGAATCACCGTGGCCGCTGCGTTGATCCAGCTGATCCGGGTTGCGCCGAGAAATACAGCGCCGATCAGCAGCAGCCGCAGCAGATAGCCGCTTACCATCCGCATTTCCGGACGTGCGCCGGCATGCTCCACCGACCGGGACACCGACCGGGAAAGCAAAAGCAGATCAGCAAACAGCAGCAGGGTGCCCAGCAGAAGACCCACCGCAAAGGACAGGGTAAAGCCCTGCACCGCCACGGAGATCAGATAGGCCGCAAGATTCAGAAACACCGAGCGGATCCCGATCACCCGCAGCTCATGCAGCAGCGCTTCCTTCTGCATCCTGTTTACCCCTCCTTTCTGAACCATATCTGTATTATAACATAAAAAACAGAAAAACAAAATAGGCTTTTCAAAGATTTTGCACAAAAATCCGAAAATACTTCCGGACAAATCCGGTATGCAGTTGTGCAGTTTGCCACTGCGTTGACATTTGCCGCCCCAGGTATTATAATGAAAGTATGCTACGCCCATGTCAAAACATACAAGGAGGTCTTTGATGATGAAAATTGAAACGCAATGCCTGCACGAGGGGTATACCCCTGCCAACGGTGCACCCCGGGTTATGCCCATCGTACAGAGCACAACCTATGCGTTTGATTCTACCGAGCATATCGGCGATCTGTTTAATCTGCCCAACGAGCATATGTACTCCCGCTTCTCCAACCCCACAGTGGAGTGCGTGGAAAAGAAAATCGCCGCACTGGAGGGCGGTGTGGCTGCAATGTGTACCTCCAGCGGACAGGCTGCAAGCCTGCTGTCCGTCATTAACATCTGCAAGGCAGGAGACAGCTTCATCTCCACCAACTCCATTTACGGCGGAACCCTGAACCTGTTTGCGGTTACCCTCAAAAAGCTGGGCATCGAGTGCATTTTTGTCAGCCCGGAGGCCTCTGACGAGGAGCTTCAGACGGCGGTGAAGCCCAACACCAAGCTGGTATTCGGTGAAACCCTGGCCAACCCGGCGCTGACTGTGCTGGATATTGCGCGCTTTGCTGCATTCGCACACCGGAACGAGCTGCCCCTGATCGTGGACAACACCTTCCCCACCCCCTATCTCTGCCGTCCCATCGAGCACGGCGCAGATATTGTCATCCACTCCACCACCAAGTACATGGACGGACATGCCCTTCAGGTGGGCGGCGTCATTGTGGACGGGGGACACTTCAACTGGGCAAACGGCAAATTCCCGGACTTTGTGGAGCCGGACGAAAGCTATCACGGCATCAGCTATACCGAATCCTTCGGCAACCAGGCGTATATCATCAAAGCCAGAATGCAGCTGATGCGGGATCTGGGCTGCTACCCGGCGGCAAACTCCGCATTTCTGCTGAACCTGGGTCTGGAAACCCTGGCAGTGCGGATGGACAGATACTGCGAGAATGCACAGAAGGTAGCAGAATATCTGGAGGGCTGCAAACATGTGGCATCCGTCAGCTATCCGGGCCTCAAGAGCAGCCCCTATCATGACCGGGCAAAGCACTACATGCCCCGGGGCTGCAGCGGTGTCATCACCTTCAGCATCAAGGGCGGCAGGAACGTGGCTGTCAAGTTCATGGATGCGCTGCAGCTGGCCTCCAAGGTGGTACATGTGGCAGATATCCGCACCTGTGTGCTGCACCCGGCAAGCGCAACCCACCGGCAGCTTACCGATGAGCAGCTGGCGGCAGCCGGCATCGACGGCGGCATGATCCGCTTCTCCGTGGGTCTGGAGAATGTGGAGGACATCATCGCCGACATTGCCCAGGCTATGGACAAGCTGGACGATTAAGGTATATTCCACCGAAAAAGCCTGAGAGTACAGTCTCTCAGGCTTTTTTCATTACATGAGCTTTTGCAGACGCACCATATCAATCCCGCCTTACTCGATGGCCTTCATAGAGCCTGCCATATCAATCCGCCGCAGCTTGAAATACAGCAGCCCGTTCACCAGCACAGTGAACACTGCGGTCAGCAGCGCCGCCAGTCCGAAGGCATACGCCGGAATATCCGGATAGAACATAACCGCATCCACCTGGGCGGTATCCACCACAAAGTGACACAGGAAGATGCCCAGCACCAGCCCGGCCAGCATGCCCAGCATGGCGGAAATGGTATTCTCCCGGTAAATGTACGCCGCAACCTCCCGGTCGTAAAAGCCCAGTACCTTAAAGGTAGCCAGCTCCCGCATACGCTCGGTGATGTTGATATTGGCAAGGTTGTACAGCACCACAAACGCCAGCGCTCCGGAGGATATGATAATCAGCAGCACCACATAATTCAGGCTGCCCAGCAGCTCATGGAATCTGTCCCCGGCGTGGGAAGTATAGCTCAGCGAGCGCACTGCTTCATTGGCCAGCAGGGTTTCCGACAGCCCATCCTCCGAGGAGCCCTCTGCCAGCTTTGCCACAAAGCTGTTGGACTGATAGTCCCCGTAAAGGGCAGCATACTGGCCGGGGGTCAGATACACGTAATGATATACATAATTTTCCGTAATGGCGGTAACGGTCACCGGGGCTGCGGCGCCCTCCAGGGTGATCTGGTCCCCCACAGCCACATCCAGCATCCGTGCCATCTTCTCGGTGATGACAGCACCCTGCTCCTCCAAGGAATAGACTGCATCGGTTTTCCGGTCAATCAGCCGGACGAATTCCGGCAGCCGGGCCGGATCCTCCGGCACAAAGAGATAGGCCTCCATGCTGCCGCCGGCACCGGTGACGGTTGCGCTCTTCTGCATGGCATACAGGGTATCCGTCAGCTCCGGGGTGTCCGCAACGCACTGCTGCAGCGCATCCAGCTCCTTCGCGGCTGCATCCGGATCATACACCGCCAGCAGGTCATACTGGTACACCCGGGAATACTGCAAGTCCACAATGACGGAAATGGCATTGCGCAGTCCGAAGCCTGTGAGCATCAGCGCCGTACAGCCTGCCACACCCACCACGGTCATCAGCACCCGGTTTTTGTACCGGAACACATTGCGGATCGTAACTTTTGCATGGAAGCCCAGACGTTTCCACAGCCAGCCGATCCGTTCCAGCAGCACCCGCTTGCCGTTTTTCGGGGGCTTGGGCCGCATAAGCTGGGCGGGAACGGAAATCAGCTCCACATAGCATGCCGCCAGGGAGGTGGCCCCGGTACACAGCAGGGCAGCCCCCAGTGAGCCAAGGGCATAGCCCCAGTGGAAGGGACAGAGAATCGGCGGCAGATTATACATCAGCAGATATGCCGCATACAGCACTCGGGGGAACACCTGGGTACAAAGTCCCACGCCGATGAACACGCCCAGCAGGCTGGCCGCCATGGAATACAGCAGATACTGCCCCATCACTGCGGCGCTGCTGTAGCCCAGTGCCTTCAGGGTGCCGATCTCCGTGCGCTGCTCCTCCACCATCCGGGTCATGGTGGTGAGACACACCAGGCATGCCACCAGAATAAAGAACACGGGAAATACCCGGGCAATGGAATCCACCCGGTCCGCATCCTCCGCAAAGCTGCTGTAGCCTATATTATTGGAACGATCCAGCACATACCATGTGATCTGCTCTCCGATAGTGTCCAGCTTTCCCTCGGATTCCTTCAGCTCCGCTTCTCCCTGCTCCAGCTCTGCCTTTGCATCTGCCAGCTTCTGCTCCCCCAGGATGCGCTGCTCCTCCAGCTCCTGCTGACCGCTTTCCAGCTCTTTTCGGGCATCCTCAATGGCCTGTTCTCCCTCCTGCAGCTGCTGCTTTCCCTGTTCCAGCTCTTTCTGCTTTGCATCCAGGGTATTCTGTGCAGAAGCCAGCTGCTTCCGGGCACTGTCAAGCTGTGCCCCCTGCCGGTCCAGATCCCCCTGCTGGTTGTAAAGGGCTGCCTGATAATTTTCTGCATACAGCTTCAGGGCGGAAGCGTGCATGCCCTTTTCCGCCGCATCCACCGGCTCGGTAATATACTGCCGCAGCATTGCGGTAAATTCCATCCCGCTGCCGTCCAGCACGGAGGCGCTGTCAATCAGCTGCTCCGTCTGGGCATCCAGGGGCGGCACCATACAGGTGTAGCGGTAATTCTCAATCGCTGCCAGCAGATTCTCCGAAAACCGGATAGCGTCGGACAGGGCTTGCTGTCCCTTCTGCAGCTCCGCCTGCTGTGCAGTCAGCGTATCCCGCTGGCCATCCAGCTTTTTCTGTGAAGCCGCAAGGTTCTTCTCCCCCTGCTCCAGCTCTGTTTTTTTCTCTGCCAGCTGGCTGATCTGGTCCTCCAGCCGGGCATTGCCATCCTCCAGCTCCTGCCGGGCTTCGGCCAGCTGATCCGCCAGCTCCTGCTTGCCGGTTGCATACTCTGCCCAACCATCCTCCAGCTCCTTGCGGGCCTTGTCCAGCTCCTCCTGCGCATCCGCCCGGAGCTGTTCCTCCCGCAGGCAGTAGATCTCCGGCGCATCCGCCTCCAGCTGCTCTGCGTATGCTGTTACCGTGTCCGTATATGCCTCGTCAAAGGCAAATAACCCCTGTGCATCCTTAAGCGTCAGGAATATATCCGTATACACCGGCAGGCAGAATGCCTCCGGCTGCACCAGGATATAGCTTTCCACCTTTCCGTTGCCCACGGTGGTGGTGCCCCGCTCAAAATCCACATACATGGACCAGTCCGCCACGCCCACGATGGTAAAGGTGTCCGTGTTCAGCGTATCCGACACCGATTCGTCCGCACTTGCCGGATCCAGGGTCAGGGTATCCCCGATTTGGAACTCCGCTGGGGTGCGCACCTCAATCAGGCATTCATCCGGCCGCTCCGGCCATCTGCCCTCCCGCAGAACGGGGGTGTTCAGATCCTGTGCAGAGCCGGTGCCCACCTGGGTAAAATCCATGGACCAGACCCGGGCAATGGCGCTGGCGGTATCCTCCGCATGCAGATAGAGATCCGCCGAGTATCCCCCGTAGCAGCCGGACACTCCCTCCCGCTCACAAAGCAGGTCAAGCTCCTCCCTGGAAAAGCCCACCGTGGATTTCAGGTGCAGATCCGCCAGGTGGGTGTCCTTGTAATAAGTATCCGCCGTCAGCTTCATATCCGGGCTGGTCACCTTCACCCCGGCAAAAAAGCCGCTGCCCAGAGCGATGATGGCAAAAATCGCAAGAAATCTGCCCTTGGTTTTGCTGATGCTCCGCAGGGTATTTTTCAGTATGCTCCGATTCATGCCGTCACCACTCAATCTGCTCCACCGGCTCCGGACTGGTGTTGATCCGGATCCGGTGCACCTTGCTGTTCTTGATCTCGATCACCCGGTCCGCCATGGGGGCAATGGCGGAATTGTGCGTGATGACCACCACCGTCATGCCGTCCCGGCGGCAGGTATCCTGCAGCAGCTTGAGAATATGCTTGCCGGTCTGATAATCCAGTGCGCCGGTAGGCTCATCGCACAGCAGCAGCTTCGGCTTCTTGGCCAGCGCCCGGGCAATGGAAACCCGCTGCTGCTCCCCGCCGGAAAGCTGTGCCGGAAAATTGTCCATCCGGTCTGCCAGCCCCACCTGTTCTAGCATCTGTGCCGCATCCGCCGCATCCCGGCAGATCTGGGTGGCAAGCTCCACATTCTCCTTGGCAGTGAGATTCTGCACCAGATTATAGAACTGGAACACAAAGCCGATGTCATACCGGCGGTACCGGGTCATCTCCCTGCGGTTCAGCCGGGCAATGTCCTGGCCGTCCACAATAATCTCGCCGGAATCGCAGGTATCCATCCCGCCCAGCATATTCAGCACCGTGGTTTTTCCGGCGCCGGAGGGCCCCACAATCACCACGAATTCTCCCTTTTCCATCTCAAAGGATATCCCGTCCGAGGCCTTGATCTGTACCTCGCCCATCCGGTATTCCTTCCGCACATCCCGCAGCGTCACAAATGCCGCCATGCCCGTTCCTCCCATGCTCAAAAAAAATTCAGGCAACGCAGTACCGTGTACCGCATTGCCTTCATTTTAACATGTTCCGGACAAAATAACAAGGTTTTCACCATAATTTCACCCAATCCGACCCGGTCAGATTGCGGGCATCACCCTGCCGCCGCAGACCGGAATGAATGCCCCGGTGGTAAAGCTGGCAAGGTCTGAGGCCAGAAAGGCAGCCATCTGTGCAATTTCCGCATCCGTCCCCCGGCGTCCCATGGGCACCTGCCGGTCATAGTCCGGCTGTATCTCCGTGTGGTGGTTTCTGTCCCGCTCTGTAATGGTCCAGCCCGGTGCGATCTGGTTCACGGTAATCCCGTCCGCCGCAACCTCCTTTGCCAGACACCGGCACAGCCCGTCCAGCCCCTTCTTGGCAGAGGTATACGCCCCGCAGCCTGCCTCCGCCAGTGCGGCACACTCGGTGTTGATGACCACAAGCCTGCCGTAGCGGGCTGCCTGCATGGCAGGGACAAAGGCCTGTGCCATGTATACTGTCTGCATCACACAGGAGCGGAACTGACTGTCAAAATCCTCCTCAGCCTGTTCCAGCACCGGCTTCCACGCATACTGAATCACCGCATTGTGCACCAGAATCTGGGGCATCCCCAGTGCCGTCTCCACCTTATCCCGCATGGCAAACACGCTGTCCCGATTCGTAATATCCGCCTGCACAGCCAGTGCCCGGCGACCCATCCGGGTCAGCTCCGCCACCAGCTTGTCCGCCTGCAGCCGGTTGGCGTGGTAATGCACCACAATATCCGCACCGCAATCCGCCAGGGTATGGGCCATCACCCTGCCCAGCTGTCCGGTGGCACCGGTAATCAGCGCAGTTTTTCCTCTCAGATCCAGTTCCAGCATATCCATTCCTCCTTGGGGCAAAGAGTCAGTACCTGCCCTTTGCCGGCTTGATGACAAATCGTCACAACATGCTCCGGCAGCAGCAGCTGCGTAAAGCCTGCCTTCTGATTGCTGCGGATGCTGCAATCCGTCAAAGCAAACGTAATCTCCTGCAAAGCCACACCAATGCCGGTGCCGGTAGCCTTCACATAGCTTTCCTTCGCCGTCCAGAGCCGGA
The DNA here is from genome assembly GCA_022768805.1 of Ruminococcus sp. Classification (GTDB taxonomy): domain Bacteria; phylum Bacillota; class Clostridia; order Oscillospirales; family Ruminococcaceae; genus Ruminococcus_F. The sequence continues at coordinate 25,387 of JALELB010000057.1, forward strand.
TGAAGGCATAAGCCGGATCCGGCTGGGACAGTACCCACCCCTGCTCTGCCGAAGAACAGGCACGACCCAGCACCCGCTCCCGCAGGGGCCCCACCGGTTCCGCATCCACTCCCACCGGTGCCGTATCCACCACGGCGGCGGCAAGCCGGCTGCAATGGGTCACATTCACATGCACCTCCGGATGCGCCGGGAGATAGGGCTTCCCCCGCTCCCTCCGTGCCAGGGTGATATGCTGCATGCCATACTCTCTCCACAGCCCCTGAGCCAGTGCATCATAGGCGGCACGATGCTGCCCGGCACGGTGATTCTCCCCGTCCGGCAGCCGGCGCAGATACAGCATGGACATCCCTCCCTTACAAAAAACGGACGGTAAAATACCGTCCGTCAGATTCATCCTTCCCGCCGCTTATAGAACATATTCACCGGCTCACTGGTGCTCAGGGTAAAGCATACTGCAAAGCACAGCACCAGCGCTACCCCGTAGCCTACTGCGGTCAGCGCCATTCCCTCTTCCTTTTTCTGCATCAGCATAGGAAGACCCGGGAACAGCAGCAGCAGTGTCATCAGGCCAAACAGGAAAGAGCCCAGCTTTTTCACAAAATTCACCCGCAGGATCAGCAGCACGGATAACACACCAAGCCCGAAGCTGGTGTAGGTCATCACCTTGGTGACGCCGCTGTAAAATCCGTTGTCCATATCCACCTTAAACTCCCGGATGGAGAAGAAATACAGCGCAACGGCCGCCACCAGACCCAGGATCATCAGAACAATCACAACGGTGAAGCCCTTTTTGGCAAGCTCTGCCTCCCGCTCCATCCGCAGCTCGTTCATGAGCCTGCGGCTTTCCGCCTTGTCCACATTGGTGGTCATATTCAAAGACTGCTCAATGGCACGCTTCTGGGCATTGGCCTTCGCCGCCTCCAGATCCGCCTCATTGAACCGGGATACCCTGCGCTCCGGCTCCGGAGCAGGCTCCTCCAGCAGGGACGCTGCGGCAGCTGCGGAAACCTGGGGGCGCTTCTCCTCCTTAACCGGCGGAGTATAGGTGCTTTCCTCCAGCACCGGCGCCTGAACCTGGGGCTGGGATGCAGCCGCTGCCGGCTGGCTTGCTGCATGGGCAGCCGCCTGCCTGTCCATATAGGCTTTCTGAATGGCAGCGATCTGCTCCGGGGTATAAGGAGGCTGGCCGGACTGGGCACGCTGCTGTGCCAGCACATCCAGCTGCTCCTGGGTCAGGGGCGTGGGCGTAAAGCCGGCCGGCTGTGCAGCAGGCTTGGGTGCTGCATAGGCATTCGTATCCTCCAGCACAGGTGCCTGCACGCCCTCCAGGCTATGCTTTTTCCGGGTATCCACATAGTCGTCATCCGCCAGCGTGGGCGCTGCCACGTCTGCAAGATGGGACTTCTTTTCCTTCGGTGCAACGTAGTCCGTATCCTCCAGCACAGGGGCGGCAACACCGGCCAGGCGATCCTCCTTCTGCCTGGGCACATAGGCTGTTTCCTCCAGCTGGGACAGCCCGCCGTTCTGTTCTTCACTCATCCCGATCACCTCCGCATAATCTCAGGTCTGTTCAGCGCTCCAGAATCTGGCTTCTGTCCGGGCCGATGCCGATCATGGCAATTCTGCACTCGCACAGCTCCTCCAGCCGGGCAATGTAGCGCTTACAGCTTTCCGGAAGCTCCGCAAAGCTCTTGCAGCCGGAAATATCCTCATCAAAGCCCTCTGCTTCCTCATAAATCGGCGTACAGCCCGCCAGCTCCTCCAGAGTGGGGGGCAGGTTCCGGGTGATGGTGCCGTCCGCCATCCGGTATGCGGTACAGATTTTCAGGGTACCCAGTCCGCTGAGGGTATCCAGCTTGTTGATGGCAAGACCGTCCAGTCCGTTGACCCGAACGGAATGCCGAACAATCACTGCGTCAAACCAGCCGGTTCTCCGGGGTCTGCCGGTGGTAGTACCGAATTCTCCGCCTACGTTCCGGATCTTCTCCCCGATTTCATCCTCCAGCTCTGTGGGGAAGGGGCCCTTGCCCACACGGGTGGTATAGGCCTTGGCCACGCCGATGATGTTGGAAATCATCCGGGGGCCCACGCCGGTTCCCACGCATACTCCCGCAGACAGCGGGTGGGAGGAGGTTACATAGGGGTATGTACCGAAATCAATATCCAGCAAAGTTGCCTGTGCCCCCTCAAAGAGGATGGTCTTGCCCGCCTTATCCGCCTCATAGGTCAGCACGGATACATCCGCCAGGTAGGGCAGCAGCCGCTTGCCGTATTCGGTGTACTCCGCAATCACTGCATCCAGGTCGATGGCCTCGCCCCCGTACACCTCGGTAATGATTTTGTTTTTCAGCGCCCCGGTGCTTCTTGCCTTCTGTGCAAACACCTCCGGATGGGTGAGATCATACATCCGGATGCCGCAGCGCTCATACTTGTCCATGTAAGTGGGACCGATGCCCCGCTTGGTGGTACCAATGTCGGAATTGCCCCGGAACTGTTCGCTCAGCCCATCCAGCACAATGTGCCAGGGCATCACCACGTGGGCACGGGGGTCAATTTTCAGATTATCCGTGGAAACCCCTCTTGCATGCAGGCCGTCCAGCTCTGAAATGAAATCCTTGGGATCCAGCACCACCCCGGCGCCGATCAGGCAGGCAGTGCCCGGATACAGAATACCGGAGGGCACCAGGTGCAGCTTATAGGTCTGGCCGTTGTTCACCACAGTGTGTCCGGCATTATTACCCCCCTGGGAACGTACAACCACTTCCGCACGGGACGCAAGAATGTCAATAATCTTGCCCTTTCCCTCATCGCCCCACTGGGTGCCGATTACAATATTTGCAGGCATAATCAATTCCTCATTTCCTTGTTCAGAATGTGTGCATGAAGCATACGTGTACAAGTATAGCATATTTTCACCGAAAATGCAAGGGAATCCGGCATGAAATGTGTCTTGGGGCGCCCCTGCAGAGGCTTTTCAGCAAATTGCATAGAAACAGCCCTTTGCTTTTATACAGCTACATACTAAAGTGCCGGATTCTCTGCTCCGCGCAAGGTAATGAGCCGCAGCTCCGGCGGATTGCAGAACCGGGGCTTGGCAATGCCTCCGGTGACGATCATATCCGTATTCCCCTGCCGGTAATGCCCCTTGGTATACGCCGGAAGGAGCCGACGCTCCGGGGACAGCAGCCCTCCCACGCCGGGCAGCTGTACAATGCCCCCATGCATATGACCGGACACCACCAGCTCCGCTCCCCAGGCCGCATAGGT
>JALELB010000059.1 GCA_022768805.1 Ruminococcus sp.
CCCTTGCCCCAGGGGGATTCCCAGTAGGGCTCTCCGGGCTTTGCCGCCTTCCATACGGCAAAATCCAGGGCGTTTTCCTTCCGCTCATCCACCCCGATCCGGGCGCCTGCCTGGAGATCCTCCATGGAGTTCTTGGACAGCTTGCCGTATTCCGGGAAGCTGGAGGTGCGGAAGTACACGTCCCCCTCCGCCTCATAGGCGTGGCCGGAGTCCACCAGCGCCTGTACAAAGCGGATGATGTCCTCCATGGTGTCCGTCACCCGGGGGTGTACGTCTGCGTCCATCACGTTCAGGCCGTGGGCGTCGGTTTTGTACTCGGCAATATATTTTTCTGCCACCTGGGCGGCGGTGATGCCCTCCTCGTTGGCACGCTTGATGATCTTATCGTCCACGTCGGTGAAATTCTGCACATACTTTACGGAATAGCCCCGCCAGGTCAGATACCGGCGCAGCACGTCAAAGGCACAGATGGGCCGGGCGTTGCCGATGTGGATATAGTTGTATACGGTGGGGCCGCAGGCGTAGATATTCACCTGCTTTTCCTGCTGGGGGACAAGCTCCTCCTTCTTACGGCTCATGGTGTTGTACAGGTACATATTCCTCATTCTCCTTTTCCTGGCTGTCCGGCTGAACCGACAGCATCTGTTCCAGTTTTTCAATCCGCATGGTGAGCCGGCAAAGCTCCTGTGCCACCGGGTCGGGGATATGGATCTGATCCAGATCCGGACAGACACGCTGTCCGTTCCGGCGCACCACTCTGGCGGGCACGCCTACGGCGGTACAGTTTGCCGGCACTTCCTCCAGCACCACCGCCCCGGCAGCGATCTTGGCGTTGTCCCCCACATAGAAGGGACCCAGCACCTTTGCCCCGGAGCCCACGATCACGTTGTTGCCCAGGGTAGGGTGGCGCTTGCCCTTGTCCTTGCCGGTGCCTCCCAGGGTCACTCCCTGGTAGATGAGGCAGTTGTCGCCGATTTCCGTGGTTTCCCCGATGACCACCCCCATGCCGTGGTCGATGAACAGTCCCTTGCCGATTTTTGCCCCCGGATGGATTTCAATTCCCGTCCAGAACCGGCTCCACTGGGAAATAATCCGGGCGATGGTAAAGCACTTGTGCTGGTAGAACCAGTGGGCACGGCGGTAGCTGTGTACCGCATGCAGACCCGAATAGGTCAGGATAATTTCAAAGGCATTGCGTGCCGCAGGGTCCCGTTCCTTGATAAGCGCAATATCCTCCCGCAGTCGTTTGAACAATTGACAGCCTCCTATCATCAGAAAAGCCCCCGGACGCCGAAGCATCCAGAGGCGAAAGGTCGCGGTTCCACTCTGATTTGTGACTCAAGCCCTTTAACGCAGGAATACGGGAGGCGATACTGGGAGCAAACCGTTCCCGCCTCCGGCTGGCAGCCGCACTTCACCAATGGCTGTTGCATGCCCTTTTCAGCAGCCGGGCACTCTCTGCTGCAACCCGCCGAAGGCTACTCTTGCTGTTACGCCTTTCCTTTCTATTATACGCAACCGGAGGGCGTTTGTCAACCCCCGTCAGGCCTCCGGGTCGATGTATTTCCAGTAGCCCCGCAGGTAAACCCAGCCGGAGATTACCGTCAGACCGGTGCTGATCCATACCAGCCCGGTAAGGATGATGCTGCACACCGTGTCGATAGTTCCGGCACAGGCCAGGGAGAAGCTGTTGAAGTCTCCGGAAAAGCTCAGATACACCAGAATGGCGATGATGGTCACCATGGTAAAGGCGGTCTTGAGCTTTCCCCAGAACCCGGCGGCGATGACCGTGCCGCTGTTGGCGGCAACCAGCCGCAGACCGGATACGGTGAATTCCCGCATCATGATGATGAGGAAGGGGATCACCCCGATCATCTGGTTATCCACAAAGCAGGCGAGGGCGGTCATCACCAGCACCTTGTCCGCCAGAGGATCCAGGAATTTGCCGAAGTTGGTGACCAGATTGTGCTTTCGGGCAAGGTGCCCGTCCAGAGCGTCCGTCACCGAGGCCAGGATGAACACCAGCATAGCCAGCAGGTAGTGGCAGGGGATGGCGGGAATCAGAAAGAACACCAGGAATACGGGAATCAGCAGCACCCGCATCAGGGTCAGCTTATTGGGCAGATTCATCGGTGACCACCTCTCCCACAAAGTCGTAATCCAGCACCTCGTCCAGCCGGATGGTGACATAATCCCCGGTGTGCAGGGGCGTTTCGCTGTGGACAAATACCTTGCCGTCAAT
>JALELB010000065.1 GCA_022768805.1 Ruminococcus sp.
GCATTCGCCTGGTCAAGCACCGTCAGATTGGTGATAAGCCTTCCGTTCAGCGGCTCCGGTTCCTGGGCAGCTGTTACAGAAGAACCCATTGCCCCTCCTGCCGGCAGCACAGTTCCTGTCAGCAGCGCCCCGGACACAAGAGCAGCACATAGTTTGTTCAGTTTCATGACATAACCTCCTCGTACGAACATTGGATTGCATACAGCCTGACTGCCGGAGAATCCGGTGCAGCCCTGCACAGAAGCATACCCGGCGAAAGACCGGAGCGGACAAGGAATGGACTATGCAGCGGGAAATTCCCGGATAGCGCCCAGCAGATATTTCTGAATCAGGACTGCATCAGCCATTGTATAGCTGCCGTCCCGGTTCACATCGGCAGCAGGATGCTCTGTGCCGTACCGGAGCGCCCGCTGTGCCAGTACCATATCCAGGCAGCCGATACAACCGTCACCGTCCAGATCGCCCGGCAGCGGATTCTCCGCCGCAGGCACCGCAAAAATCATATAGTTGGCAGACTCCGCCTGGCCGCCGTTGGTTCCCAGCACAATCTGCTCCCCGGCTTTTGCGTTCCGGCTGAACAGCTCCAGAGCTACGCCGTTGGAGGTCATAATGGATGCTCCGTTCCTGTGCCATGCCGCCAGCCAGTCCAGCTTTTTGTTCACTCTGGCGTCCACTGCCGCATACAGGGTAATATCCGCGCCGGCTGTAAAGGAAGCCAGATCCCCTGTAAACAGCTTGGAGTCGCAGGCAGTCCGGATGCACTCCGCCTCTGACAGAAAAGCAGGAGCATTCAGCGCAGTCAGATCACGGTCGCCATAGAGCTTATCCCCCGTCTGAAAGCCGGTCTGCAGGGACCAGTCCCCGGCATTATCGGAATCGTTTATCTTCAATTCCCGGATCAGCTGGCCGCTGATGGGCCTGATTACCGGCGGCTTCGCTGCAAAATAGGTACTCCGGATCCTGTCAAAATTGGCTTTGAGCTGGGCATCCTTGAGCTTGCAGGTACTCCGGTCGTAATGCAGATCGGTAATGTCCCACAGAACAGGGCAGATCCCGTCCCGCTTGGCAGCCTGCTCACATACCGCAGAAAGGAACCGGGTCACCGAGGCTGGCTCTTTATTCTTAGTGGGGCAGCCGTACTCACCGATAATGACCGGCACTCCCTTCTGCACAAAGGTGGACTGCAGCAGATCCATATTTTGACTCAGTTCCGCATATTCCGCATCGCTCCCCCAGGTATAGGCGCTTTTGCCCCAGCTTTCGTCCTTCTCCAGAATGGCAAAGGTGGAGGGAATATAATAGTGCACCGAAACAGCGCAGCGATTTGCCGGATCGCTGGGCATTCGGAACATGGCATCACAGGTAAGATGCACATCGGTATTATATCCGGAAATCAGAAGATGGCGCTTTTCGTTGTTGCCGCCGGAGCCGCGCACAATATTCACAAAGGTCTGATTCACCTCATTGCAGTAGGCGTACGCTTTGTCCTTGCCGTTTGTGCCGCCCCACTGATTCCAGACATTCTGCCAGTAAAGCTCCTCGTTCTGGGATTCAAACATCAGCTTATCCCCATAATCCCGGAATTCATCGCAAAGCTGGGTCCAGATGGCGGTATACTTCTTCATGCAGTTGTCGTGATCATTCGGCAGATTCTCCAGCCAGCCTCCGTCCCAGTGCAGATTCATTATGACATACATATCCTCTGCCAGCGCCCAGTCAATGACCTGGCGGACTCTGGCCTTATAGGCCGGACTGATGGTGTAGGAGCCGTCGGTAGACATAAGGTTGGACCAGGCCACCGGCACACGCAGAACCCCGAAGCCCTCATCCGCATAGCCCTGGATGATCTCCCGGGTGATCGTCGGACTGCCCCAGGCTGTTTCATAGGAATTGACCGAGCCGTCCCCCCACTGGGCAATCCAGTCCCCGGAGGATTCAAAGGTGTTGCCCAGGTTGATCCCGATGCCCATTTCCTCCACCACATCAAAGGTTGAAATATCCCCCATAATTCCGGTGTCCCCAGCCTTTGCAGGCTGTATGCCGGTCAGGGACGCCGGAACCAGCAGCGCCACTGCCAGCACAGTACAAACACATTTATCCTTTCTCATCGCTTTTCCCTCTCTGAAGCTGTATATATTTTAATCTGTACATATTATAATCGTATATTTTCAAAAAGTCAACGCACATTTTGCATAAACAGGTGTACAAAACGCCTGTAATATAATTCTTTTTGCAGGAAATTCACCGGATATGGGGCAGAGAGCGCAGAAACAGGGTACCGGTTTTGTCCGATACCCTGTTTCTCTTTTGATGGATGAGTTTATTGCTTATTGTAGGTAACCCACTGATATCTTGCGGTCAACGGTGTGTTCCCGTTAAAGGGCTTCAGCCAGTCGTCCACCCCGGTGCCCGGCCATACATTCATCATAATCTTGCCGGCAGTGGTGGGAATGTTGCCATAAGCAGTGTACACCGCCTTGCCATCCACATACCAGGTGATGTGATCCGGCTGCCAGTCAAAGCCATAGGTGTGGAAGCCTTCGGAAGCGTCAAAGCCCAGATCGTACATATATTCGTGATTTCCCACGCCGTTGGTGTAGTAGTTAAACTGCACCTTTGTGGTGTCCTTGCCCAGCACCTCAATGTCGATCTCGTCCCAGGGATTATCCTCGGAGGGACCGGTGTAGGTAAAGAAGGAGGAAACCACACCATCGTTCTTGATGGCCTGCATGGAGGTTTCGTAATAGCCGTACTGGTAGTAGCCCACTGTCCGGTATTCTGCGCCGGAATAGGAATACTTACCGGTATAGTCCTTATCGATAGTCAGATTCAGCACGCCTCCGTCGAAGGAAGTGTTCTGCTTGTACCAGCCGCAGTCGAAGCAGCTGCCATTGGTCCATCCGTCAGAGGCAAAGAACTCTGCGTTCTCACCCTTTCTGAAATCTGCCTGCATGGTTGCGTTCTGATTCATCGGTGTACCGTAATCCTTGATCTGATTCGGGTTTTCGGTTGTCTGCACAACAGTCTGGGTTGTGGTCTGCACCGTCGGTGCTGTAGTCTGTACAACCGGCGTTGTCTGGATGGGAGTCTGGCCGCCGGAGAATGCCTTGATCTTCCCCAGCAGATACTGCTGCATCACAACGATATCCGCAACTGTTACCTTGCCATCCTGGTTCACATCCGCTGCCTTTTCTGCTGCACTGCTTGCAAAACCAGTGGTCAGTCCGCGTCTTGCCAGCACAAGGTCAACTGCATTGATGACCTTGTCATTATTCACATCGCCCAGCAGATAGGTGTCAGTGCTCTGGGAACCGCCTGCTTCTCCAGTCAGCGCAACCAGATAGGTCAGAGGAGAGTTCCAGTAAATCGTAATCTCATTGGTAGAGTAGCTTTCGGAATTGTCCACATAACGCTTTGCCGCCGGGAGATCCTGGCAGTACGCCTTTGCTGCGCTGTCCTCCAGATTCTGGTTTACACCGCCTACCAGCATACCGGGCATTGCCTTGCCGGCAGCCATGGAAGGCCTGTGGTGGGGATTCTGGGGAGATACGGTGCCATAGCCGGTAAAGAAGCACTCACCCAACGGGTTGGTACCCAGCAGGTAATCCAGCTGTGCATTGGCAGCATCCAGATATTTGTCCTGGTTGGTCAGCCGGTATGCCGTACCCAGAATGATTCCTGCGTTGGCAACGGTCATATTGCTGCCCCACTCATACTTGGAGAGTGTTACACCGTAAGGAGAAGACTCGGATGCGGAAGCCATCTGGTCTGCCTGTGCCAGCAAAGCGTTCTTTGCCTTGGTGTAGACAGAGGAGCTGCTGCTGATGGAATCCGAGGTAAGCAGGGCGATATTGCCGTAGTCCCCTACGGTTGACCAGTCCAGACCCTTGCTGACGGACATGCTGCTGAGTGCGGACTCATATTTGCTGTTGCCGGTTGCCCGGTAAAGCTGTGCTGCCGCCCAGTACCGTTCATCCCGGTCGGAAGTATCGCCGTATTCACCGGTGGAGATATCGGAAGGATTGCTGAAGATCAGGCCGGGATTCTGCTCCAGGTAGGACCAGGCACGCTCCGCACGATCCAGACAGTCCTTTGCGAAATTGCTGTCAATATCCTTGTAAAATTCATAGGCAAGGGCCATGGATGCGCAGAAATCAGCGGTTGCAGTGGTGGAAACCGGTGTCACAATCAAGGGCTTGGTTTCATCCTGGGGCGCCACATAGCCCGGGAAGGTTTCACAGGTGACCTTATGGTAAACGCCGCCGTCCTGGCGCTGCATCTTCTTCATCCATTCCAGCTCATAGCGGGTTTCATCCAGAATATCCGGGATCCCGTTTCCGCTTTCCGGAATGCCGATGGAATCGCCGTACAGGGAGGGATTTTCCTGATAGGCGTACAGCAGATCCGCCACAGCCTTTGCCGCCGGTACAACATATCTGCCATAGTCCCCTGCATCGTGCCAGCCGCCGGAAACATCAATCTGCTGATTGGTGCCGTAAATGGTTGCCATGGTGTTGTGGCATGCGGGATGGCCGAAGGTGCTGTCCTGTACTGCGGTGCCGCAGCGCTGGAGATACAGCATCTTCACGCTGTCATCCAGCAGATTGGTATATACCCCGTCCCCGATTTCAAAGGTATAGGAGGGATCCAGGCTGCCGCAGGTAATGTAGTACTTACCGGGGGTGGTTACCTGAGAGAAATCACCGGTCCGGTTGGTTTCATTGGCGGAGCTGTTGGTCTTATCGCTGGACAGCTGACCAGTGTAAACCACCTGATTGTTGGCTGCATTCACCACGGAAAACTGGCTTGCACTGCCCATATTGCGGAACACCGCAGTTTTCCTGCTGTCGCAGCGATAGCCCACCTGATTGGTTACAATGGGCGGCTCATAGGGTCTGGAGGCGGAATAATCCACCTTGCTGTCATCAACCAATTCCAGGGATACGTTGTCCAGGTAGATGGTGTGCTCCGGCAGGGAGCCTCCGTCCTTTTCCTGCAAGCCGCAGTTGAACACCAGCTTGGACATGATGTCGGTATCTGCTTCCATGGTGAAGACGTAATCCACGGTCTGGGGTGTGTTGGTCAGATTCAGTCCCTTCCAGGTGTATGCCTGATAGGTTCCGCCGTTCTGCTGGATCATACCCTCTACAAAACGGTTGGTGCTGCAGGAGATGTCATACTTGAGACGATAAACGCCGTTTTTGTACAGGGGAATGATATCGTAGAACACCTGTACTGCGTAGGTCACCTTTCCCACATTGCTGACTTTCAGCGCCAGCCTGCCGTTTTCCGTACTCAGAGAGCAGACGCCGCCACTTTCCTTGTAGGTACCCCAGCCGGAGGTACCGGATTCAAAGGTCGAATTAGAGATGATGTTTCCGGCTGCGGTTGCTGTCATGACCGGAAGTGCCGGCATTGCCGATACCAGTACCGTGCACGCCGCTGCTGCCGCCGCCAGCCGGCGGATTGCGTTGATTTTCATGCTGTTTTCCCCCTCGTATGTTTCCGAACGCAGTGCAGACCCGACACAGCCTTCCGGACTGCTTCGGAGGTACGCCTGCCCTTTGCCCTGTTGTATGCCTTTGCATACTAGTCCCGTTTTACTTAGTTTTATGATAGTACAGCACTGCAAATTATTCTATTACTTTTCCGATAAAAATAGTAAAATCATGACCTAAACATAACGAAAAAGAAAAAGACCGCTGAAATCAGCGGTCGGAGAAGTCCGGAATACCGGATTGCTGTTTATATTGCTTGGGGGTGGTGCCCATGTATTTCCGGAACACCTTGATGAAGTAGCTCTGGGAGCTGAACGCCAGCAGACTGCTGATCTGGGTATCGCTGTACTCGGTATACAGCAGCAGAGCCGCAGCCTCCTCAATTTTCTGTTTGTTGACATACTCGCTGAAGGCCATGCCGGTTTCCTTTTTGAACAGCCGGGACAGATGGGCGGGACTGATTCCCAGATGCGCCGCCGCATCCTCCAGCAGAATCCGGCTGTGCAGGTGGGTAATGATATAATCCACCGCATGAACAATCCGGCGGGAATATACCCCCTGGAGCTTGATGCGCCGCATTTTCCCGGTATAATCCTCGATCATTTCCAGATGCACCTGGCGGATTTCCTCCTCCGTCCGGCACTTGTCCGTTTTCATGATGTAAAAATCACTCAGGCTGTAGGATTCCTCCGGGGACATGCCCCCCTTGATGCAGTACCTGGCGATCAGGGCAGCCAGCACCACCATGTGATACCGGAGATTCCGCAGATGATCCTCGCTGAGCACACCGCAGCCCTCACAGCACAGGGGCTTCATAAATACCCTGACCAGCTTCATATTCCCCGAACAGATGCTTTCGTAAAAGGCTATTTCCCGGTCAAAGGAGGCGTGGGCAAAGCTCTCCTCCCGCTGGGAAAACAGATGCTCCGCAATCTTTTGCTCCGTATCAAACCGCATTGCTTCACTTCCTGTCATATGCTTCTGTTTTCGTCAGAAGCGGTCAGCGTTCCTCGCCAAAAACCGGTTCAGCACCGCCCGGGTCAGTCCGTACAGACCCAGGATCAGCCCATAGAGCAGGGGCTCATACCGGACATCCAGCCAACAGCCTGTTCTCTGCTGTATGAGAAAGACTCCGGCCATGATGACCAGCAAAATGGCTATCTCAGCCCATTGCAGAGCCTGCTTCCGCCTTTTCTTTTTCATGCTTTCCGCCCTCCTGAAGCTGACGAACAGAGTTTTTGATAATCAACTTGCCGGGAATGATGCGCTTGCCCTCGCTGTAATCCGGATGCTCCAGCTTTTTCAGGATAATATCCACCGTGGCCTGAGCCATGATTTCCAGATTGACCTCCACCGTGGTAATGGAGGGCACGCACATATCCGATACCATGTAGTTGTCATAGCCCACCACGGAAATATCCTCCGGCACCCTGTACCCGGACTCCTTCAGGGCAGAAATGACCCGGAAAGCGGTTTCATCGCAGTTGCAGACAAATGCGGTGGGCATGTCCGGAGGGAATGCCAGGTCGGTAATCAGCGGGCCGTTGGGCTCCCGATCCGCCAGGGTCCAGTCCTTCCGGTAGGCTATCCCGTGCTCCATCAGCGCCTTGATGTAGCCCATAAACCGGTCATGGATACTGCTGGTTTCGGTAACATTGCCCACAAAGCCGATGCGCCGGTGTCCCTTGCTGATGAGATAATCCGTCAGCAGATAGCCGCCGTAATAGCTGTCGGATACAATGCTGTCCACATGGTAATGCTCGTCATAAAAATCCAGGAATACCACCGGCAGCCCCACCCCGAGAATCATATCCAGATAGTCGTGGCCGATCTGCCCCAGCATAATCAGCGCATTGACCTTATGACCGGTGACCAGCTCCGGGGGCAGACAGTTGTTCTCCTGCCGCATGGATACGCTTTCGCACAATACATTGGTGCTGCGCTTGAGCATCCTGGTCACCCGCTGGGTAAGCTCCCAGTAAAAGGTTCCCTTATCGCCGCAGAAGCGCTCCGCCGTCAGAATCCCTACCGTAAAAAAACGGCGGGGCGGCCGCTCGGTCCCCTCCGGCTTCTGCTTGGGGCGGCGGGATACGGAGGGACGATAGCCCATCTCCACTGCCTTAGCCTTGATTGCTGCACAAAGCTCCGGACTGACGCCGCCCCGGTCCCCCAAAGCATTGGAAACCGTTACAACGCTGACCGAAAATTCCCTGGCAATGTCCGACATTTTCACGCCGTATTTCATGGCATTTCCTCCTGTCTGCCGCCGCTGAAGCAACATGATGTATACTATTATATATTATATCATATCCGGACAAAGCAGAATCTTGATATACTGTAAACAAAATATGTATAGTATATGAATGCGCGAATAAATACAGCTACTTCCGGGCGATGTCCGCCCGGTTTCTTCAAGGATAAATCCCACGAGAACAAAAATAAAAATAATTCTGTATTTCCTATTTACTTTTGTGCTTTTATGTGATAAAATGAAGAGAAAACCTATGCAGCATCAGAAAGGACGAAGCATATGACCATTATAGATATTCTGGAACGCAATGCGATCCTGTACGGAAAAGACGTAAGCCTGGTGGAAATCAATCCGGATATTCAGGAGGTTCACCGGGTCACCTGGAAGGAATACGAGCTGATCGAGCCGGCGCCCGTGTCCCACTACCGGCGGGAGATCACCTGGAGCGTGTTCAACGAAAAAGCAAACCGCTTTGCAAACCTGCTGCTTTCCCGGGGCGTCAAGAAGGGGGACAAAGTAGCCATTCTTCTGATGAACTGCCTGGAGTGGCTGCCCATCTACTTCGGCATTCTGAAAACCGGTGCGCTGGCAGTGCCCCTGAATTTCCGCTATGCCTCCGATGAAATCAAGTACTGCCTGGATCTGGCAGAGGTGGATATTCTGGTATTCGGTCCGGAATTCATCGGCAGAGTGGAGGAAATCGCTCCCCAGATCAGCAAGAACCGGCTGCTTTTCTATGTGGGGGAAAACTGCCCCTCCTTTGCAGAGCATTATGACCGTCTGGTGGCCAACTGTGCAAGCACCTCGCCGGATCTGCCCCTGGATCTGACGGACGATGCAGCCATCTACTTCTCCTCCGGCACCACCGGATTCCCCAAGGCGATTCTCCACAATCACGAGAGTCTGCTGCACGCCTGCAAGGTGGAGCATGAGCACCACGGACAGACCAGGGACGATGTATTCCTGTGCATTCCGCCCCTGTACCACACCGGTGCCAAGATGCACTGGTTCGGCAGCTTCCTGGTGGGGGGCAAGGCGGTATTGCTCAAGGGGGTCAAGCCCAAGTGCATTCTGGAGGCAGTTTCTCAGGAGCAGTGTACCATCGTCTGGCTGCTGGTGCCCTGGGCGCAGGATATTCTGGATGCGCTGGACCGGGGTGAGCTGAAGCTGGAGGACTATAAGCTGGATCAGTGGCGGCTGATGCATATCGGCGCACAGCCGGTTCCCCCCAGTCTGATTACCCGTTGGAAGAAATACTTCCCCAACCACCAGTATGACACCAACTACGGACTCAGCGAATCCATCGGGCCCGGCTGCGTACACCTGGGTGTGGAGAACATTCACAAGGTGGGCGCCATCGGCAAGGCAGGCTACGGCTGGGAAGTCAAGATCGTGGATGACAAGGGCAATCCGGTGCCCCGGGGCACTGTGGGCGAGCTGCTGGTGAAGGGTCCCGGCGTCATGACCTGCTATTACAATGACCCCAAGGCAACCGCCGAGGTGCTGAAGGACGGCTGGCTGTATACCGGGGATATGGCCCAGGAGGATGAGGATGGCTTTATCTTCCTGGTGGACCGGAAAAAGGATGTCATCATCAGCGGCGGCGAGAATCTGTACCCGGTACAGATCGAGGATTTCCTGCGCAGCAACGACGCCATCAAGGATGTGGCGGTTATCGGTTTGCCGGATCAGCGTCTTGGAGAGATTGCGGCAGCCATTGTGGAGCTGAAGCCGGATCACCCCTGCACCGAGGCGGAGATTATGGAATTCTGCAACCAGCTGCCCCGGTATAAACGTCCCCACAAGATCATCTTTGCAAACGTGCCCCGGAATCCCACCGGCAAGATTGAAAAGCCCAGGCTCCGGGAGCTGTACGGAGGCGCAAGCCTGGTGGCAAAGCAGAACCGGAGCTGATTCAGGCAGCAATGTACAAGTTCTGCGGGGTATTGCCTTAAATCCACCTAGGATAACCCGGGTGCTTCCGGCCGAATTTTGTGCAAAATGCCGATTGCGTGAACCATAAAAATTGTGTATGATAAAAGGGCAAATAAAATGCTGTCCGTTTCCCCTCTCAACCATCAGGAAGGGCAGCGCTCCTGTACGCTGCCCGTACCGCCGTTTTTGCGGCAGGAGAATTCATACGGCGGAGAAAAGAGGATGTTATGAAATTCAAAAGATTTGCCGCTGCCATTCTGGCATGCACATTCGTGGGCGCAGCATTCGTAGGCTGCGGCTCTGACAACAGCAGCAGCGAAGCTCCCACTACAGAGGCTCCCACCACAGAGGCACCTGCAACCACAGTGGCTGCGACTCCGGCTGCAACTGCTGCAGCTCCGGTGGAATTTGAAGAGGCTGTAACTGCAGAATCCGGCGACGCTATTCTGGCCATGGTGGACGGCCAGTGGTATGTACAGTACTGGGGCAAGGATACCGACCTGCTGACCTATGACGCAGGAGTAGCAAAGATCACCGGCGACGGAGATTACACCGTCAGCGTCAACGCCGGCACCAAGGGCTGCCTGTATGACATTACCGGCGATGCAAACGGGGATTACACCCCGGGCGGCATCTCCTTTGCAGCAGTCAAGGTATTCGACGGCACTACCCTGTTCCCGGATATGTCCATTGAGATTACCTCCATCAAGGTGGATGACAAGGAAATCAAGATGACTGCCAAGAACTACACCTCCTCTGATGACGGCATTGAAATGCGGGCAAACATCTGCAACACTTATGTCAACAATCTGCCGGAGGATGCCCACACCGCAGACGGCGTAGTTCCTGCCGACAGCAAGGATTATGCTCCGGTGATTATCGATATGGACGACTTCAAGTCCTGGACCACGATCGAAGTCAACTTCACCGTTACCGGCACCGGCAAGACCAAGGAAGATGCCGGCGCACAGGGCGCAGATGAAAGCAAGGCGGATGACGCAAGCAAGGCGGAGGATTCCGCTGAAGCAGATGCATCCAGCACAGCAGAATAAAACACATCAGCAAAAGCCCGCTGGTACAGCAGTACCGGCGGGCTTTTTATGTTGTGGGAGGATTTGTTCCAAAATTCTACTGTTATTTTGAAAAAGCGCTTGACAAATTTCCAATGGTGTGGTATTATACATACATAAATTATCCATGGCATGCGTGCCCAGGAAAATACACGCAGAGCCAGAAAAACAAGGAGGAAAATAACATGAGAAAAAAATCAATTACCGCCACCATGAAACCTCATGCAGGCATCTCCCTGTTACTTGCCCTGTCGTTTCTGCTCTGCGCCTGTCAGAAAACTTCCTCCGAAAGCGGAGCAGACAGCAAAACAGAGCCGGCGTCAACTGCTGCTGTTTCCTCTACGGCACCTGTTACCTCTGCGCCAACAGACCCTCAATCGGAATTCACGCTGGTTCAGCCGGAGCTGTCCGCTGTTTTCCCCGGTTTACAGCAAAGCCTGGTGCAGGACTTCCGGTATGATGAATATATTCCCTTGAAGGATCAGGAGTATGACAAACTATATCCGTTCTTTTTGAAGGGAAACCAGCTGTACCTGCAAAAACAAATCTGCAACTTCAGCAATTCCTCGGACATTGTCTTCCTTCAATATAACCTGGACACCGGCAAGACCAAAGAATTGACCGGCAAGCTGGAGAATTTGCAATACGAACCCCATGAAGGCAAATGTACATTTGCAGATGGGCGAATCTATGCCTCCTTCGGCAGCGAAACGAAACAAACCGTTCACTTTTCAATGGATACGGAAAAAAACTGCGTGAATGTGCTTAAAACAGAGCCTTTGGATGAGTTCACATCCGTTTGTGCAACCTTTCCGGTAAACAACGAAGAATACGTGGAGACATATATGACAAATAACGGAAACTTCGGTGAGGAGCTTCGTTTTACTTACTATGTTACATTGTACAATGAAACTGGAGAACGGAATATCGTTACACGGGAATACGGTTGGAATGAAAATTACCGCTATACGGTCAACGACAATCAACTGTACGAATATTCCCAATCTGAAACCGGTGTTGATCCCTGTTTGCGGGTATATGATCTGAATGGGAACCAGCTGGAAAGCTATAAGCTTCCGGAGATAGAGCCGCTGTTACAGGACAGAGGCAGTCTGCTGGATGATGACATGGAAAACAGCGTCGCTGAAATCGCAGCCTTTGGTGACTACTGCCTGGTTACCATAGACGTTTGCAGTTCAATGAACAACAAGTGCGTCCTCTACAACCTGAAGGAAAAGACCGTCTGTGTGCTGGAAAACTGTTATTACTGCCCTACGGGAACCAGTGTGGATTCCCGGGCGGAAAATCATATTTTAGAGTTTTATTCCGAAAAAACCGAAAGCTTCCGTGTGTACAGTCTGGATAACAAGGGGCAGCTTACGCCAATCCTGGAGAGACCAATGTGGGACAGCTATATCGTAACGGACGGGGATTCCCTGGTATATCTGGACGCCGCAACAAAACAGCTGTACAATATCGGGCTGTAAGCCCGGCACCATATAAGAAAACGGCGCAGCCCTGAAAGCTGTGCCGTTTCTTTTACTGATTGTGCAGGGAAAGAATCTCGCCCATCTTGGTCTTGGCAAGATAGCTCTGCCCCTCCCGCATGTGCTCATACACCCGGTGACTGCAAGTGAACTTGCGGTTAAACACGCCGCATTTGCAAACCACCGTGTAGTGTACCACTGTGCCCCCGTGCCGCTGGCGCCGGTTCTTTGTGGTATACTTGGATTTCACCAGCACTGTCTGCTTGTGCTCCCTGCCTAGGTACAGCACCACGCCGTAAGCGATAAAGCTGCCTAAAAAGAGCACCAGAATCACAATGCCGATAATTGCCGTTGTATTCATCGCATCCTACACCTTTCGCCAGAATGATTACTTTTACTATATCACATTTTCGGAAAAAAGTCAATTCCCGCCGGCTTGACATTTTTCCGGTTCTGCGGTAAACTTATAGCAGAAACATTTCGGGCCGAGGCAATGCCCTGCAGGATGGAATATTGCACAGGGGCTATCCATACGGCACGCCGGGAAAGGACGTTTTTTCATGCTTTGTAGAAACTGCGGTACAGATAACGAACCAGGTGCAGCCTTCTGCCACGGCTGCGGTACAGCCATCCCCCTCCAGTCCGGGCCCGCACCCCAGGCTGCTATGCAGATTTGCCGCACCTGCGGCCAGGAAACCCCCAACGGAATGCCCTTCTGTCAGAACTGCGGCACACCCTTAGAGCCGGGTATGCCCCCAGTGGGAGAGCAGCCGCCCCGGCAGACACCTCTGCCCCCACCCTACCCGGGACAGATGCCCTCCATGCAGCAGGCACCGCCTCCCGGCATGTACAACCCCTGGTATCAGCCGGCTCCCCTGCCGGAAAGCAACGGCAAGGCTGTAGCGGGTATGGTGCTGGGCATTCTCAGCCTGATGGCGTGGATACTGCCCCTGGTAGGCTACCCCATCTCCATCACCGGTCTGGCGCTGAGCATCAAGGCCAAGAAGGAAACCACCGGCGGCATCGCAAAAGCGGGCTTTGTCATGTCCCTGATCGGGCTGGTGCTTACCGGCTGCAATTCCTTCCTGGGGGCTGCACTGCAAGTAATTGGCTGACACGAAACCTGTACGGAGCATACGGTTGCTCTGTACAGGTTTTTTCTTGACCGGAATCAATACATGGTAAAAAAGGCACAAAAATGCATTGACTTTGCAGAAAAAAGCATGCTATAATAATCGTACAATTTTGCTTTGAAAAAAAGATAAAATTGCAATCCGAGTGCAGAACAAGCTCCCGGAGGATGCAGGGGGGAGCTTCATGCACCCAAAAAACAGGGGGAAAATCTATGAACCAATTTCACAAACGGAACCGCCGGTCCTATGCAGGACTGACGGCACTGTGTGTGCTGGCTGCCTGCGGCGCAATGCTGCCGGGGAACAGCCCACAGCAAACCGTCCATGCGGACAGCTACGGCCTGTACGGAGATCTGGACGGCAATGGCGCTGTAAACGCCATGGATCTACAGCTGCTGAAGGCATACGTGCTGGGCAGCATCAGCAGCTTCCCTGCCGGTGACTCCTCCTTCGGGGATCTGACCGGGGACGGACAGGTGGACAAAGCGGATGTGCAGATCCTGCAGGATTACCTGATGAGCCGGTGCAGCGGCTTTTTGCAGCAGGGCACGGTGTACGACAACATCTATTTTGCGAAGGACGGAGAGCTGTCTTTTGCATCAACCGAAACCACCAACGCCGGCGCACTCACCGGTACTTATGTGAACGTGGACAATATGCAGGGCAGCGCCTTGACCTGGACGGTGAATGCGCCGGAAGCAGGCAATTACCGGATCGACCTGCGCTTTGCCAACGGCAGTGATGCAGCGCGGCCTATGGAGCTGCAATGCAGCACCGTCAACGAGGTATTTGCTGACACCTGGACGCTGAATTTCGCTGCCACCGGCAGCTGGACGGACTGGCAGACCTACAGTCTGGTGCTGAAGCTGAACGCTGGAGAAAACAAGATCCGGGTTTTGTCCACCCAAGCTGAGGGCGGGCCGAACCTGGATTATCTGCGGCTGACGCCTACGGATGCGGAAGCCACCCAGCCGGATCCTATGTCCCCGGTAACAGAGGAGAAAACCCTGGCGGATATGCCGGCGGAATACACCACCGCCATGGAGTGGATCTGGACCAACCGGATCCAGGGCGAGCAGTCCACCGCCCGGCGCAACACCATCTTTGACCAGATTGTGGCCGGGAACGGCACCATCAACTATGTGGTCCGGTGGCAGTCCTACAAGCACATTTCCCTGGCGCAGCGGCAGAAGCTGGAGCAGATGCTGGATGATGCCATCAACGACTGGACGGATTACCTGGTGGGCTATGACGGCTGGAAGTATCAGCATGTGGACGTGAAAATCGTAGGCTGGGCAGTGCTGGACAAAACCTGTCTGGATGACCTGCAGCCGGAGGAGATTGTCTACGACAACCTGCTGGAAGCATACGACAGCTCTAGAGACACCTCAAACGGGGTGGAAACCATCCCGGATCAGCTGCCCAATGCTCCGGATGAGCTGTCCCGGTTTTACCACTTCTCCACCAACATAGGCTATGACTACCCGGGCGGACTGGACAAGCGGTTTGACATGTATCTGTGGGCAACCCAGGGCTTCCCCTCCATCGGCGGCTGCGGCGGCGACTGGGGCCAGCGCCTGTCCGACGATGCATACCTGAATATGATTGATTCCGGCTTCGGCATCCACGTTCTGGAGCATGAGCTGGGACACGGCTTCGGCCTCACCGACTTCTACGGAGGCGAAGGCGAAAAGGACGGTTTCCCGCCCGGCGGATTCCCCGGCGGTGAAAACTCCCTGATGATGGCCGGCTCTGCAAGCAAGATCACGGACTTTGACAGCTGGATGCTCCGGTATGTATGGAGCCAGATCAAAAACGAGGACGGCAGGTTTTCATAATTCACCATAAAGGGCACCCGACAGGGTGCTCTTTTTACATTCCGGAACGAAAGCATGCGCCAAAGTTTTCAGCAGAATTATGCAACAAGCGCTGGACAAACCGTACAAAATGTGTTATACTGAATGTGTATTTTTTAAGCATAAATGCATGATACAAAATCTATAAAGAGGGGGATGTTTATGCTGAAAAAACTATGGGCGTACCTGAGCGCTGCTGCCGTCAGTGTGGCACTGCTGGGTTCCCTGCCCGCAAGCGCCGCCTATGTGGAGGCCAACACCTATACCCGGAGCCTGTCCGTGTCGGACGTGTCCGTTGTGCAGGATTACCTGACTGCAAAGAGCAGCACGGTCAATCCAATGGCGGATCTGAACCAGGACGGCTGCATTGACGCAGTGGATCTTGCCCTGCACAAGCAGATTCTGCTTGGCAATCTGGAGCTGTTGGAGCCGCCGGCAGAGATGAGGGATCTGACCGCTAAGCAGCTGCTCAGCGAAATCACCATTGGCTGGAATCTGGGGAACACGCTGGATGCCACCACCACATCCTGGCTGCCGAATCCCACCCCTGCCCAGTCGGAAACGGCATGGAACTGTCCCATCACCACCAAGGAGATGATCGACAAGGTGAAGGAGGGGGGCTTCAATACCGTCCGGGTTCCGGTCAGCTGGATCGACCACACAGGCAGCGCACCGGATTATCAAATCCAGGAGGAATGGATGAACCGGGTACAGGAGGTCGTCAATTATGTGATTGACAACGATATGTACTGCATCCTCAACATCCACCACGAAAACGACTGGCTGATTCCCACCTATGCCCAGAAGGACAGCGTCAACGCCCGGCTGGCGGCGCTCTGGACCCAGATCGCAAACCGGTTCGGCAATTATGACGAGCACCTGATTTTTGAGGGAATGAACGAGCCCCGGCTGGTGGGAGACCCCAACGAATGGAACGGCGGAACTGCTGAGGCCCGCCAGGTCATCAACAGCTATAATCAGACCTTTGTCAACACCGTCCGGGCAACCGGCGGCAACAATGCAATCCGCTGCCTGATGGTACCCACATATGCGGCGGCATGCTCCTCCACCACGGTGAATGACTTCGTTCTGCCGACGGATACGGTGCCCAACAAGCTGATTGTTTCCATCCACAGCTACTCGCCCTATAACTTCGCACTGAACAAGGATGGCACTTCCAGCTTCACCCAGTCGGACATCGGCCAGCTGCAATGGACCATCCAGGAAATTTACAACTCCTTTGTAGGAAAGGGCACACCGGTTATCATCGGAGAATTCGGTGCCATGAACAAAAACAACATCAATGACCGGGTGCTCTGGGGCGAAAACTATATCCGGATTGCCAAGAGCTACGGCATTCCCTGCGTATGGTGGGACAATAATGCCTTTAACACCACCGGTGAGAATTTCGGACTGCTGAACCGGGATAACGTATCCTGGGAGTATCCGGAGCTGCTGCAGGCACTGATGAAGGGCTTGCAGGGATAACTGCACATCACAAAGAAGGGAGTCCCAGGGCTCTCTTCTTTTTTTACTTCTGCTGTCCGAAAGCGCATCCTTTTCCAGTCCCTTGTCGAAAAAAACGGGAAAAGTACTTCACTTACTATACAAATCAGCGAAAAAATACGTCCCAGACTAGTTTTTCTTGTTTTTCTTCCGGAAATATGATACACTAAGGATAGAAACAGAAAAAAATTACCGCACAAGGCTGTGCGATCAGTAGGAAGATGCGTATTCAACCAAGGGGGACGTTTATGGCAAAAAGAAAAATGCAATTTTCAAAAAACCAGACGGACTGGATTGTGCTGATATTGCTGGTGCTTCTGATGCTGCTGTTCCAGTTGATTACTGTCCGCATTGCCCGATACGGCGGCGGCATCTCTGTGGGCGGCAAGGAACTGGAGTACGGCCGGCTTTGCAGCATCTTCAATGTACTGCAAACCCTTACCTGCATGCTGATGGTCATCAACAACAAATTCAAGGGCTGGGTCTGCGCCTCCCTGCTGACGATCATCAGCCTGATTACCGTATCCCGCACCATATTTATCGATCATCAGATTGAAAACCTGCCCGGTGCCACCATGCAGATACTGAATCTTGCCATTTCTATGCTGCTCTACTCCTTTGTCCGGAAATGTGACAACAATGCCGCGAAGCTGGAGGAGATTGCCAACACGGACGAGCTGACAGGACTGCCCAACCGCCGTTCCCTGCTGCGGCATGTAACGGAACGGATCAGCAAGGGAAAGCCCTTCGCCTTTGTACTGTTGGATCTGGATAATTTCAAATCCGTCAACGATACCGCCGGCCACGAGTACGGGGACGAAATCCTGCAGCAGATTGCTCTGCGCTGGAAAAAACAAGTCAAGAACAAAAACGCCTTTTTTGCCCGGCTGGGCGGGGATGAGTTCGTGATAATTACCGATTACGACGAAAGTCCGGAGCAGTTGGAGCAGATGCTGCACCAAGCCATCAACCGGACTCCCTCGGAACAGAGCTCGAAGTTCCTGATCCACGGCAATTCCTTTTTCATCACTGCCAGCATGGGCATTGCCCTCTTTCCCCAGCATGCGGACAACTTCTCCACCCTCATGAGCTATGCGGACATTGCCATGTACCAGGCGAAAGCAAGCGGCAAGCAAAATCTCTGTATGTTCCAAAAGGAAATGGACTCCGCCATCAGCGACAACATGCAGATGGAACAGATGATCCGGGACGCCCTGCAGGAGGATCGGTTCTATCTGCAGTTCCAGCCCCAGTACCACATTTCCACCCACCGGCTCCGGGGCTTTGAAACCCTGGTGCGCATGCGGGACGAACAGGGCAACACCATCAGTCCGGGCAGATTCATTCCCGTAGCAGAATCCAGCACCCTGATGATCCAGCTGGACCAGTGGATCATGCGCAGTGCCCTTATATCCATGCTGCCCATTGTACAGAACCACCCCGACGTGATCCTGTCCGTGAATGTTTCCGTACGGAATCTGCTTCACGGGGATTTTTCCACCTATGTCCAGGATCTGTTGAAGGAAACCGGTTTCCCTGCAAAAAATCTGGAGCTTGAGGTAACGGAATCCCTGTTTATCTCCTCTCTGGAGCATGCCAGTGCAATCCTGAACAGGCTGCGGAATATGGGAATCCGTATAGCACTGGATGACTTCGGTACAGGGTATGCTTCCCTGAGCTATCTTAACCGTCTGCCCATCGATCTGCTCAAGATTGACAAGTCCTTTATTGACCAGATCAGCGACAGCGAAAACGGCAGTGCATTCGTCAAAGCCATCATCACCATGGGACATGTGCTGGGCTGTGATGTCATTTCCGAAGGCGTGGAGTCCGACAATCAGCTGGACGTACTGCAAAGCTATTCCTGTGATCTGCTCCAGGGCTTTTTGTGGAGCAAGCCCCTTTCCCTTGAACAGGCCCAGCTGCTGACCCGGCAGGAGCCGGAAACGCTTTCTGCATCCTGATCCAATCACCTATCAAGCCCCGTATCCATAGAAAAAAAGCCCCAGAAAAGGGGCTTTTTTATGCAGATTCAATTTCCCGGCACCGGATAGCCAATCGCAGCTGGCCATTATAGGTACAGGTATAAAGAGAAAGCTGCCAGGGGCTCTGAATCATTCCCTCCACATCCGAAGGATCCAGAATTTCCACATCTTCCACCTGATAGCTGCGGGTGATCTGGTCCATATCCGTAAAAAGAACCGGGTCACCCTGCCGCAGCAGCTTAAGCTTGCCGAAGCCTGTGCGGTAGTTATGGCCGGCGATCACCAAATCCCCTGTATACACAGAGCCGTAGTACCTGCCCGGGGCGATTTTCAGCCCAGCCTTGCTCCAACCGGACATAACCGGCAGTTCCGTATCCAGAGTTGGAAAGGACAAATAGCCGATATAGTCATAGCCATCAATGTTGACCGTCCGCATCTGGGGCGTGGATTCCTCCGGCAGCTGCCACACCGGCTGGAAGCCCTCATGCTCCGTAGAAGAGACCTCCTGCCGCAGTGCCGCCAGTACATGGTCACTCCGCTGCCGGGCTGCGTTATCCTCCCGCAGATTATAAATTCCCAGGGCTGCCGCCAGCAGGATACAGATCAATCCCAGCCCGATACACAGCCGGGACAGCCAGTTATTCCGCAGCATTCCGCTTTTTTCTTCTCAGCCCTAGCCCCAGCAGCAGCAATGCGCTGCCTGCACAGGCCAGCACAGGAACCGGCCATTTCAGCTGTCCGGTTTGCACCAGCTTGGGCGTATTTTCTACAATAAAGGTATTCCCCTCTCGCCGGTAGCTGGGGGTATAATTCGCGGGCACATCCACTTCCTCAACGGACCAGTCATCACGCTTGGGTACTGCGCTCCAGGTATAGCTCCACTGGTTCTCCTCTGACAGGGTTACCGTATCCACCAGCTGGCCCCCCCGGCTCAATGCCACCTGGATCTGTTCCGGCCGGCCGCTGCCGTCATCATTCCACACCTTCCGCACTGTCAGATCAATCAGGATTTCCACACTGACCTTGGGAGTAGCGTCCACATCATAGCAGATCTGTCCTCCCTCCAGATAGGGAATGCAGGAGAAGAAGGGGGAAGACTTTGAAAAATAAGCAACCTCATTGGTCTGGGCAACAAGATACAGGCCAAAGGGCACCTGGGAAAAATGCACTCTGCCCTCTTCGTCGGTCATGCCGCTGATGCCTGTCAGCCCCTGTTCTTCGATATACCGGAGCATCTGCTCTGCTCCATCCGTCTGTCCAAGCTTGTCCAGGGCTACATTGCAGCCGGCATAGTCCTCTGTATAATGATACAGGGTCTGATCCCGGTTAAATTCCACATCCGCCACCCGGTAAAGGGTGATTTCCGCCCCCCGCAGCGGGGCGGCACCGGCATTAAAGGTTGCCGAAAAGGAGCCATATTCCCTGCTGTCCCCATCGGCGGCAGACACTCCGCACCAGGGCAGCAGCAGACACAGCGCCAGCAGCAGCGCTGCCGTCCAGCAATATTTGCAGCATTTCATTTCTGAATCAGTCCTTCCTTGCGTAATTTCTGTTTCAAGGCACTGCGCCGGCTCTTTACCAGCATCACTACCGCAATCACCAGCAGCATAGGAGCAGCCACCGCCGGAGTCACAATCAGCGGATCCACACGATACGCCTCATTGGCAATATAATGGGGGGCTGTATCCTCCGGAGTCTGGGCACGCACGCCCCGCACCAGGAGCCGATGACTGTTGATGCCGTAGGGCGTACAGGTAAACAGGGTGCAATAATCTGCGCCGGGTATCAGCTGCAGATCTGCTGTATCGGTGGGCTCCACGATTTTAACCTGATCCACCCGATAGGTCAGCACCCGATTCAGCACGGTGAGAGAAAAGGTATCCCCCGGTTCCAGCTTATTAAGGTCCGTAAACAGCTTGGCACTGGGCAGTCCCCGGTGTCCGGACAGCACCGCATGGGTTCCCTCGCCTCCGATGGGCAGGCTGGTTCCCGGCAGATGCCCTACGGCACCCTGCAGCACATCAGCCTCTACTGTATGATATACCGGAAGCTCCACGCCGATCTTGTCAATGGTCACATATCCCATGATACCGGTTCCGGTAATATCCAGGGTCTCCAGATAGCCGGGTACCCGATCCGGAAAATAAAATGCGCCTTCGGTTTCGGCCAGGGTTTCATTATACGCCCGGGCACTGTCGAAGATCTCTTCATAGTCAGCATCCGACAGCTGGGAAGCTGCGGCATCATAGGACTGAATCACCTTGGACTGGTGCATAGCGTTGATATGATCACTGATTGCGGGATATAGCAACAAGGAGATGCCAACGAAAAATGCGGCAGCCATCACAGCCGTTGACACATAATGCTTCATTGACATCCCCTCATTGTTACAGCACAAGCACGACAGCGGGAGAAGTCTCCCGCTGCATGCCGCATGCATCAGTTCTGAGCAGCCTTATCCTCTGTGGACAGCTTCTTCTTGGTGATTGCCATTACAGCTGCGCCGCAAACCAGCAGACCGCCGATTACGTAGAAGATTGTGGTACCGATGCCGCCGGTGCCGGGCAGAACGGAGCCCTGGTTGTTCTCAACGGTCAGCTTAACAGTATCATCTTCATAAGTTGCATTGCTGCTTACGCTCCATGCGCAACCGGTAGTGGAAGGAGTTGCAGAAATCGTAACGGTAATGGGAGTCTTCAGCAGGTTATAGCCGCTCTTGGTTTCAAGCTCGGTCAGCAGGTAGGTACCTGCGCCCAGACCTTCGAAGGAAAGCAGACCGTTTGCATCGGTAACGCCGATTACATTGATCTTCTGCATGTTTGTCTGCTCGGTGGTATCGGTTACTTCGCTATACTTTACAGTGGTAGAAACATACTTGTCAGTGGTGTCAGCGGTAGGTGCAGTTTCAGTAAAGGTACCATCCTTCAGCTGGTAGTATGTGCCGGCAGCATCCTGCTTGAAGTATGTGCCGTTTACCAGTACGTTCTGCATAGAAGTACCGATCAGCTGGAACTTTACGCCCTCCAGCTTCAGGTCATGATCAGAGCCATCCACCTTGGTCAGCTGGAGCTTGGTAGCATAGGTTACTGTCTTAACATCCGGGGTCTTTCCGGTGGGATCAGTGGGAGCCGGCTCATCCGGCTTGCCATTGTCGGTATCGCCCTGGGAATCCACATTGGGATTGTTGGAATAGGTCAGGCCAACGGTATTTACATTACCGGTCTGGGTGGTATCTGCGTTCTCGTTCAGGGTTGCGGAATAGGTTACAACGATATCCTGACCAGCCTGTGCCTTGTAGCTGATGAAATCCTTGATGACAATCTTCATGGAGTTGGTAGCTGTGTCATAGGTTACATCATAAGCGGTGGTATCCAGTGTGGTTGTACCAATCTTGATGACTACGTCGTTATTGAAGGTGAGACCCTTGGACATGGTATCGTTCAGTACGAAGAAGTACTTGTTGTAGCCTACCATTTCAGGAACCTTGGAAGCAATAACGTAAGGGATCTTGTCGCCGATGGTTGCGGTGTTGGAGGAAACACCGGTGCTGATGTCGGTACCGATCTTCTTGTCAACGGTAGGGTGATCTACCTTGGGGGTGATGGTTTCATCCTTCACAACCTTCAGAATATTCAGAGAAAGTGCATTTTCGGTTACAGGGGAAGTGGCATCCTTCACCAGGTAGTAACCTGCTGCAAGACCTGTGATCTGACCAGCGCTGGAGGTTGCCTTCACAGCGCTCAGGAACTGACCAGCCAGCTTTGCAAATGCAATAGCTTCTGCGCTGTCCGTGCCGTAAGCAGACAGCTTTTCTGCAACCTCTGCTGCATTGGTGCAGGATGCGTAAGCAGCATTATTCTTCAGTTCGGTCAGCAGTCCAGCGCCGTCAACGCCGGTACCCCACTCGATATCGGACAGGGTGTTGCCATCCAGCTTGCCGGCAAAGATCTGATATGCCTCATAGGTACGGTCAATGTCTCCTTCGGGCTTGTTGATGGTAAGCGTATAAGTCGGGTCAGCCGCAGAAGCGGTCAGTCCCATGGCAAACGCCATAGTGAATGCCAGAATGCAGGTGAGAATTACGCTGAAAATTCTTTTTGTGGCCTTCATGATTAAATCTCCTTTTTTAAATTTTGATTGGGAATGCTAAGGACGTCTTAAGCGCTCGACCTCCTTCTTTTCCGAATCAATTGATATGAAAACAACACACTGCCCAGAATCAGAACAGCTCCTCCTCCCAGGAACGGCGCAAGTCCCACGCCGCCGGTGGCAGGCAGGGTGTATGCTATGCTCTGGTTCTTGATAATCATCGGGTTCTGCGTTGTATTCGACGAAACGTACATATCGGAATAGCTGGGAGTGAATCCGCTTAGCGGGTCCTCCTGTACGAAGTACTGATATTCACGGTTCGGCACCTCATCCAGCTCTGCAGCGGAAAGGGTTTTGATCCATCCCTCTGCGGCAGAAATGGTAATCTGCTTTGACCAGGAATCCAGCTGCCAGTTTTCCGCAGCCTGCTGTACAGCAACCGGAATGGTCTTTCCTGTTACGGTAAAGCTGAAATACTCCGGATTGCTCAGCAGCACCCGACCGGTGCCCTGCTCTACGGAAAGCTGGGTATCGCTGGGAGCGATGATAACCTCATCCAGGTACAGATCCGCAAACATGTCGCTGCCGGATTCGCCGCTGGAATCAATCTGCAGTCTCATGCTTACACAATCCAGGGGGATGGTCAGGGATGCATTGGACAGCTGAATCCAGGAACTGGATGCTGTAGTGTTGGCTGTGGCGATGCCCAGATAGTGGGTTTCGCCTGCACCGTCCTGATAACACAGGGTCAGATTCAACTGTACCGCATGATCCGAACCCAGGGACGTGGTAGTAGAATTATCAGAAGCAGTATAATTTACAGACTTACACAGGTAAGCGCTGAAGCTGTAGGTATTGCCCGGAACAAAGACCGCAGGATCAAGCGTATAACCAGCACCCATCCAGGCTGCTGTACGGTTATAAACCTTTAATGCATGGTAGGTCGATCCAGTTGCTACATAATTGGTGCTGTAAGCGTTGCCCATCTGGGCGGCACCGATTCCGCTCCAATTCTCCTGAGTGCCTTCAAAGGTCTGATGCAGCAGAAGCTTGGAGGCATCCGCCACATTATCACAGCGCACCTTAACCAGGGCGCCGGGCTGAATATCCTGCACAGTGAATGCGCCGCTGTTGTAGGAAGCCGTACAATTGGTGCTGCTGACAACGGAAAGATTCTCTGCTGTTCCTTCGGATACGCCCAGGGTAAAGGTAAAGCCGCTGCCTGCATATGCCATCTGTCTGAATTGATCCAGCACAGCTCCGTCGGCGTTTACCACCTGAACGGTAACAGGAATTTCAATCTCCTTGCACTGGCGCTGAACCAGTGCTGTAATGGACTGAATCGAAGGCTCTCCCTCCATGGGCGTACCATCTGGAGCCAGCCATTGCTTCTGGATGCTGATGGAGATTGAAGCCTTGGCGGTATTGGTGATGGTCTGGTTCAGCACATTCCCCTCCTGGGATGTGGAATACCGGACTACATAACCCTCAGGAATATCGATTTCCTCCACCCGGTAGGAGTAGGTGTGCCCCGCATACTGCACAGGCAGCCGGTCATAGCTCCACTTCCATCCGGAATCCGCAGTAAGATAGAACTTGGTTTTTCCATCGATGGACACCAGGGAATCGGGCTGTCCGCTTTCGCTGCGGAAAATCCGGAAGGCAATAGCATCCTCCGAATGGTCCACCGTGCTGCCGCCGTCGTCCCAGATTTTCTGTACATTCAGTGCAACAAAGCTCTCCGGCACTGCCCTGTTGTGGAATACAGGCGCTGCGCCGCTGGCATATGCCATGGATGCGGAAAGATTGCCCGCTGCATCCTGGGTAACCGTTACCGTTACCGTTTCGGTGTGGGTGTCGTAAAAGATGCCGTTATAATAGGTCTGGCCGTCCACCTTCACCGCAGCACTGGGAATAGTCTCCCGGATTGTATAGGTGTAGGTGCCGGGCAGCAGGAAGAACTGCTCCGCAAAAGTAACCTGGCCGGATGCATCGCAGTACTGCCGGTCAACCAGCTTCCCGCTATCGTCCAGAAGGTCGAACTGGAACTGGTTTTCCCCTATGGTGCCATCGGTCAGCTGCTTGGATGCCTTCGGCTGAACGAAGGCAGGCTCCAGATTCATGAGTTCATTGACGTTGGCCATCAGGTTAAAGTCCAGACCGGAGTGGTCCGGGCACTTGTTGTTTGCGTCAATCACGCTCCGGTGATTCATATCGAATACTGCACTGGGAATGGTGATATCGCTTTCGCCGGAGCTGTCGGAAATATCCGTTTCCGTCTGGCTGACCACCGTACCGTTATTCGTGATAGTCACAATCTGGGTACGAGGCTTCAGCAGCAGCTGTACGTCAAACTGTGCAGTCTCTATCTCATCCCGCTTGAACCACTTCTCTTCCTTGTTCATGCACCTATATTTCGAGGTCAGCTCGTACTGGGTTTCTCCCGGCGTACCGTGGGCTTCATAGTCGCTGGACTCGTAATGCATGATGACTGACTTGCTTTCATCGTAAATGTAGCAGTGGTTAACCATTGTGATATAAGAATCAAAGATCTGACGGGTAGTAACCTGTCTGCCGCTATGGTCAGTAACAGTTCTGGTCACCTCGTAATAGCCGCCGTCGGTGATCTCAATATCCGCATGGTCAAAGTGGAAATCTGCCAGAGTCTGGTTGGGATCCGGCACGGAAATGTAAAACGACTGGTCACCGTAGTGGATAACCGCATCCCCTACCTGATTCGTCCTGTAGGTCTTGGTTCCCTTCCGGGTACCGTCTTCCAGAATCACATAGGATTCACTGACCGTTGTCAGTGCGCCG
>JALELB010000037.1 GCA_022768805.1 Ruminococcus sp.
TGTATGCCACCGATTCACGCACCTCTAAATATTGAGAAACTGATAATTCAGAGAGTAGTTGAGAATCGCTTGTATGATCTGCCAGTTCCCAAAGAGCTGCCCGTTCTTTTCGTTCATCTTCAGCAAGTTCTTCGCAAAATATGTCTGAAACCATTGCTATCAACTCTTCTCTGTTATAATTATCGCTGATACTCATAAACATCACCTCAATAATAACGAGTTTTACACATTTACTTCTAATTTGTTATTCTCTAATTCAAGCGTACTGATTTGCATATTCAAGGTTTCACAAGCAAGCTCCGCTTGAAATTCACTTAACTGTGTTGAAAAAGTGATATTGGTATTTCTTTGCTTGTCATGGACTGTAATGGCAATATGATGTGTGTAAACTGTTCCTGTATATAAACCATTTCCATAAAATTTCGTGCTTAAAATGCTGTGCTTCACGTTCAATATTTCAGAATACTTGATTGCGGCAATTTCTTTTGTATTGAAAATGACAACATACGAATTGCCTAAATTGATTCCACCATTATAGCTTACATCTGAAATAGAAGCGAATGTCTTTTTATAGGTCAGTTGCTTTCCATTTACATAAGAGGCATTTATATCAGAATACTCGGCGCCGCATTTTTTGAAAAACGCCTTCACATTTTTGGGGTAAAGACGGAATATCCCGTATGTGATAAGTGCTACACTTACAAATGATAAAAACAACATTAAATCTATTTCCGGGACAACGATAAAATTAAAAATAAGCAGGGCAATTCCAAATAATATCCAGAAGAATCCGAATGGTCTTAGATAGCGTAAAACCAAGTCTTTTTTCATAGATGAATGTTTAATATGCTCAAAGCCCTTTTTGTTTACAAATTCAAGATACTCTTCTCGCCATTCTGCAGATTGTGCGTATTCTCCATTTCGGACATCATTTTTGAGCTTATCATATTTCTTGACAGAGCATTTTTCAAAATAGAAAGATAAAACACAGGCTGCTTCAACGAAACATACGATGACTATACAAAGGAGTACTGGAAACTGAAAATAAAACCTTAATAATGGATACCCACCAATCACGCCAACAATGAGCATGCCGATCATTTGTTGTTTCGTATACTTCATGATATATCTCCATAAATTCCGATTTATCTTCGTAACCCTTATACTATACAGCAAAGCAGTCCCTTTGTCAATCATAACGCCATAGCACCTCCGGCCTGATGATCGGAGGTGCTATTCTTAATCTGCTTGATGCGTGCCGCACTTACCCTGCCGGGGTCTTTTGTGCGTTGCCTGTCAGATCCGCCGGGTGCCCACACCCAACAGCGTCACGCCGGTCCAGATCAGATGATAGAGCATAAACAGACTTGCAGACAGCTCTGCATAGGCCTGCATGGACAGATACACCAGCACGATGGCCATGCCCAGGCAGGCGGAGGCCGTCTGGAGAATGATGCCCAGGCACGCAGCAGCCCGGATGGATTTTGCCCCCAGCAGCAGCTGCACAAAGCCCGGGAAACGGCCGGAGCATGCCATAGAGGAATTGGAGTGCTTGACGGGTGCGGTTTCCGTATTATAATCCTCGTGCATCCGACTGGGCAGAATCTTAATCATTTCCTGGGAAATATCATACAGCTGGGCAATCCTGTTCAGGGTGATGATGGCATCGTGACTGCGGACCAGTACGCAAATCTCCTGTTTTTCCAGCTCCTTGAGCCAGTAGCGCACCGCCTTGTTAGCCTTGATGTCCACCACGAACATAGCTGCCAGATTCCCGGAAACGGACAGATAGATGGCCTCCCTGCCCCCTTCGGTCAGCTCGTTTTCCTTGGTTTTGGTGGGCAATCCCTCAATGTTGTGACCGGTCATCAGCTCCCGGTTGCCGAACAGCACCCGCTTGTTGTTGATCCAGCCGCAGAGCCCCAGGGATTCCTCATAGGCAAAATTCTCCACCTTCCGGAGCATGCCCTCCTTGCCCACCAGGGCGTCGCTGAACAGCCCCTGCATTACGCTGCCTGCATGCCGGGTCAGACTGGCGGCATCCAGAATGGCGTCATCGATCTTGGTGTCGGAAAAGATCTTGATGGAGGACAGGGCTACGCTGCCCTCCGGAAACAGGGCGGAAGCGTCCACCATAATGGAATTCACGTCATAGAAATCATCCACGCTCTGGTAGCCCAACATAACCGCCTTGTTCTTGATGAACTTTTTCGTTCCCTTTTCCAGGGGCAGGTTAGTGACCAGTGTCACTGCCGCACAGGCGCATGCGGCAAAGCACATGGAAAACACGCAAAGGCCGAAGCACAGGGAGCTTTCCAGGCTGGAGGCCCGGAGGATGGACAGGAAAATGGAAACCACGATGGACAGCACCAGAATAATGGGGCATGCCATCCGGCAGAATTTATCCGCCAGATCCGTGGAAAAGGTGTAGCGCAAAAAATCCAGACTCCGCTCGGTTTTCCGCATAGTGGCCAGAATGGGGAAGTCTCCGATGGTGCCCCGGGTCAGGGATTCTGCACGCTTTTCATTCTCCACGCACACCACTGCGTGATCCGCTACCCTGTCTGCAATCAGGTGAAAATTCCGGGCCGCCCGCCGGACAATCAGCAGCTGGCCGATTCCATTGCACAGCAGGGTCAGCAGGGCAATGGGCATATAGAGATGGACCACATGGTTCTGAACCATGCCGGGATGGAACAGGCACGCCGCAGCAGCAGCCAGGGAGGTCACTGTGGTCATGGATGCCAGGGTGTCACAATCCGACCGGAGCTGGAACAGCTTCCGGATGCCGCCGCCGATGACGCTGGCAGCAGTAGCCGTGCCCAGCAGGCCGAACAGCAGCTGAATGGCAATATAGCTCCGGGGAGAGGAGGCAAGCCGCATATTGGCAAACACAGGCAGACCGTAGGAATCCGCCAGGGCCAGATAACCGCTGATAACTGCCAGCAGTCCCAGCACCAGCACCCGCAGGGACAGGCTGCTGCGCAGCTCAAAGATCTCCCGGCGGACTGCCTTGGCGTCCTCTGCATTGTCCAGTCCCCGTGCACGCTTGGGCTGATCCTCCAGCAGAATGCGCTCGCCGCTGAATTTCACATCCAGCTCGCTGGGATCCTCCGGCCGGGGTGCGCTCAGGTCGATGCTGGTTTTTTCCGCCTTGCTGACGCACTCCGTAGGCTGAACGGACTGATAGGGGGTTTCCAGAAAGGTTTCCGGAATGGAATCCGGTACCTTATTGGGATCCTGCAAATCCTCCACCACCACCCGGACCTTCCGCTTGGGGGGCGTTTCCGACTCGGTATGCCTGGTGGGCATCCCATTGGGCGATTCCCGCTCGTATGTAAACTGTACATGCCGGCGGCGTTTTCGACTCTGCATTTCCTTTGCCCGGGTGGAGTTGCTCATCTTCCGGATCATGGGCTGATAATCCACATCCGGCGCCGGACGCTTCATCACCACCGTATCATAATTTGCCTGGGGTTTTTCCTGCTCCGGATGCATCTTTGCCCGCTGGGCAGCCTCAATGGCCGCCGCAGAGTTGATGAAGGAAACCTCCGGTTTCTTGATGTCCGAGGGCTTGACGCTATTCGCCGGCGCCCGCCGGTTCAGCTTGTCCTGCCTGGGCTTCCGGGACTGAGCGGCAGGCTTTTCCTCCGGCAGAGTCGGGGCTGTGCCGGACTGTGCCGGTCCGGGAGCGGCATCCCCAGGGGCTTCCGCCGCCTCCACGGGGGCATTGGGGTCATATTCCTTGAGGATGTCCTCCAGATTCAGATCTCGTTTTGACATATCCCCACCCCCTTACGCCTTAGCCGTCCGCTGCCGGAGGGCTTCATACATGAAAATACCCGCCGCCACGGAGGCGTTCAGAGAGGTGATTTTGCCGCACATGGGCAGGCGAAGCAGAAAGTCGCACTTTTCCCGGATCAGTCTGCCCATGCCGAAGCCCTCGGAGCCGATCACCAGGGCAACAGGGCCGGTCAGCTCCACTGTATCGTAGGCTTCTCCGGATGCGTCTGTGCCGTAAATCCAGACGCCGGCTTCCTTCAGGGTATCCAGGGCTGCTGCAAGATTCGCAACCCGTGCCACCGGCAGCCAGCTGGCAGCCCCAGCGGAGGTCTTATGCACCGTGGCATTTAGGGAAGCGCTGCGGCGCTTGGGGATGATCACCCCGTCCGCCCCGGCAGCCTCCGCTGTGCGGATAATTGCCCCCAGGTTGTGGGGATCCTCAATCTCGTCGCAGACAATCAGAAAGGGAGCCGTGCCCTTTTTCCGGGAAATATCCAGAAGATCCTCCAGGGTCACATAGGAAGCACATGCTCCCGTGGCAATGACCCCCTGGTGGGCAGCGCCCTTTGCCATCTGGCTCAGCTTCTGGTCCGTTACGTTCTTCACCACGATGCCCCGGCTTTTCGCAAGGGCACTGATTCTGCCCAGGCTTCCTCCGGCGCCGTTCATATATATGGTATCAAGCGGTTCTTCCGCCTTCAATGCTTCCAAAACAGGGTTCCGCCCGATGATAAGCGTTTCCTCCTTGTCCTGTGTCTGTATCAATCATTTCACCCTCCGATTCCTGAAATTCCGCCCCGGGGACGGTTATCTATCTTCATGCGGTTTTCCGAAGCAAACCGCTGCTCTTGTTCGCATACACGCCTGTAATCAAGTATAACACAATGCTCGAATAATTACAAGACGATTACAAAATTTTTGCCGCCGCATTTTCTGGAACCGGGATGAAAAAAGTCGCTGCCTGCAAAGGGCTGACAGGCTGTTTCACTGGACAAGCCGGCCTCCCCATGCTATACTGTAGAAAAGGAGGGATCCTATGACCTACACGGAACGGCTGATGGGGGACTGCACCCTGTGCCCCCGGCGATGCCACGTAAACCGGCTTCAGGGGCAGCGGGGCGCCTGCGGCATGACGGCAGAGCTCCGGATTGCCCGGGCGGCGCTGCATCCCTGGGAGGAGCCCTGTATCAGCGGGGAGCAGGGCTCCGGCACGGTGTTTTTCTCCGGCTGTCCTTTGCAGTGCGTCTACTGTCAGAACCATGAAATTGCCGCCGGCAGGCTGGGAAAGCCCTGTACCACGGAGCAGCTGGCGGAAACCTTTCTGGATTTACAGGCCCAGCATGCCCACAACATCAATCTGGTGACCCCCACTCATATGATGCCCCGGATCCTGGACGCTTTGCAGCTTGCAAAAGAAAAGGGGTTGCACATTCCCATCGTATACAACACCGGGGGCTATGAGAATCCGGAAACCCTGAAGCTGCTGGAGGGCTGGGTGGATATCTATCTGACGGATTTCAAGTATATGAGCGCCGCCCTGTCCGGTGCATACTCCCATGCGGCGGATTATGCGGAAATGGCAAAGCCTGCCCTGGCGGAAATGGTGCGGCAGACCGGAGAGGCCCGATTCTCGCCGGATGGGATGATGCGGCGGGGCGTCATCGTGCGGCATCTGCTGCTGCCGGGACAGACGGCGGATTCCAAGACGGTGGTGGAGTATCTGTACCGCACCTACGGGGATAAAATCTGGATCAGTCTCATGAACCAGTACACCCCCCTGGAATGGGTCCAGGAGGATCCTGTGCTGCACCGCCGGGTAACCCAGGCGGAGTATGACGCTGTGGTGGACTATGCAGTGGAGCTTGGGGTGGAAAACGGCTTTACCCAGGAGGGAGAGGCTGCGTCGGAGAGCTTCATTCCCCAGTTTGAGGGAGAATAAAGGCAACACCCCACAAAGCATGTACGGTGTTGCCGAAAAAAATAACCCGGGAGGGCGCACCTCCCGGGTTATCACTTTTTTATCCGCACACCCAGTGAGCATACGGAATTGGAAAGAAAATGAAGCTTACTTCAGTCTGTCCTCCAGCTTGTCCAGCTCATCAGACAGTGCCTTGGGCAGTCTGTCACCGAACTGCTTGTAGAACTCACGCATCTCAGCAACTTCCTTGATCCACAGATCCTTGTCAACAGCCAGCAGCTTATCCATAACCTCCGGCGTTACCTCGTCCTCGATGCCGGAAACGTTGATGTCGCCCTTCTTCGGCAGATAGCCGATGGGGGTTTCCTCTGCGTCGATCTCTCCGTCGCAGCGCTTTACGATCCAGTCCAGAACACGCATGTTGTCGCCGAAGCCCGGCCAGATGAAGTGACCGTTCTCGTCCTGCTTGAACCAGTTGACGTTGAAGATCTTCGGCGCCTTGTCACCCAGCTTTTCGCCAATTTCCAGCCAGTGTGCCCAGTAGTCGCCCATGTGGTAGCCGCAGAAGGGCTTCATTGCCATGGGGTCGTGACGGAGTACGCCAACTGCGCCGGTTGCAGCAGCGGTAGTTTCGGAGGATACGGCGGAGCCAACGTAGGTACCGTGTGTCCAGTCAAAGGACTGATATACCAGCGGGGTGGTTGCCGCACGGCGGCCGCCGAAGATGATTGCGGAAATCGGCACACCCTGGGGGTTGTTGAATTCAGGAGAAATGCAGGGGCAGTTCTCTGCCGGTGCGGTGAATCTGGAGTTGGGGTGTGCGAGCTTATTGCCGGCAGCGGTGAATTCCTTGCCGTTGACCTTCTCGCCCTTCCACTCGGTTGCATTCTCCGGCGGGTTCTTGTCCAGACCCTCCCACCAAACGGTCATGTCATCGTTGTTGATGGCAACGTTGGTGAAGATGGTGTTCTTCCGGGTGGATGCCAGTGCATTGTAGTTGGACTTTGCATTGGTACCGGGCGCTACGCCGAAGAAGCCGTTCTCCGGGTTGATGGCATAGAGTCTGCCGTCCGGGCCGGGCTTCAGCCATGCAATATCGTCACCAACGGTGAATACTTCGTAGCCCTGCTCCTTGTAAAGAGCCGGAGGAATCAGCATTGCCAGGTTGGTCTTGCCGCATGCAGAGGGGAACGCTGCACAGATGTACTTGGTTTCCTTGCCCGGCTTCTTCAGGCCCAGGATCAGCATATGCTCAGCCATCCAGCCCTCGTTCTTGCCCTGGAAGGATGCAATACGCAGTGCGAAGCACTTCTTGCCCAGCAGCACGTTTCCGCCGTAAGCAGAGTTGATGCTCCAGATGGTGTTATCCTCCGGGAAGTGTACAATGTAGCGCTTCTCCGGATCCACGTCAGCCTTGGAGTGGAGACCGCGGACAAAGTCATTGGAAGTATCGCCCAGATTCTCG
>JALELB010000055.1 GCA_022768805.1 Ruminococcus sp.
CGGGGAATCGCCCAGGTGGTCATATTGGAGGTAAAGGAAAGCATCAGCACGATCCGGGCCACGATGGCGGGATTGGCGAAATTCTGTCCAAGGCCGCCGAATAGCTGCTTCACGATGACGATGGCAACAAAGCAGCCGATCAGCGCCTGCCAGGCGGGGATGGTTACCGGCAGATTCAGTGCCAGCAGCATACCGGTAACGGCGGCGCTCAGGTCGGAGATGGTCTGGCTGCGCTTCATGAGAATCCGGCACCAGCCCTCCATGGCAACGGAGCCGATGGTACACAACAGCACCAGATAGATGGCACGCAGTCCGAAGTAATAGCCGCCTGCAATGACTGCCGGCAGCAGGGACACCAGCACGCAGAGCATGATGCGCTGTGTGGTGATGGGGTGCTTCTGATGGGGTGACGGGGCGACAAGCAATGTATTCACGTTATCAGACCTTTCTGTTTATTTTCTGCGGGGGAGCAGGGCTTTGGCAAGCTGATGGGTTTCCGCAAGATGCCGCCCGGCAGGGCAGACATAGGTACAGCTGCCGCAGTTCATGCAAAGGGACAGCTTCAGTTTCTGCAGCGCCTCCACGTCCCGGGCGTGGTAGGCCTTTTCCAGTTCTGTGGGCATCAGCCGCATGGGGCAGGCCTTTATACAGCGGCCGCAGCGGATGCATGCGGTTTCCGGGTTTTCCTGGTAATGCTCCAGCGCCAGAATGGCGTTGTTGGGCTTGCCGATGGGGGTCTCCGCTGTGTACAGGCACATGCCCATCATGGGACCGCCGCCGATCAGCGCACGAACCTTGTCCATATCGCACTGGGCATAGGCAAGTACATCCGAAACCAGGGTGCCGATGGGCACGATCAGGTTGCAGGGCTTTTTCACCGTATCCCCGTCCACGGTGAGCCTGCGCTCCACCAGGGGCATGCCGGTCTGTGCATAGCGCCACAGGAAGGCAACAGTGGAAACATTCAGCACGATAACCCCGGTGTCCGAGGGCAGCTGTCCTTCCTTGACGATTCTGCCAGTGGTGTTGTAGATCATTACCTTTTCTGCACCCTGGGGATAGGTGGTGGGCAGAGGCGCAATTTCAATTTCCGGGTATTTATCTGCAAGCTCCACCAGAACCTTGACCGCCTGGGGCTTGTTGTTTTCGATGCCAATTTTTGCCTTGGGAATCTGCAGCTGCTCCATAATCATCTTGATGCCGTTGATGATTTCCTCCGGAGCCTCCACCATCTGCCGGTAGTCCGCAGTAATGTAGGGCTCGCACTCGGCTCCGTTGATGACCAGGGTATCAATGGGCGTTTTCGGATTGAGCTTGATATGGGTGGGGAAGCCGGCACCTCCAAGACCCACTGCGCCGCTTTCCCGGATGGCCTTGACAAAGCCGGCCCGGTCGGAGAATACAGGGGGCTTGACCTCCGGAGAGACGGTCTGCTTGCCGTCCGGTTCGATCTCCACCGCCTTGCAGGTGCTGCCGTTGGCGGAAAGCACTTCCGTGATGGCTGTGACCGTGCCGGATACACTGGCGTGTACCGGTACAGAGAAGGGAGCCTCCGTGTCTCCGATTTTCTGCCCTACCTGTACGGTATCCCCCACCTTGACGAGAGGGGT
This sequence comes from Ruminococcus sp., assembly GCA_022768805.1. GTDB lineage: Bacteria > Bacillota > Clostridia > Oscillospirales > Ruminococcaceae > Ruminococcus_F. The sequence goes on from JALELB010000055.1 coordinate 1,611, forward strand.
ACAGGGGGCGCCCATGTTCATCAGCATGGGGATCCGCACCTTAGCCGGCAGCGGCAGCTGCACACAGGCGGAGTGTTCGGTTCCCTTGTTGTGCGCAAGATGAACGCCGTTGAGTTTTTTCATGGTAACCTCCAGTTTCAGGCCGTACCGGCATGGAGCATGCACAGCACCGCCCGTCATATTATTTGTCGGAGGAGCCGCAGCTCTTCCGTTGAAGCCTTGACAAACGCCGGAATGCAGGGAGCATTGCCTGGAAGCAAAGTCCGGTTCCGGTGCCGGCAATCCAGCCGGCAAGAATCAGCACCGGCAGCTGAAAGCCCGGCGCAGGGGTGCCCAGCAGCAGCATAGCTGCCAGCAGCTGTCCCAGATTGTGGCTGATAGCTCCGGATATGCTCATCAGCAGAGTGGAGCAGTGCAGGAGCCGGAGCAGCAGGAGCATGACGCAAAGGGAGGCAATACCTCCGGACAGGGACATGATGCCGGCAGTGACGCCCCGGGTCAGAAAGACAAAGCCGGATTTGAGCACGGTCAGGAGCCATGCAGAGCGGGCATCCATAAACAGGAGCACATACATGACAACGATGCTGGATAATCCGGGCTTAACCCCAAGGGGCAGGGGCAGCAGGGTTTCCAGAAAGGAAATGCCGCAGGCCAGGGCAAGCAGCAGCCCCATGGTGGTGAGATAACGGGTGTTCTTCATGATTATATGATAGCGTCCGGCGCAGAAGCCTCCGGAACGGTCAGTTCAATCATCAGTTTTTTTGGCAGACAGACAATGGTCTGGTGGGGACGGGAGATCCATCCGGTATGTACGCACTGGCTGCCGGCACAGTCGTTTTCACTGATACGGATGCCCTGTTCGCCGATCTCAAACACAACCCCTTCCGCCTGGGGCAGGGTAAAGGTGCCCTGTACACTGTCGGACAGATCGTATTCCCCGATGCAGGCGCCATCCACCGTGATCCGGGCAGTGACATGGGCAGTGTCGCCGGTGCGCAGAAACAGCCAGAGCAGGATGCCTGCTGCTGCCAGCAAGGCAAGAATCAGCGCATCCCGCCGGGTGAGCAGTCTTTGCCGGCTCATGCTTCAGCCTCCCGGAACTGCAGTCCTTCGCTGCAATAGATCCTTCCTGCAGTGTCCACCGCCAGCACTTTGTAGTCCTGGGCGTGCAGATGCGCCTCCAGCTGGCCGGTGCCCCCCAGGAAAATCAGGGTGGACAGAAAGTCGGACTTCAGCCCGTTGTCCGTGAATACCGTCACGCTGGTCAGATCTGTTTCCGTGGGACAGCCGGTGGACAGGTCCAGAATGTGGCAGTACCGCACACCGTCCGTCTCAAAAAAGCGCTCATATCCGCCGGAGGTGGAAAGAAAGCAGGCAGGGGTGGTGACAGTGCCCAGAATGCCCTTTCCGTCCGGATTCTGAATCTGTACGGTAAATGCGTTGCCATCCGGCTTTTCTCCGTACAGCAGTACGGAGGAGCGCATGGACAGGACGCCGTATGCAATTTCTGCATCCTGCCACTGGGCGGCAATTCTGTCCAGGGCATAGCCCTTTGCCACTGCCCCCAGATCCAGCTGCATGTCTGGAGGCAGGGTGATGCTGCCGTCCTCCAGCCGGATCCGGTGATCTCCCACTGTGGACAGTGCCGCCAGCCGGTCAGTCTCCTCCGGTACCCGGGGCTGCGCTGAGGTGATGTCCCAGAGTCGGGTCAGGGCACCACTGGAAAGCTGGACGCCGTTGCCGAAGCGCTCCTCCAGAACGGCAGTCTGGGCAATGATCTCATACAGAAGCGCATCCCGGCTGGTGCCGGTGGCATTGAGGTCCGCCAGGGCGCCCTCTGCCCCAAAGCAGTCAAGCTCCCGGCTGAGGGCTTCCAGGCTTTCCCGGGTTCTGTTTTCGTCAGAGGCAGGCAGGGTCAGGGTCACCACAGTATCCATGGTGTAAAAGGTATCCTGCCAGACCGGCTGTGTGCCGCAGCCGGTGAGCAGTACGCCTGCAACAGCGGCGCAGAGCCATGGGCCCGGAGCCTTTTTCAGAAAAAAACGAAAATTCTCTTTTATTTTCATACAAAACGTGGTATACTATTTGGGTGCCGATGCATCCGGCTCCGGATCGTTCCGCATTTTACTGATGCTGTCCTCGCTGATTTTGATGAGGTTCAGCAGGGAGGCGGAGTATTCGGAATAATCCTTGGAAAGGGTCGCTGTGGTGACATACAGGGTTTCTGTATCCGTCACGCAGTCATGCTCTCCGATGGGAATGCCGGAGGATGCTGCCTTAATATCCGCTTCGTTGATGGAAATGATGGCGTTGGCACTGTCATTGGCGATCACCTTCGGGATCTTGAACAGCTTCTGGTCATTCTTGGGGTTTGCATTGTAGACGATGCGGAACAGCTTGTACACGGAAAGCATCAGGTAGGAGGAAACCTCCTTGATCAGCGTGATGCTGTTGGCCTTCTGTGCAAGAGAGAACAGCAGGCTGATGGAATTGTTGATAATGCGCCGGTTGAAGGTGATGACCTCCGGGCTGGGCATTACGTTGTTTCCATCGTCATCCGGAATGTCGTCAATGGTAATGGTTTTTCCCTCCGGTTCCGGTGTACGCCCCAGCAGGTAATCGCAGGATACATTATAATAGTCGGCGATCTTTACCAGAAAGCCAAGGCCGCATTCCCGGATGCCCTTTTCATAATGGGAAAGCAGTGCCTGGGAGATGCCCAGATCTGCGGCTGCCTGCTTCTGGCTGATCTTGCGTTCCTTTCTCTGGAGCGTGATGATGCGCGAGAAATCAGAGTTCATGTGTTTTTGACGGACAGACTTTGCTGGGGTGCCTGCCGTCCACTCCTTTCACAATTTGAATTCGGAAACGATTTCATGCTGCGCTGCAATCCGGCAGCATATCGTTCCGCAGTTGTTTTGGTGCAGTGCTTTTTTTATTATATAACATCTAGTATAATTTGTAAATACCATCAGGAATAAAAAATTGCACCAAAGTTATATGCGCATTTTGTATATTTTTTGAGCATGCCGAAAATTATTGTTGCTTTTCATGCAATATGTACAAAAGAAAAGGAAGGATGATCGAAATGAAGGGTTATCGGATCAGCCTGATCCGCCACGGACAGACTGCTGCTAACGAAAAGGGGATTTATATCGGCAGAACGGATTATCCCCTGTCGGAAAAGGGACGCAGCGAGCTGGCTGCCAAGCTGGATGAGTTTGAATACCCGAAGGTACAGCGGGTATATTCCAGCCCTCTGCGCCGATGCATGGAGACTGCGGAGATCCTGTTCCCATACCGGGAGCTGCTGACCGTACCGGATTTGCAGGAGATGGATTTCGGCGATTTTGAGGGGAAGGATGTTTCCGCTCTCATCGACAGGGAAGATTATAAGCAGTGGCTCAAGGGCGGACTGAAGGCACGTCCTCCCAGAGGCGAAAGCATGGAGGAGGTGTGCGTGCGCACCTATAAGGCGCTGCATGAGATCATCATGGATATGATGAATGAGGGCATCACCCACAGCGGCGTGGTAACCCATGCAGGTATCATCACCAATATGCTGTCCTGCTTCGGACTCCCGAAGATAGACAGGCGTGAAATCGTCTGTGCCCCCGGTGAGGGCTTTGAGATTATCGTCACGGCAAAAATGTGGCAGCAGTCCCAGGCCTTCGAGATACTGGGACTGACCCCTTATACCAAAGAAGAGGAGGATCTCTTTACAGAAGAGGAGGACTCCTTTACATAAGCTGCCGCCTGTATGGCAAAACCGGCAGCCGGGAGGGGATTATGGAATTTCGCAGGCTGGAAAAGCAGACCGCAGAGGCGCTGCAGGGCTGCCGGGCAGAAAGCACAGCAGTATTGACCCTGCCTGTGCTGGGCTGGGGCTTGCTGCTGCTGTTTGAGCTGCTGGGCCGATACTGCTGTACAGTTCTTGACTGGCAGAGCCTGCTGCCCTGGGTTCCGGGTCTCCGGTGTCTGCTGGGGGCGGTGGGCTCGGTTCCCCTGTGCAGCGGCACCGCATGGTGGTTTATGCAGGCTGCTGCCGGGGAGAACAACAGCCTTTCGGACTACTTTGTTCTGCTGCGGAGTCCGGGGCTGAATCTGCGGGCGGCCAGGCTGTATGGTCTGCTGTGGCTGCTGACCGGTGTCATGCTGCTGCCAGCCGGAATATGTGTTACCGGCATCCGTCTGCTGCTGCGTGCCGCTCTGGAGCAGACAGATTGCTTCTGGTACCTGTTCGGCAGTATGCAGCTTGCCGCCTTGCTGCTGCTGTGGCTGTGGCTTGCATGCTATATACTGACCGGGATATTGCCGGCGGTATTTCTGTTTGCCATGTATCCCTTCCGGAGTCCGGCTGCACTTTGCCGCATGAGTTTTGCACGGATGCGGGGAAACCGGGGTCTGCTGCTGCTCCATCTGCTCCGGTGGCTGCCGCTGCTGCCGGTTCCCGGCGGTGGTGCGGGAGCTTGCATGGGACTTGCAGTGCTGCTGATGGATACACAGGAGGAAACCTATGGGACAGCTCAGAATTGTGATAGAGACGCCGGAGCCGGTGCGTCTGCGTGATTACCTGCGCAGGAGGACCGGAGTATCCGCCAGACTGCTGACACAGCTGAAACAGAGTCCGGAGGGTATTCTCTGTAACGGTGTGCCATGGCGGACGGTGGACCTGGTCCGTGCCGGAGATGTGGTGGTACTGACCATGCCGGAGGGCAGGGGGCTGGAGCCGAATCCGGCGCTCCGGGTGCCGGCGGTGCTGGAAACGGCACACTACATTGTATACGACAAGCCTACGGGTATGCCTGTGCATCCTTCTGCAAAGCACCGGCGGGATACCCTGGGAAACTATTTTGCAGCCTGCATGCCGACCCATACCTTCCGTGCCGTGAACCGGCTGGACAGGGATACCTCCGGCCTGTGCATGATCGCCAAGGACGCATATACCGCCGGTGCGCTGCAGGGAAAGCTGGACAAGCGGTATTACGCTGTGCTGTGCGGCAGGCTTACCCGGGACGGCACCATATCCGCTCCCATCGCCCGGGCGGAGGCATCCATCATCACCCGCTGCGTCCGGGAGGATGGACAGCCGGCAGTGACCCATTACCGGGTGCTGGGGTGCTCGCCGGATTACACGGCAGTGGAGATCCGGCTGGAAACCGGAAGAACCCACCAGATCCGGGTGCATTTCGCCCACCTGGGCTATCCGCTGGCAGGAGATGATCTGTACGGAGGCAGCTGCCGGGATATAGACCGCCAGGCGCTCCACTGCGGCAGACTGTACTGGCGGGATCCGGTGACGGGACAGCCCTGCAGTGCGGTTTCTCCCTGGCGCAGGGAGATGCAGCAGCTGGTGCCGCAGGTACAATTGGATTGGAGGAATCTGAATGAAGAAGATTGCGAGTTTTGAAGTGGATCACCGGAAAATTGATGTGGGTATGTACATATCCCGGGTGGACGGGGACATTGTGACGTATGATATCCGCATGTGTAAGCCCAACGGCGGCGTTTATCTGCCTACCCCGGCCATGCACACCATCGAACACCTGTTCGCCACCTATGCCCGGAATTCGGCGTACGGACAGGGCATTGTCTATGTGGGGCCCATGGGCTGCCGGACAGGGTTTTATCTGCTGACCCGGGGGCTTAGCCATCAGGACGCCATCCGGCTGATGCAGCAGACCTTCCGGTTTATTGCGGAATATGAGGGGGAGATTCCCGGCTGCTCTGAAATCGAATGCGGTAATTATCTGGAGCATGACCTGGCCGGGGCGAAGCAGGCGGCACTGCCGTTTTTATCTGCGATCCAGGATTATACCCCGGAAATGCTGGAATATACATGGCATTATAACCAAAAATAATTATTACGATTTGTATATTCAGACGAATTTTGATGCAGTTTTTGGCGAACGGACGAAAACCCATTGCAATTTCTGATCCGGTTGGTATAATGGTTACAGTGTAACTGATTTGTAACAATTACCGCTGATAGAGTCCGGCCAGGCGCCGGATCAGAAGAAGGGAGCTGTTAGAATGGATCAGGAACGTCTCAGCCATGCAAAGGACGTTTCCAACGGTGACACTGATAAGGGACAAATCAAAGATCAGAACCAGAGCCGAAGACAGCGGCGCAGCCCGTTTGCCCGGCTGGCATCCGGAATCGCACTGTGCGGCGCCTGGGTCATCCGGCTGCTGCTGTATCTGCTGTATGGCCTGCTGAAGCTTATCCTGCTGCTGGGCAGGGGCCTTCTGCAGCTGAAAAAGCCTCTGGGCAGACTGAAGCAAGCACTTATGCAGCCTTTGCGTATCCGGATGCGCCACGCAGATCAGGTGCAGCAGAATATGCGGGCAGCCCGGAAAAAGGGAAGAAAGCATTTTGCAGCGGCACTGCTGGAAAGCGCCCATGCATACGTGTGGGGAGAGGATGGGCTCTTTATTACCATCTTCAACTATGCGGCGCCCATTGCATCCCTGGCCTTTCTGGCGGGTGTTGTATTTTACGGGGCACATCTGCAGTACGGACTGGTGGTGCAGTATAACGGAGAGGAAATCGGCGTGGTTGCCTCCGAGGCGGAATTTGATGCAGCAGCCAGTGAGGTTCACAAGCGGATAGCCAATGTGGAGCTGGCGGATCCCTTGATTTATACGCCGAAATTCTCGCTGACCATCGTCAATGACACCAGCGACTATGTGCCCACCTCTGTGCTGGCGGATCGGATGCTTTCCAGCTCTGATGCGGTACTGATCCAGGCATGCGGGGTTTTTGTGGATGATCGCTTTGTCGGTGCAGTCACCTCCGGTCAGGAAATTGAATTTGCATTGTCCGAGCGTCTGGCGGATTTTAATGCACCTGCCGGAGCAACGGATGTGCGGTATGAAAATGAGGTAACATTCCGCAGCGGTATGTATCTGGAAGACAGCCTCATGGAAACGGAGGAGATGATCCAGAAGCTCACCGCCAGTGAACGGTATCGCACCAAGTATACGGTGCAGCCGGGGGACTCTGTGGTACAGGTGGCAAGGAAATTTTCCATGACCGAATCCGGGCTCCGGGAGCTGAATCCTGAGCTTGAGGATGGGGAATGTGAGCCGGGTACACGGCTGACAGTCATCCGGACCAGCAGCTTTCTGCCGATTCAATATACGGAGCGCATGACCCTGACCAGCTTTATTGACTATGACTCCATCGAGGTCAACACCAGTTCCGTGAACAAGGGGGATACCCGGGTTCTGGTGCCCGGGGTCAAGGGGGAAAAATCCAATGTGGTGGACATCGTCTATGTGGATGGAGCCGAAGCCAGCCGTACAGTGATCCGCTCCGAGGTTCTGTCAGAGCCTGTTACCGAACAGGTGGGCATCGGCACCTACACGGCACAGCCCATGTCCCAGAATACCGTGCTGCGGGGCAGCGGACAGTTCAGCTGGCCGGTGGACGGGGGCTATATCAGCGATCCCTTCATCAGCGACCGGAATCACAAGGGGCTGGATATTGCTGCACCTGGCGGTACGGAAATTTATGCTGCCGGGGCAGGTACCGTCACCTATGCAGGCTGGAATGCAGGGGGCTACGGCTACCTGGTAATGGTGGATCACGGGGACGGATATGTAACGGTGTATGGCCACTGCTCCATGATCTTTGTATCTGAGGGTCAGGAGGTTTCCAGGGGCCAGCACATTGCGGCAGTGGGCTCCACCGGCCGTTCTTCCGGCAATCATCTGCACTTTGAAGTCCGGTACAACGGCATGTACTGCGACCCCAGCGGATTTTTGCGGGTGAATGCAGACTGATTCCATCCGGGTTATTATAATAGTATAAGCGGCATCCTGCCGTATGTGCAGGGTGCTGTTTATATTAAATAAAAGATATTCTATAATTCATAAAAATTTTACAACTCTGGCTTTGCCCGTAGGCTTGCAATCTATTGTAATGCATGGTATAATGTACAGGTGATTGCGACAGATATGCGAGGAAGCGGAAGGTTGCTGGCGGTATGTCAGGGAATTTCCGTGGAGTATGTCCGATTTTAAACCGGGCGAAAAGAGATAACGGACACAGTTTGTGCTTTGTGCTAGCTTGCGTATGCATGGAGTATGCCTGAATTGTGCCTATCTGAACTTTCCTCGGAAAACAGTTGCGTTTTTCGAGTTTTTTTATGCTCAGATCAGGATACACACGGGAACGTGGAAGGAATCTCAGGGGAACACTCAGAAGAGGATCCCGCCCCCAATCATGAAATACTATAAGGAGGCGAAATCACGTGGCAGTCAACGAGAAAATCAGAATCAAGATCAAGGGTTACGAGCACGCAACAGTGGATGCGGCAGCCGCAAAGATTGTGGAGGCAGCAAAGCGCAGCGGTGCAAGAGTTTCCGGTCCGATCCCGCTGCCGACCGATAAGGAAGTTGTTACAATCCTTCGTGCGGTACACAAGTACAAGGACAGCCGTGAGCAGTTTGAAATGAGAACACACAAGCGTCTGATCGACGTTATCAGACCCACTCAGAAGACAACTGACGCACTGCAGAAGCTCGAGATTCCCGCAGGTGTGGACATCGTTATGGTGCTGAAGTAAGCACAGCGATAACCCCTGACTCTGCATGAAGCATGCAGAGAGGATGGCAGGTGCCATCGGTCAAGTTGGCAAGCGCCAACCAATAACCTAACAGGAGGAAAATGGAATGCAAAAAGGTATTATCGGCAAGAAAATCGGTATGACACAGATTTTCGACCAGGAAGCAGGAAAAGTAATTCCTGTAACCGTTGTAGAAGCTGGTCCCTGCGTTGTAGTTCAGAAGAAGACCGTTGAAAACGACGGCTATGCTGCACTGCAGATCGGCTTCGATGAAGTGAAGGCACAGCGCATCAGCAAGCCTATGAAGGGTCATTTTGACAAGTCCGAGGTTGGTTACAAGCGTGTTCTGAGAGAATTCAGACTGGACGACTGCGACGCACTGAATGTGGGCGACCTGCTGAAGGCTGATACATTTGCTGTGGGTGACATCGTAGATGTCAGCGGCACCAGCAAGGGTAAGGGCTTTTCCGGCGCCATCAAGCGTCACAATCAGCACAGACTGAAGGAAACACACGGTACCGGCCCTGTGCACAGACAGGCTGGTTCCATGGGTGCATGCTCCTCTCCGTCCCGTATCTACAAGGGCAAGGGCATGGCAGGTCACATGGGTGCTGAAAAGGTAACAGTTCAGAATCTCGAAGTAGTGAAAATTGACGTTGAGAACAATCTGATTGCGCTGAAGGGTGCGATCCCCGGTCCTAAGGGCGGCGTTGTTTGCATCACAGATAGTGTAAAGGCTTAAGGAAGGAGGAAGCATAAATGGCTAAGGTTTCAGTATTTGATATGACAGGAAATCAGGTTTCGGAGACAGAGCTTTCCGATGCTGTATTTGGTATTACTCCTAACGAAGCAGTTATGCACGCAATGGTTGTAAACTACCTGGCAAACCAGCGTCAGGGCACACAGTCCACTCTGACCCGTACAGAGGTCAGCGGCGGCGGCAGAAAGCCCTGGAGACAGAAGGGCACCGGTCATGCAAGACAGGGTTCCATCCGTGCTCCTCAGTGGTATCACGGCGGCGTGGCACTCGGTCCGAAGCCCAGAGATTACAGATACGCACTGAACAAGAAGGTTCGCAGACTGGCGATGAAGTCCGCACTTTCTTCCAAGGTGCTGGAAAACAACATCATCGTGCTGGATGCACTGACAGTAGATTCCTACAAGACCAAGACCATCGTTGCCATGCTCAAGGCACTGAACGTGGAGGGCAAGGCACTGATCGTTACTGCAGAAGCAGACAAGAAGGTCATCAAGAGCGCTGCTAACATCCCCGGCGTAAAGACAGCTGCTGTCAACACACTGAATGTTTACGATATTCTCAACTATGACAAGTTCATCGTGGTTAAGAATGCCGTTGGTCAGATCGAGGAGGTGTACGCATAATGAAAGCTGCACAGGATATTATCTTGAAGCCGATCATCACGGAGAAGAGCATGGATTTTCTTCCCCTCGGCAAGTACACTTTCAAGGTAGCCAAGGACGCAAACAAGCTGGAGATTGCCAAGGCAGTGGAAGAGCTGTTTGACGTACAGGTTGAAAAGGTTCATACCATGAACTGCAGAGGCCGTGTAAAGCGGGTCGGCAGATATGTCGGCAAGACCGCTGACTGGAAGAAGGCGATCGTTACCGTAAGTAAGGATCCCAAGCCCGGTAAGGACGGCAAGAAGCGCAAGAGCACCATCGAGTTCTTCGACGGCATGTATTAATCGCGCTTCCGGTATGGGAGAATGCTCCCGCAAAATGCATTATATAAGGAGTGAAACACGCAAATGGCAATCAAGACCTATAAACCGACAACTGCTTCCCGCCGTAACATGACGGTTACCAACTATACGCAGCTGTCCAAGGTTGATCCGGAAAAGAGTCTGCTTGAGCCCCTCAAGAAGAATTCCGGCAGAAACAGCTATGGCCGTATCACCGTTCGTCACAGAGGCGGCGGAAACAGAAGAAAGTACCGTGTCATCGACTTCAAGCGTGACAAGGACGGTATCAACGCAAATGTTCTGACCATCGAGTACGATCCGAACCGCAGCGCATTCATTGCTCTGGTTCAGTATGAGGACGGCGAGAAGAGATACATTCTGGCTCCCCACGATCTGAAGGTTGGCGATGTTGTCCGTTCCGGTGCTGACGCTGATATCAAGCCGGGCAACGCACTGCCCCTGCTGAATATTCCGGTTGGTACCTTCATTCACAACATTGAGCTGTATCCGGGCAGAGGCGCACAGCTGGTTCGTTCCGCTGGCAACATGGCTCAGCTGATGGGTAAGGAAAATGACTACGCCCTGATTCGTCTGCCTTCCGGCGAGATGAGAAAGGTTCCGATTGGTGCAAAGGCTTCCATCGGTCAGGTTTCCAATATTGACCATGAAAACGTACACTACGGTAAGGCTGGTCGTGTTCGTCATATGGGTATCAGACCTACAGTCCGCGGTTCCGTTATGAACCCCTGCGATCACCCCCACGGCGGTGGTGAAGGTAAGGCGCCGGTTGGACGTCCGGGCCCTGTTACACCTTGGGGCAAGCCTGCTCTGGGTTATAAGACCCGTAAGACCCACAACCGCACTGACAAGTATATCGTAAAGAGAAGAAACGGGAAATAAGCGGAAAGGAGGAACTGATTCATGAGCAGAAGTATTAAAAAGGGACCTTACGTACAGGAGGTTCTGCTGAAGCGGATTATGGCTATGAATGAGGCCGGCGAAAAGAAGGTTCTCAAGACCTGGAGCCGCTCCTCCACGATTTTCCCTGATTTCGTTGGACACACAATCGCAGTTCACGATGGCCGCAAGCATGTTCCGGTTTACGTTACAGAGGATATGGTTGGTCACAAGCTGGGCGAATTTGCCCCCACCAGAACCTATAAGGGTCATGCTGGTTCCAAGACATCGAACAACGGCAAGAAGTAATAAGTAGCGGAAGGAGGAGTTCAAATGGAAGCTAGAGCGTATTTGAGAAATGCTCGCATCGCACCGAGAAAGGTGCAGATCGTTCTGGATCTGATCCGGAACAAGCCTGTTGACATTGCATTGGCTACACTTGAATTGACACCGAAGGCTGCAAGCCCGATGGTGGCAAAACTGTTGAAGTCCGCTATGGCAAACGCTGAGAACAATCACAACATGAACAAGGATGACCTGTATGTTTCCGAGTGCTTCGTATGCCCCGGTCCGATTATGAAGCGGGTTATGCCTAGAGCACAGGGCAGAGCCTTCAGAATCCTGAAGAGAACATCCCACATCACACTTGTTGTGAAAGAAAAAGAATAATCCCAAGGAGGTTAACTATGGGCCAGAAAGTAAATCCGCACGGTCTGCGTGTTGGCGTTATCAAGGATTGGGATTCTCGCTGGTTTGCGAACAAGGCAGATTTCGGCGATACACTGGTAGAAGACTACAACGTACGTAACTTCATCAAGAAGAGCCTGTACGCTGCAGGTGTTCCGAAGATCGAAATTGAGCGATTCGCTGAAAAGGTTAGAATCAACATCCACTGCGCAAAGCCCGGCGTTGTAATCGGCAGAGGCGGCGCAGAAATCGAGAAGCTCCGCGGGCAGCTGGAAGCTATGATGAAGAAGCAGGTTGCTGTCAACATCATTGAAGTTAAGCAGCCTGATATGAATGCTCAGCTGGTTGCTGAGAAGATTGCGCTGGATCTGGAGAACCGTGTTTCCTTCAGACGTGCAATGAAGCAGTCCATCGGTCGTGCTATGCGTCTGGGCGCAAAGGGGATCAAGACCCGTGTTTCCGGCCGTCTGGGCGGCGCAGAAATCGCAAGAAGCGAGACCTATCACGAGGGCACCATTCCGCTGCAGACCATCCGTGCTGACATTGACTACGGCACCGCTGAGGCACATACCACCTACGGCCGTCTTGGCGTAAAGGTATGGATCTACAAGGGTGAGGTTCTCAAGGGCGACGCTGCAAAGGCTGCTGCTGAGAAGGCTAAGTACGAAAAGAAGCCGGAAGCAAGACCGGAAAGAAAGCGCCGGGACGACAGAAACGGCCGTGACAACAGAAACGGCGGCTTCAAGGCACGTGATTCCAGAAGAGAAGGAGGTAACCGATAATGCTGCTCCCGAAGAGAGTTAAATATCGTCGTGTGCACAGAGGTCGTATGACCGGTAAGGCACTCAGAGGCAATCAGGTTTCCTACGGTGATTACGGTCTCCAGTCCCTGGAGCCGGCATGGATCACCTCCAATCAGATCGAATCTGCCCGTATTGCAATGACACGTTACATCAAGCGTGGCGGTCAGGTATGGATCAAGATTTTCCCGGATAAGCCCGTGACTTCCAAGCCCCTGGGTACTCGAATGGGTAAAGGTAAGGGCGCACCGGAATACTGGGTAGCTGTTGTAAAGCCGGGCAGAGTAATGTTCGAGATCGCAGGCGTTCCTGAGGAAACTGCAAGAGAGGCGCTGCGTCTTGCTATGCACAAGCTGCCGGTTAAATGCAAGTTTGTAAAGAAAGCTGAACAAGGAGGGGAGCAGTAATGAAAGCGACTGAAATCAGAGATCTGTCCGTTGAAGAAATGAACGAAAAGCTGGTCAGCCTGAAGGAAGAGCTCTTCTCTCTCCGTTTTCAGCATGCTGTCAATCAGCTGGATAACACAGCTCGTCTGAAGGATGTAAAGAAGGACATCGCGCGCATCAAGACTGTTCTTCGTGCGGCAGACGCGAATCAGTAAGAGAAGGAGGAGTTTGCTGTGTCTGAAAGAAACCTGAGAAAGACAAGAGTCGGCAAGGTTGTAAGCGACAAGATGGACAAGACCGTTGTTGTTGCAATCGTTGATAACGTACAGCACCCGCTTTACAAGAAGATCATCAAGCGCACTGTAAAGCTGAAGGCTCACGATGAGCAGAACGCATGCCGCATCGGCGACCGCGTAGAAGTAATGGAAACCCGCCCCATGTCCAAGGACAAGAGATGGCGTGTGACCAACATCATTGAAAAGGCAAAGTAATATAGTATTGAGCGGAAGTTCCGTTGGAGCTTCTGAAAGGAGGAACTCGCTGTGATCCAGATGCAATCTTACTTGAAGGTCGCTGACAACACCGGTGCAAAGGAACTGATGTGCATCCGTGTGCTGGGCGGTACCCGCAGAAGATATGCGAACATCGGCGATGTGGTTGTGGCTTCTGTTAAGAAAGCAACACCCGGCGGCGTTGTTAAAAAGGGCGACGTTGTAAAGGCTGTAATTGTTCGTTCCGCAAAAGGCCTGCGGAGAGAAGATGGTACCTACATCCGTTTCGACGAGAATGCAGCCGTTATCATCAAAGAGGATAAGAACCCGAAGGGAACCCGTATTTTCGGACCGGTCGCAAGAGAACTTCGTGAGAAGGACTACCTCAAGATTCTGAGCCTTGCGCCCGAAGTATTGTAATGGAGGTGTCATGATGAATAAGTTACATGTTAAAACAGGTGACACAGTCGTGCTCCTTACAGGTGACAGAGAAGACAAGTATGTAAAGGGCGAGTCCAAGACCCGCAAGACCGGCAAGGTACTTGAGGTCAGCCCCTCTGAGAACAAGGTGATCGTTGAGGGCATCAACATGATCACCAAGCATGTGAAGCCCACCAGAATGGGTCAGCCCGGCAGCATTGTCAAGGCTGAGGCTCCGATTTATGCTTGCAAGGTTCAGGTCGTTTGCCCCAAGTGCGGCAAGCCCACCCGTGTTGGCCACGGTTTCGAGACCAAGACCAACGGCGCAGGCGTAGAGAAGAAGCTGCCCATCCGTATCTGCAAGAAGTGCGGCCACAATTTCTGATAGGAGGAGAACGAGAATGGCAAGATTAAAAGATTATTATGTCAGCACTGTCGCTCCTGCAATGATGAAGAAGTTCGGCTACAAGAGTGTGATGCAGATTCCGAAGCTTGACAAGGTTGTCATCAATGTAGGCGCTGGCGAAGCAAAAGAAAACGCAAAGGTGATCGACGCAATTATGGCTGACATCGCAGCAATCACCGGTCAGAAGCCGGTTATCTGCCGCGCAAAGAAGTCCGTTGCAAACTTCAAGCTCCGTGAGGGCATGCCGATCGGCGTAAAGGTAACGCTGCGCAGCGAGAAGATGTACGAGTTCGTAGACAAGCTGTTCAACGTTGCGTTCCCCCGGGTTCGTGACTTCAGAGGCATCAACCCGAATTCTTTCGATGGCAGAGGCAATTACTCCACCGGTATTAAGGAACAGCTGATCTTCCCTGAGATCGAGTACGACAAGATCGACAAGGTACGGGGTATGGATATCAACTTCATTACAACCGCAAACACAGACGAAGAAGCGAAAGAGCTGCTGACACTGATGGGCGCTCCGTTTGTGAAGTGATAGGGAGGATTCATCGAAATGGCAAAAAAGGCAATGATTAACAAGCAGCAGAAAGCTCCCAAGTTCTCCACAAGAGCATACAACAGATGCAAGATTTGTGGAAGACCGCATGCTTATCTCAGAAAGTTCGGCATCTGCCGTATCTGCTTCAGAGAGCTTGCACATGACGGTCAGATTCCGGGTGTGAAGAAAGCAAGCTGGTAAATTAACAAAGGAGGTCATTCGGCATGCAAATTACTGATACTATCGCAGATTTACTGACCAGAATCCGCAATGCGAATTCTGCAAAGCACGCCACGGTTGACGTTCCCGCCTCCAATGTCAAGAAGGCAATTACACAGATTCTCGTAGACGAGGGCTATGTAAAGGGCTTCCAGATCATTGAGGACGGCAAGCAGGGGATTATCAGAATCACCCTGAAGTACGGCGAGAACAAGTCGCCCATCATCACCGGCCTGCGTCGGGTTTCCAAACCGGGTTTGCGTATTTATTCTAGCTGTGAAGATATGCCCAAGGTCCGCAAGGGTCTGGGAATCGCCATCGTTTCCACTTCTAAGGGAATCGTAACTGACAAGAAGGCCCGTGAGCTGAACGTCGGCGGCGAAGTACTCGCATTTATTTGGTAAGGAGGACACGGTAATGTCAAGAATAGGTAGAATGCCGATTAGTGTCCCTGCCGGTGTTGATGTGAAGTGCGACGGCAACTTTATGACGGTGAAGGGTCCTAAGGGCGAAATTTCCAAGCAGTTATCCACAGCAATGAACATTGAGATCTCTGACGGCGTGATCCAGGTTACCCGTCCGGACGATACCAATATCAACAGAAGCCTCCACGGCTTGACCAGAACACTGATTGCCAACATGATCGAGGGTGTGACCAACGGTTACAGCAAGACCCTGGAGATCGAGGGTGTCGGCTATCGTGCAGCAAAGCAGGGTCATGACCTGGTGATGAACCTGGGCTTCTCCCACCAGGTGATCGTATCTGAGGGCAACGGAATCACCATTGAGGTTCCCCAGCCCAACAAGATTGTCATCAGCGGTGTTGACAAGCAGGCTGTAGGTCAGTTCGCAGCTGAAGTCCGCGAGAAGCGTCCGCCGGAGCCTTATAAGGGCAAGGGCATCAAATACGCCGGTGAGCATATCGTCCGCAAGGAAGGTAAGGCCGGCAAGGGCAAAAAGTAAGTAAGGAGTGAATCGCTATGGTAAAAAAGGTAGACAGCAACAAGGCCAGAGCTAAAAGACACCGCAGAGTCCGCGCAAAGATTTCCGGTACTCCGGCTTATCCGCGTCTGAATGTCTTCCGCTCCTCCAAGCACATTTACGCACAGATCATTGACGACGTAAACGGTGTGACACTTGCTTCTGCTTCCAGTCTTTCCAAGGATTTTGACGCAGACGGCGGCAACAAGGATGGCGCGAAGAAGGTTGGCGAGCAGATCGCAAAGAATGCGCTGGCAAAGGGTATCAAGAATGTGGTATTCGACAGAGGCGGTTACCTGTATCACGGTCGTGTGAAGGAGCTTGCTGACGGCGCAAGAGAAGGCGGACTTTCCTTTGAGAATCCGTCCAATTCCAAGTAAGGAGGGAAAACACGTTGGCTATGATTGACGCTTCCGCAATGGAGCTTACAGAAAAGGTCGTTGCAATCAACCGTGTATCCAAGACAGTCAAGGGCGGTCGTATCATGAAGTTCGCTGCACTGGTTGTAGTGGGTGACGGCAATGGTACTGTTGGTTTCGGCATCGGCAAGTCCGGTGAAGTGCCGGACGCCATCCGCAAGGGTATTGAAGACGCCAAGAAGAACCTGGTGAAGATTGCGCTGAAGGGCACAACCATTCCTCATGAGGTAATCGGTGCATTCGGCGCAGGCCGCGTGCTGATGAAGCCCGCTGCTCCCGGTACCGGTGTGATTGCCGGCGGTCCGGTTCGTGCGGTCATTGAAGTTGCAGGCATCAAGGACATCCGTACAAAGTCCCTGCGTTCCAACAACCCCTGCAACGTGGTACGTGCAACCATCAACGGTCTTGCTTCCTGCACAACTGCAAAGGAAGTTGCAGAAAAGAGAGGCAAGTCCGTTAAGGAAATTTTAGGATAAGGAGAGAGCGACATGGCTAAACAGATTACGCTTGTAAAGAGCCTGATTGGCAGAAAGCAGGACCAGATTGACACGGCGCATTCTCTTGGTCTTAAAAAGATCGGTGATTCCACCGTACAGCCTGACAATGTTCAGACAGAGGGAAAAATCAATAAGATTTCCCACCTCATCCAGGTACAGGACGCTTAACGCAAGGAGGTGCGAACAATGAAGTTACACGAATTATCCCCGGCAGAGGGTTCTACCAAGGCTAGCAAGCGCATCGGCAGAGGTCACGGCTCCGGCCAGGGCAAGACTGCTGGTAAGGGCCACAAGGGACAGAATGCACGTTCCGGCGGCGGCGTAAGAATCGGCTTTGAGGGCGGTCAGATGCCGCTGAGCAGAAGAATCCCCAAGAGAGGCTTCAACAACATTTTCGCTACAAAGTTTGCAATTGTAAATGTTGCAGATCTGAATAAGTTTGTTGACGGTACTGTTGTGGACGCTGAGCTGATGAAGGCTTCCGGTCTGATCAAGAAGGAATACGATGGCGTGAAGGTGCTCGGCAACGGCGAGCTGACTGCAAAGCTTACAGTAAAGGCTGCTAAATTCTCACAGAGTGCAATCGAGAAAATCGAGAAGGCTGGCGGGAAAGCAGAGGTGATGTAGTGTGTTTCAGACCTTAAGGAAGGCATGGGCTATTCCTGAGCTTCGCAAAAAGCTCCTCTACACACTATTCATCATTGTCATCTTCCGGTTGGGCAGTGCCATCACTGTTCCGTTCCTGGATAATCAGCTGGTATCCACCTGGATGAGCAGTGCGGCAACGGGCGGAAACTTCCTGGAATACCTCAACATCCTGACGGGTGGTGCGCTGTCCCAGGCAACAATCTTCTCCCTGTCCATCACGCCGTACATCAACGCCTCCATCATTGTCCAGCTTCTGACCTATGCGCTGCCTCCTCTGGAGCGGCTGCAGAGCGAGGGCGAGGAAGGCAGAAAGACGCTCAACAAGATCACAGCGTTTGTTTCCTTTGGCCTTTCCATCTTCATGTCCTTTGCTTATTATCTGACGCTGAAGAACAAGATGTCGGCAATCAAGTATGTAGACGGCGGTTATGGTATTTTTGCTGCAATCGTCATTATCGGCAGCTTTGTGGCCGGTTCTATGCTGGTTATGTGGCTGGGTAACCGGATCAGTGAAAACGGCATCGGCAACGGTACCTCCATGATCCTGTTCGCCGGCATCATTGCGAGAATGCCCAAGGATGTGGGTACTGCAATCCAGTTGATGTTCACCAACTCTCAGAAGTACGTGTTTGTTGTTCCGCTGGTAGGTCTGCTGTTCGTTGCCATGATTACCTTTATCGTGCTGATGAACGAAGCAGAGCGCCGGATTCCCATCCAGTACGCAAAGCGTGTGGTAGGAAGAAAGCAGTACGGCGGCCAGAGCACACACATTCCGATTAAGGTTTGCATGAGCGGTGTTATGCCGATCATCTTTGCCATGGCATTTATGTCCCTGCCGAATACCTTGAGCCTGTTCATTGAACCGGTTGCAAATCCGGAGGGCGCATCCATCGGCGCAAAGATTTACTATTATTTCATCGCATTCTTCAAGACACAGTCCTATGGCTATGCAGCGTTGTATTTCATCCTGATCGTGGCATTCAACTACTTCTATGTTTCCATGCAGTACAATCCGGTTGAAATTGCAAACAACCTGCGTCAGTCCAACGGCGGTATCCCCGGCATCCGTCCCGGTAAGCCCACCTCTGATTACATTCAGAGAATCCTGTCAAAGATTACTCTGACAGGTGCGATCTTCCTGGGTCTGATTGCGATCTTCCCGATCTTCTTTGCAAAGGCTCTGCCGGATATGAGCGGCCTTTCCATGGGCGGTACCTCCATTCTGATCGTAGTAAGCGTAGCACTTGAGACTGTCCGCACATTGGAATCCCAGATGATGATGCGTCATCACAAGGGCTTCCTGGGTTAAGGAGGACACTGCATATGAATCTGATTCTTTTGGGCGCTCCTGGCGCAGGCAAGGGTACACAGGCAGAAGTCATTTCTGCAGCATTGTCCATTCCCCAGATTTCAACAGGCAACATTCTGCGTGAAGCTGTCAAGAACGGTACCGAGTTTGGTTTGAAGGCCAAGGCTGCTATGGAAAGCGGCGCACTGGTTTCTGACGAAGTTGTAATCGGTATCCTGAAAGACCGTATTGCACAGGATGACTGCAAAAACGGGTTCATTCTCGATGGATTCCCCAGAACGGTTCCTCAGGCTGAAGCCCTGGAGGCTATGGGTGTGAACATTGACAAGGTCGTTGAGATCTATGTTCCGGATGAAACCATTTCCAAGCGCCTGTCCGGCAGACGTGTCTGTGAGGACTGCGGCGCATCCTATCATACGGATTTCAAGCCTTCCAAGGTATCCGGCAAGTGCGACAAGTGCGGCGGGAATACCGTAATCCGCAAGGATGACGAGCCGGCCACTGTGCTGGAGCGGCTGAAGGTATACCACGAGCAGACTGCACCGCTGAAGGCGTTTTATGAACAGCGGGGCAAGCTGGAAACCGTAATCGGTCAGGAAGAGGTTTCCGAAACCTCCAAGCTGACTCTGAAGGCTGTGGGGGCGTAAACCCATGATCAGCGTGAAATCCAATACCGACCTGGAAAAGCTTCGTGCAGCCGGCAAAATTGCCGGTGGTGCGCTGAAGCTGGCCGGGGAATCCGTTCGGGCGGGGATGACCACCAAGGAACTGGACAAAATCGTGCATGACTACATTGTGAGCTGCGGCGCAACACCGTCCTTTCTGGGATACGGCGGCTTTACAGGCAGCGCCTGCATCTCCATTAACAATGAGGTCATTCACGGCATCCCGTCCTCCAAGCGGAAAATTGCAGACGGAGATATTGTCAGTGTGGATGTGGGGGCTTGCTACAATGGCTTTCACGGCGACACCTGTGCAACTTTTGCAGTGGGACATATTTCTGACGAGGCAAAAAAGCTTCTCGAAGTTACAGAAGCAAGCCTGTATGCCGGAATCGCTGCGTCGGTCGTCGGCGCACGCATGGGAGATGTTTCCCATACGGTTGAAGAGTATTGCGTTTCGAGAGGATATGCTGTGGTGAAGCAGTATTGCGGACACGGCATCGGCAGGGAACTGCACGAATCACCTGAAGTACCGAATTACGGGAAGCCGGGACATGGGATACGCCTGGTATCCGGCATGACCTTTTGTATTGAACCGATGATCAATGTCAAGGGCGAGGGTGTGCGAGTGCTGAAGGACGGCTGGACGGTTCTGACACAGAGCGGTTCGCTTTCCGCACACTTTGAGCACAGCATCGCCGTCACACCGAATGGGCCTGTGATTCTGACACAGCCTTAAACGGAGGTGTACAGTGGAACTGGAGGTTGGCATGGTCGTCCGGGCTGTTGCAGGACGGGACGCAGACGGATTCTTTGTTGTAACTGCGTTGGATGGTGAGTTTGTATGGATCGCAGACGGCGACCGCAGAAAGCTCAGCAAGCCAAAGCACAAGCGGCGTAAGCACCTGAGAAGGACCTGTACTGTAATGGATCTGAACGGGATCACCGATAAGAAGCTGAGAACCCTGCTGCGAGACTACAGGGAACAGGCTGATTGATAGGAGGTTATGTATGTCTAAGGAAGATGCAATCGAGCTTGAGGGTGTTGTGCTGGAAGCATTGCCGAATGCAATGTTCCGTGTGGAGCTTCCCAACAAGCACATTATTCTGGCACATGTGTCAGGCAAGCTGAGAATGAACTACATCCGTATCGTTCCCGGCGATAAGGTGACCATTGAAATGTCCCCTTATGACCTGACAAAGGGCCGAATCACATGGAGAGCGAAGTAAGCGCTCTAACAAGGAACGTGAGATGCTGATGCATTTCTGATACGAAGAAGGAGGTATTTCCAATGAAAGTAAGACCTTCCGTAAAACCGATTTGCGAAAAGTGCAAGGTTATTAAGCGCAAGGGAAAAGTCATGGTCATCTGTGAAAACCCGAAGCATAAGCAGCGTCAGGGTTGATCCCTTGACAATATAATGGAGGTGTAAGAAACCAATGGCAAGAATTGCTGGTGTGGATCTGCCGAAGAACAAGAGAGTCGAGATCGGCCTCACGTATATCTACGGCATCGGCCGCAATACTGCGGCAACCATCCTCAAGGAGACCGGTGTAAACCCGGATACCCGTGTGAAGGATCTGACTGAATCCGATGTAGCACTGCTCCGTGATTACATCGACAAGCACTACACCGTTGAGGGTGACCTGCGTCGTGAGGTTGCGCTCAATATCAAGAGACTGGTTGAAATCGGCTGCTACCGGGGCGTTCGTCACCGTAAGGGTCTGCCGGTTCGCGGTCAGCGCACAAAGACCAACGCAAGAACCCGGAAGGGTCCGGTTAAGACCATCGCTAACAAGAAGAAGTAAAGGAGGGAATGAACTTTGGCACAGCAGAAGGGTAAGAAGATCACTACCGTAAGAAGACGCAGAGAGCGGAAGAACATTGAAAACGGCGCAGTTCATATCCAGTCTACGTTCAACAACACCATCGTTACCATCAGTGATACGCAGGGCAACGTCATCTCCTGGGCAAGCGCAGGTGAGATGGGCTTCAGAGGTTCCAAGAAGTCCACACCGTTCGCAGCACAGACCGCTGCAAAGGCTGCTATGGAGCATGGTCTGAAGTCTGTTGAAGTTTATGTAAAGGGACCGGGTTCCGGCCGTGAGGCTGCGATCAGAGCACTGCAGACTGTTGGTCTGGAGGTTAAGCTCATCAAGGACGTTACACCGATTCCCCACAACGGATGCCGTCCTCCCAAGAGACGCCGCGTCTAGTATTCAAGGAGGTATATGAAATGGCAGTAAGTAAAGAACCGATTCTGAAGAGATGCAGACATCTGGGAATCAGCCCGATGGTTATGGGCATTTCCAAGAATTCTAACAGAAATCCCAACGCAAACAACAGAAAAAAGGTTTCTGAGTACGGCATGCAGCTGAAGGAAAAGCAGAAGCTGAAGTTTATCTACGGCGTTCTGGAAAAGCCCTTCTACCACTACTTCGAGATTGCCGAGAAGATGGAAGGCAAGGCCGGCGACAACCTGATCACCCTGCTGGAATCCAGACTCGACAACGTTGCTTACAGAATGGGCATGGCTCTCACCAGAAGAGAAGCCCGTCAGCTGGTAACTCACAGACACTTTACCGTAAACGGCCAGAGAGTCAATATTCCCTCCTATCGTGTAAAGGAAGGCGATGTGATCGCTCTGTACGAGGGCAGCAGATCCAGCCAGAAGTTCAAGGACGTGCTGGAGCAGACTGCAAACCGTCCGGTTCCGCTGTGGCTGGAAGCAAACAAGGAAAACTTCTCTGTTAAGGTAACGCGTATGCCCAAGGTTGAGGATCTGGACTACGAGGTAGAAGCTCACCTGATCGTCGAGCTGTACTCCAAGTAATCATTTTCGTATTGTTGGCGTACATTGCAAAATCCCCACAAGAACAAAAGTGATTGCGAAATAGGAGGGTTTATATGCTGGAAAAAATAGAGAAGCCGGAAATTGACACTGTCGAACTGAGAAGTGACGGGAAATACGGTAAATTCGTTTTGGCTCCGCTTGAGCGTGGCTACGGTATTACGCTCGGCAACAGCCTCAGACGAGTACTGCTCTCCTCGCTGCCCGGTGTCGCAGTCAACTCTGTAAAGATTGACGGCGTACACCATGAGCTGTCCACGATCCCCGGTGTTAAGGAGGATGTCACAGAGATCATCCTGAGCATCAAGGGTCTGACTGCAAAGCTTTATGGAGACGGTCCCAAGACCGTTTACATTGAAGCAACCGGTGAATGTGAAGTCACTGCGGGCGATATCAAGACTGACTCTGAGGTGAATATTCTTGATCCGGGCATGCATATTGCAACCCTGGGCAAGGACGCATCCCTCTATATGGAGATCACCCTTGATAAGGGCAGAGGTTATGTATCCGCTGAGCGCAACAAGCAGCTGATGCCGAACCTTCCGATTGATGTCATTGCGGTTGATAGTATTTATACTCCTGTTTTGAAGGTAAACTACACAGTTGAGGACACTCGGCTGGGTCAGGTTACCGACTATGACAAGCTGACGATGGAAGTGTGGACCGACGGGACCATTTCCGCAAAGGAAGCGCTGTCACAGGCAGCCAATCTCCTCAACGAGCATCTGAAGCTTTTTGTGGATCTGTCTGAAGAGGCAAGCATCGCAGAAGTTTTGGTCGAAAAAGACGATAAGGGTAAGGAAAAAATCCTTGAGATGACCATTGAGGAACTTGACTTATCCGTGCGTTCCTTCAATTGCCTGAAGCGCGCCGGAATTAACACAGTGGATGACTTGATCAACAAGTCCGAAGAAGAAATGATGAAGGTTCGGAACCTCGGTAAGAAATCCTTCGATGAGGTTAAGGAAAAGCTCCAGTCTCTGGGCTTTGACCTGAGTTCCGAGGAAGAATAACCAGAAAAGGAGTGATATACGATGCCGGGTACGAGAAAGTTAGGCAGAACAACAGATCATAGAAAGGCTATGCTCAGAGCTATGGTTACCTACCTGCTGGAGAACGGTCAGATCGAAACCACAGTGACACGCGCAAAGGAAGTCCGTGCAGTTGCTGAGAAGATGATCACCATCGGCAAGAACGATGACCTGCATGCTAAGCGCCAGGTATTTGCATATGTGACCAAGGAGAGCGTTGCGAAGAAGCTGTTCGATGAAATCGCACCGAAGTATGCGGACAAGAACGGCGGCTATACCAGAATCATCAAGACAGGTCCCCGTCGGGGCGATGCAGCAGAGATGGCAATCATCCAGCTGGTATAATGCAATAGATCAGGAACGCGCAGAAAAATCTGCGCGTTTTCTTTTACCCGTATGCCCCACCCAGGGGATACGGGTGTTTTTTATGTATGATACACAAAATTTTCAAATAAAATTTGGCGGATTTGGTGCGCCCTTTCTATGAAAAATGATTGACTTTCTATGTAAAAATACTGTATAATGATATTGCACGGTGAAAAGTGGTGTTGTAACTCCATTCTGTGGTACAAAGTGGGGAACAAGCGAAAGCGAAGTATAGGAAAGGGCGGTGTAGGACATGGCAAAGATTCTGATGGGCGAATTCCTGCATAATATGGACGCCAAAGGCAGAGTCAGCTTTCCTACAAAGCTCCGGGAGATACTTGGCGAAACGTTCTATGTCACCAAAACCATTGATAAGCCCTGCCTGACAGTGTATTCCCAGGAAGAATGGGAGAAGCTGTCCGACAAGATTGCACAGCTGCCCCAGGCAAAAAGTGCGAATGTACGTCGTATTTTGTTTTCCGGCGCAGGTGAGCTGAACCCTGACAAGCAGGGCCGGGTACTGATTCCGCAGCACTTGCGGGAGTATGCGGGCCTGGACAAGGATGTTATGGTCATCGGTGCGTGCAATGTGGCAGAGATATGGGACAAGACGGCATGGGATGATTTCAACAACGCGTTCGACACAACGGAACTGATGGAGGTCATGGGTGAGTTATAAGTCTGATGGAGAATGAAATGGAATTTCATCATATTTCGGTTCTGCCGGAGGAAACAATTGAAGGACTCGGCGTGAAGCCCGACGGCATTTATGTTGACGGAACAGTCGGTGGTGCTGGACATGCACTGCGGATTGCAAAGCAGCTGACTGGCGGCGGTAAGCTGATCGCACTCGACAGAGACCCTGATGCGGTAAAGACTGCGGACAAGCGTCTTGCCCAATACCCGGCGGTGGTGGTTCAACGCAATTTTTCACAGATCAGACAGGTGCTGGACGAACAGGGAATCTCCCTGGTGGACGGTGTTCTGCTGGATCTGGGCGTATCATCCCACCAGCTTGATACGGGTTCCCGCGGCTTCTCCTATCACGTGGATGCGCCGCTGGATATGCGAATGAGTCAGACCGGTGTTTCGGCACGGGATCTGGTCAACACAGCCTCTCCGGAGGAGCTTGTCAGAATTCTCTTTGAATACGGAGAAGAGAAATATGCAAGGCGAATCGTGGCAGAGATTGTGGAAGCACGTCAGAAGGAACCGATTGAAACAACCCTGCAGCTTGCGGAGCTGATCAAAGCCGGTGTTCCGGCAAAGGTTCGCCGCGAGAAAAATCCGTGTAAAAAAACCTTCCAGGCAATCAGAATCGCAGTAAACGGAGAGCTGGATCATCTGGCGTCCGGACTTGACGCGGCGTTTGCATGTCTGAAGCCGGGAGGAAGACTTGCAGTAATCACGTTCCACTCTCTTGAGGATCGACTGGTCAAGCAGAAATTTGCGGCATGGTGCAAGGGCTGTATCTGTCCGCCGGATTTTCCTGTTTGCGTATGCGGACACACACCGCAGGGCAGACTGGTAAACCGTAAGCCGATTGAAGCAAGACCGGAAGAGCTGGAAGAGAATCACAGAAGCAGAAGTGCCAAACTCAGAATTATAGAAAGGAGTTAGGTGTTGTTGTGGCAAACGATGCAGCAATGTATGATTTCCTGCAGCAGGATAACGTATTGTCAGCCGAAGAGCGTTACCGCATAAGCCAGCAGAGCTACATGCACGGCAATACTGCGCCGAAGCTGCAGCCCGAAAGTCAGCCGGAATTCCAGCCGGAAATCCGTCGCTCCAGACGAACTGAAATCAGCACCCCCGAAATAAGCATGAGGAGAAGCACACAGAAAAAAGGCTCTGCACCGAAAGCGTTTTTGGCGGCGGCCTTTACCATCACACTGCTTGGCGCCGTGATTTATGGCAGGGTACAGACCAATGAGATCTATGGCCAGATAGCAAAAGAAACCAAAGAGTACGAGATCATTCAAAGCGAGAATGTACGGATGCACTCCGACCTGGAGGCAAAGGTGGCGATCAAAAGCGTGGAGGAATACGCCGAGCAGCAGCTTGGTCTTCAGCAGCTGGATCAATCCCAGATAGAGTACATTCAACTCCAGACCGATGATTCGGTGGAGATTCCTGAAGAGGAAAAGAACCTGTTTGTCCGGATTAAGGACAAATTCGAGAGCTTTATGGAATATCTGAAAGGATAAGACATATAGTGAAGTGAGCAAATACCCAACGCAAATACCGGAACAGAAGAAAATGAGCGTCGCTCCGGTCAAAGAGGGCAAAAGCCCCGCACGGAACGGCGAAGAATATGTACAGCGCAGCTGCAAAGTACGGAACAAAGAAAGCAAAGACAACAGGCGAGTGTAAACAGAATGCAGGCGGCACGCTGCGAGACCTGCACCGGCGGGTGCAGGATGTGCTGCCACAGCTTCGATTGAATATGGGGTCCTGCATCAAGCCCCATGTTCCTTCGCCGATTAAATTGGATGCCGTGAGGCATCGGCAACAGGCGGGGAGATCGGAATATCCCTGCCTGTTTGCCTTATTTCTTGTTTTCAATAACCCTTATCTGAGTGCTTTCCTGAGGGTCAGCCCTTTGTGCCCGGCCCGGTGATCCGGAGTATTCAGATAACGGCTATGGAAAGGAGCAGTCCATGTCAAACAGAGATGAAACCACGGCGCAGATGAAAACCCGGATGAATATCTGGGTACTTGGAGCGATGCTGGTACTGGTGGTTGCAGTCATCATCAACCTGTTCCGGGTATCCATTCTCCAGAACAAGAAGTACCAGGATATGGCCAACAAGAGCCATTTCGGTTCCATTACCATTCCGGCAAACCGGGGCTCAATCTATGACAGCAACGGGAAGATTCTGGCCCAGAGCGCAACGGTCTATAAGATCTACATTGACCCGGCACTGTTCCGGAAGGAGCTGTCCGGCTATATCGAAAAGGAAACGGAGCGTCAGGCGGAGGCAGCCAAGAACGGCGGAAGCTATACGCCGGTGGATTATGCAGCCAAGAAGCAGGAGCTGGTTCAGTTCCTTGCCCAGAAGCTTGACATTGAGGAGCAGACCATTCTGGATGCAATGGAGAAAAATACCCAGTATTATGTGCTCAAGACCCAGGTGGAAAAGCCGGTTGCTGACGAGATTCTGGAATACGTGAACAATGTGGTAGTGGGACAGCAGGTTGATGAAAGCGGCGAGATCAAAAACCGTACTGTCAGCTTCGCCTCTATCACCACAGAGAGTGATACCAAGCGGTATTACCCGCAGAATTCCATGGCCGCTGCGGTGATTGGGTTTACCAACAGAGATGGGGACGGCTTGTACGGGCTGGAGGCTATGTACGATGATTATCTGCAGGGCACGGACGGCAAGACCATTTCCGCAAAAGATGTAAACGGCAACGAGATGCCCTACCGGTACTCTAAAACCTATGCCGCCCAGGACGGCAACTCCCTGTATTTGACTATTGACACCACCCTCCAGACCTATCTGGAGTCCAATCTTACTGAAATGGTATCCAAGTTTCAGGTTGCCAACCGTGCCTGCGGCATTATCATGAATGCCAAGACCGGAGCACTGCTGGCAATGGCAACCTGTCCGGGCTTTGATCTGAATGAGCCCTATGCCATTGCAGACCCCACTGTGCAGGCATATCTGGACAGTCTGCCGGAGGAGGAGTACAAGGCAGCCTATGTGGATGCCCGGGAAAAGCAGTGGAAGAACAAAGCCATTACCGAGCTGTATCAGCCGGGCTCCGTATTCAAGGTCATTACTGCATCCGCCGGCTTTGAGGAGTCGGTGGTAAAGCTGTCGGATACCTTTACCTGTACCGGCGGCGTGGTGGTGGCGGATGGTGTTCCTCCGATTCACTGCCATAAGCGTAGCGGCCATGGCACACAGGATTTTACCACGGCTCTGACGAACTCCTGCAATCCGGCATTTATGGAGATCGGCAGACGGCTGGGGGCAAATCATTTCTTCCAGTATTTCTCCGCATTCGGACTGACGGAAAAGACGGGCATCGATCTGCCCGGTGAGGCTACCAGTTATTACAAGCCTCTGGAGGAAATGGGCCCGGTTGAACTGGCGGCATGCTCCTTTGGCCAGACCAATATTGTCACCCCCATTGAGATGATTACAGCCTATGCGGCGGTAATTAACGGGGGCTATCTCATGAAGCCCTATGTGGTCAGCAAGATTGTGGATACGGACGGCAATGTGGTAATGACCAGCGAGCCGGAGATCCGGCGTCAGGTGATTTCGGAAGAAACCAGTTCTACCATGCGGAAGGCACTGGAGGATGTGGTGAACAATAACGGCGGCAGCAACGCCTATATCAAGGGCTATCGCATCGGCGGCAAGTCCGGTACCTCCCAGAAGATCGGCGGCAGCACCAGTGCTACGGATGAGGATGACATGCAGTATGTTGCATCCTATGTATGCTTTGCCCCGGCAGATGATCCGGAGATTATCCTGCTGATTATGGCGGATGAACCCAACAAGACCATTTCCTATTACGGCAGTACGGTTGCGGTGCCCTATGCAAGAAAGGTTCTGGAAAAGACCCTGCCGTATCTGGGCTATTACCCTGAATATACCGAAGAGGAGCAGGCAAAGCTAGATGTGAAGGTTCCCTTTTTGGAGGACGAATCCCTGGAAACGGCCAAAGCCAAGCTGGATAGCCTGGGGCTCAAGTATGAGGTTGTGGGAGAAGGCGAGAATGTATACGCCCAGACGCCCATCACCGGCATGCAGGTGCCCAAGGGCGGCACGGTGATTCTGTATTCCGAGCCGATAGAGACAGAAAATCCGGTAACGGTTCCGAATGTAGTGGGCATGAAGCTGTCCCAGGCCAATGCACTGCTGGCAGCCAGCGGGCTGAACTATGTGACTGCCGGTGCATCCGCAGACCGGAGCGATGTTACCATTGTATCACAGTCTTTGGAAGCAGGAACAAGCGTTCCCAAGTGGAGCGTAATGGAAATAGAATTTGCGGTCAACGATCATCAGACCGGCTGACCCTTGATTAAACAGAAAGGAGATCGCATTGCCCAGCAGTGCGGATGAAGCGATGAAATTATATCAGGTATTAGAAGGAATTCCGACTGCGCTTCCGGATCAGGAGATTACGGCGCTTGTGGATGATACCCGTAGGGTACAGAAAGACTGTTTGTTTTTCTGCATAAGGGGCAGCCGCTTTGACGGCCATGCTGCTGCGGAGGATATGTTGCAAAAAGGTGCTGCGGCAGTGGTTGTGGAGCGTGACCTGGGGCTGGGCGACCGGCAGATCCTGGTTCAGGATTCCCGGGTTGCCTACGGCAGGGCATGCGCTGCCTGGTTTGACCATCCGGAGCGGAAGATGAAAATGATCGGGGTCACCGGTACCAACGGCAAGACCACCATGACCAATGTAATCAAGTACATTCTGACGGATAACGGACATAAGGTGGGTCTGGTGGGTACCATCCAGAACGAGATCGGGGACGAGGCAGTGCACACAGACAATACCACCCCCATGGCCTTTGATCTGATGCGGCTCTTTGATCGCATGTACCGGGCAGGCTGTGACACGGTGGTGATGGAGGTTTCCTCCTTCGGCCTGGTACAGCACCGGATTGGCCCGACGAACTTCCAGATTGCCGTGTTCACCAACCTGACCCAGGATCATCTGGATTATCACAAGGATATGGAGGATTACTATCAGGCAAAGCGCATGCTCTTTGACGTGTGCGACCTGGCCATCTGCAATATCGATGACGCCTACGGACAGCGGCTGTATAAGGAAATCAGCTGTGAGAAATTTTCCTACGGCTGTCACGAAAATGCGGATTTCTATGCGGATGTCATCAAGATCAAGCCGACGGAAACCAGCTTCTGGTTCTGCAGCGAGGGCAAGTCCCACCAGGTTACCATGAAAATGACCGGTATGTTCAATGTGTCCAATGTGACAGCGGCAATGGGTGCCTGCCTCAAATGCGGCATCCCCATTGAGCGGATTATTGCCTCGGTTTCCCGGTATAAGGGCGTCAAGGGGCGCTGCGAGGTCATTCCCACCGGACGGGATTTTTCCGTGATCTGTGATTATGCCCATACGCCGGATGCCATTGAGAATATTCTCTCCAATGTGGGGGGGTATACCGAGGGCAGACTGATCTGCCTGTTTGGCTGCGGCGGTAACCGGGACAGTGCCAAGCGTCCCCTGATGGCAAAGGCTGCTGCAAAGTATGCGGATCACCTGGTGATTACCTCCGACAATCCCCGGGATGAAAAGCCGGAGGCAATCATCGACGATATTCTTGCCGGGCTTTCCGGCAGCACTGTGACCTATGACGTGGTAGTGGATCGGATTGAAGCGATTCAGCATGCGCTGCGCATTGCCCGTGCCGGGGATGTGATTGTGCTGGCAGGCAAGGGTCACGAGGATTATCAGATTCTGGCGGACAATCAGCACATTCACCTGGATGAGCGGGAAGTGGTGGCACAGGGCCTTGCCCTGCTGGATCCGGCAGAGTCCTCCGAATCAACAGAGAAAAGAGACTGACAGTATGGAACAGGTTACATTAACAGAAATCGCACAGGCAGTGGGAGGCACCTGCGTGGGCTGCCCGGATTGTGCGGTGACGGAAATATCCACGGATACCCGCACCATTACCCCCGGCTGCGTGTTTCTTGCCCTGCGTGGTGCCCGGTTTGACGGACATACCTTTGCTAGTCAGGCATGCCGGCAGGGTGCGGTGGCTGTGATTGCGGATCATGTGATTCCGGATTGCCCCTGTATCGTAGTGGACAGTACGGGAAAGGCACTGCTGGACTTTGCGGCATACTACCGGCGGAAATTCCAGCCCTTCTTTGTCGGGGTAACCGGAAGCGTGGGGAAAACCACCACCAAGAATATGATTGCGCTGGTGCTGAACGCACACTGCAAGACGCTGAAAACTGCCGGCAATCTAAACAATGAAATCGGACTGCCGAAAACCCTGATGGGTCTGGATTCTTCCTATCAGGCAGCTGTGGTGGAAATGGGAATGTCCGACTTCGGGGAGATTTCCCGGCTGTCCAGGGCTGCGGCCCCCAGTATCGGGGTCATCACCAACATCGGCTTTTCCCACATTGCCCAGCTGGGCTCCCAGGAGGGAATCTGCCGGGCAAAGCTGGAGATCCTGGATGGTATGGCGGTGGATGCACCCCTGGTTGTCAACGGGGATGACCCTTATCTGATCCCCCTGAAAACCACCCTGTCCCGTCCGGTCTATACCTATGGCATTAAAAATATCGGTGCGGACTGCCGGGCAGAGCATATTGTCACCGAACAGGGCAGCACTTCCTTTGACCTTTGCTGGCAGGGTACTGCCACCCATGTGACCCTGCCCTGTATCGGGGAGCATAACGTCATGAATGCGGCCGCAGCCTTCTGCATCGGCATGCTGGCCGGCATGGCGCCGGAGGAGATCGCCGGTGCGCTGCATACATACCAGCCGGACGGCATGCGACAGAATATCCGGAAGCTGGGGGAGCAGACCGTGATTCTGGACTGCTACAATGCCAGCCCGGATTCCATGCGTGCGTCATTGTCCGTTCTGGGTCAGCTGTCCGTTGCCGGCAGACGGATTGCAGTGCTGGGGGATATGCTGGAGCTTGGGGAACAGTCAGATCGGCTGCACCGGATGGTGGGCAGTATGATTAAGCCGGATCAGGTGGATCTGCTGTTCTGCTGCGGTCCGGAAAGCAGTGCAATTGCAGAAGAAGCCGCCAGACAGGGGGTTCCGGTACAGCATTTTCTTGAGAAGGAAGCGCTGACGGAGCAGCTGCGGCACACCATACAGCCCGGAGATGCCATTCTTTTTAAGGCAAGCCGGGGCATGCAGCTGGAGTCGGTTGCAAAGGCGCTTTTTGCGGAACTGGCATCATAACGGAAAGGGGATGCCCGGCAACGGGCGATCAGCATTATGTCTATCATCTGGATCACATTATCAACTGCACTTCTGTCTGCGGTGCTGGCAAGCGCCATCGGCAGAATCCTGATTCCATATCTGAAAAAAATTCACTTCGGCCAGACCATTCTGGAAATCGGCCCCCGCTGGCACAAGAATAAGCAGGGTACGCCGATCATGGGCGGCTTCATGTTTATCATCAGCTCTGTGATTACGGTGATCGCCGGCTATGTGCTTTACCGTACCCAGTGTATGCCGGATACCACAGCTGTGGAAACCCGCAACGGTATGCTGCGGCTGATTGCATGCGTGGCGTTTTCGCTGCTGTTTTCCTGTATCGGCTTTGCGGACGATTATATCAAAGCGGTGAAAAAGCAGAACCTGGGGCTTAGCCCGAAGCAGAAAATGGCTGCTCAGTTCCTGCTTTGTGCAGGCTTCCTGGCGGTGCTGTATGCACTGGGGGATCACTCCACAGAGCTGGATCTCATCTTTTTCCGGCTGGATCTGCACTTTCTGTATTATCCGGTTATGATTCTGTTCATGATCTATCTGTCCAACGCCGTAAATCTGACGGACGGCGTGGATGGCCTTTGCGGTACGGTCACGGCGGTTGCCATGCTTGCCTTTACCATGATCTGTTCCAGGGAGATTTCCCTGTATGCCATTGCCATTGCCGGCGGCTGCCTGGGCTTTCTGGTGTGGAATCTGCACCCGGCAAAGTGCTTTATGGGGGATACGGGCTCCATGTATCTGGGAGGGGCCTTTGTTGCCATCGGCCTTACAACCCATAAGCATCTGGTTATGGTTCTGATTGGACTGGTATACGTGCTGGAGGCGCTGAGCGTTGTCATCCAGGTTTCCTATTTCAAGTATACAGCAAAGCAGCATTACAAGAAAACCGGTGAAAAAGGAAAGGGCAAGCGGATTTTCAAAATGTCCCCCATTCACCATCATTTCGAGATGTCCGGCTTCAGCGAATACAAGATCGTTGCGACTTTCTCCCTGTTCGGACTGATCGCCGGAACCCTGGGCGTGCTGACCGTCCTGCTGTAAAGCAGAAGGGTATGCCCGCCGTACTGCGGAACACAACGGTGCTTGTGCACGGAAAAAACAGGAGGCATTCACATGGCCCACGAAGCCAATCTTACTTCAGTAAAAAGCAATACTCGCCACAGACACGTACCGGGCTATCATTATGTGGATCTGCCCTTCCTGACGATTGTGGTGATTCTGCTGACCATCGGAATCCTGATGATGTTTTCCGCCAGCTATGCTACCGCCATCGATGAAGGGATGGATGGTACCTATTATGCAGTGAAGCAACTGAAAATGGCAGGGATAGGTCTGGCGGTGATGTACATTGCCTCCTATTTTGATTACCATTCCTTCCGGAAATTCTGGATCAGCGGCGGGATCTTCATTGCCGCACTGGTTATGCTGGTACTTGTACTGTTTGTGGGGAAGTCTACGGATACCGACGTTACACGGTGGCTGAAAATCGGCCCCATCGTCTTCCAGCCCTCGGAGATTATGAAGTTTGCAGTGGTGATATTTTTCTCCATGCTCATTGAGAAGAACTACAGCCACATGCATGAATTCAAACGGGGGATTCTGCCCTATTTCCTGATGCTCGGCCTCATCGCAGTGCTGATGATGATGCAGCCCCACCTTTCCGGTACAATCCTGATTTTACTGATCGGACTGACGCTGGTATTTGTGGGTGGTGCGAAGATCACCCAGCTGGGTGGTGCAGGGCTTGCAGGCTGTGCACTGCTGGTTGCCGTAATCCTGACGAAGAAGAACTATTTTATGACCCGTATCACCACCTGGCTGGATCCCTTCAACGAAGCCACTGCGGCGAACGATACCTGGCAGACCTGCCAGTCCCTGATCGCCATCGGCTCCGGGGGACTGTTTGGCCTGGGCTTCTGTGAATCCCGGCAGAAGTATCTGTATCTGCCGGAAACCAAGAATGACTTTGTGTTTGCCATCGTCTGTGAGGAGCTGGGCTATGTGGGGGCAGTGGTGGTCATTCTGCTGTTTGCACTGCTGGTGTTCCGGGGCTTCTATATTGCCTCCAAGGCACGGGATAAGCTGGGCACCCTGCTGGTGCTGGGACTTACTATGCACATCGGCTTACAGGCGTTCCTGAATATCGCCGTGGTCAGCAACCTGATTCCCAACACGGGCATCAGTCTGCCCTTCTTCAGCTACGGCGGTACTGCGCTTATCATGCAGCTTGCGGAAATGGGGATCATTCTGAACGTATCCCGACAGGCGAATCTGGAGAAGTAGGAGGACATCATATGAAGGTATTACTTGCCGGCGGCGGAACCGGGGGACATATCAATCCGGCTCTGGCTATTGCGTCCATTATCAGGCAGCATGATCCCGGGGCGGAGTTCCTGTTTGCCGGCACACCCAACGGTATGGAGGCCAGACTCATTCCCCAGGCAGGCTATCCCATTGAGTTTATCAATGTGGCAGGCTTTCAGCGCCGGCTGAGTCTGAAGAATATCAAGCGGAATGCCCAGGCGCTGCGCTATCTGGCTACATCCGGCAAGCGGGCAAAGGAGATTGTCACCGGCTTCGGCCCGGATATTGCCATCGGTACCGGCGGCTATGTATCCGGTCCTGTG
This sequence comes from Ruminococcus sp., assembly GCA_022768805.1. GTDB lineage: Bacteria > Bacillota > Clostridia > Oscillospirales > Ruminococcaceae > Ruminococcus_F. The sequence continues at coordinate 36,083 of JALELB010000055.1, forward strand.
ATCCGTATGGCAGCAAAGCTGGGGGTGCCCTGCGCCATTCACGAGCAGAACGCCTATCCCGGCGTGACCAATAAGCTGCTGGCAAAGGAAGTATCCCATGTGATGCTTACCTTCAAGGAGGCTCTGCAATATCTGGACAAGAATGTGAATTATACCGTAACCGGGCTGCCTGTCCGGGCGTCCATTCTGCAGGAGAGCCGGGCGGAGGCAAGAAAAAAGCTGGGCTTTGATGACGGCATGTGCATCCTGTCCTTTGGCGGCAGTCTGGGGGCTGGGTGCATTAACGAAACCATGGCGGAGGTTATTCATTGGCATACCGCCAATCAGCTGAAGATCAACCATATTCACGGCTATGGGGGCATGGGTAGGGAGAGCTTTCCCAAGGCAATGGGGGATATGGGGGTGGATCTCAGCAATCCCCGGCTCCGGATTTCCGAATACATCAACGATATGGACGTGTGCCTGGCGGCAGCGGATCTGGTGGTATGCCGGGCCGGCGCTTCCACCCTTGCAGAGCTGGAAGCCGTGGGCAGAGCTTCTTTGCTTATCCCATCCCCGGTTGTCACGGGGAATCACCAGTTCCACAATGCCAGCGTACTGGGAAAAGCCGGAGCAGCTATTGTCATAGAACAGAAGGATGTGACGCCGGCAGGAATCGTAGAACAGGTGAAGGCGCTGTATGAACATCCGGAAAAGCTGCAATCCATGGCAAAGCATGCTGCAGAGCTGGCGATACCGGATACGGATGAACGCATTTACAAGGTAATTTCCTCTTTGCAGAAGGCATAACCGGAACCCATTTTTCCTCAGAAGCATAGGATAAACAAATTGCTTTTGAGGTGATGCAGAATGGCGGAATCAAAACTGGTCATTGAGGGTGGGCATCCCCTCCGGGGAGAGCTTACGGTACAGGGGGCAAAAAACAGCGTGCTGCCGCTGCTTTCCGCGGCTGTGCTCTGCGATGGAGATATCGTACTGGAGCGGTGCCCCGCTTTGTCAGATGTGTATGCTGCAAGCCGGATCCTGACCCATCTGGGCTGCCGTTGCAGACTGACCCAGGGCAGGATGGAAATTCGCAATACCGGCATCACCTGCACGGAGATTCCGGAAACCATGATGCACGAAATGCGCTCCTCCATCACCTTTCTCGGTCCGCTCCTGAGCCGCAGCGGAAGCTGCACGCTGTATCTGCCCGGCGGATGTGAGCTTGGTCCCCGGCCCATTGACATGCATCTGCATGCTCTTCGGCAGATGGGGGCAGAGATTCATGAGTCCCACGGAATGCTGCAGGTACAGGGCAGACTGCGGGGCGCTGAACTGCATCTGCCCTTTCCCTCGGTGGGGGCAACGGAAAATATAATCCTTGCGGCGGTGCTGGCCAGGGGACAGACCCGGATACATAATGCAGCCCGGGAGCCGGAGATCCGGGATCTGGCAGATTTTCTGAATGCCTGTGGTGCCAGGGTTTCCGGTGCCGGAACGGATACCGTCTTTGTCCAGGGAGTAGACCGGCTGCAGGGCTGTACATATCGGGTGATGCCGGATCGGATCGCAGCTGCCACCTACCTGGCTGCGGCTGCGGCCACGGGAGGCTCTGTCTGTGTGCAGGATTGTTGCCCCGGAGATCTTACTGCCGTCACTGAAGTGTTCCGGCAGATGGGCTGCCGGGTATACAGCCATGAAAACCGGATTTATCTGCAAAGCAGTCTGCCCCTGCACGCTGCACCCTATATCCGGACCATGCCCCATCCGGGTTTTCCTACGGACGCCCAGGCGCTGCTGATGGCGGCGCACTGCAAGGCACGGGGCAGCTGCATGTTTGAGGAAACGATCTTTGACAGCCGGTACCGGCATGCTGATGATCTGATCCGGATGGGAGCGGATATCCGTTTGTCAGGCAGGGCTGCAGTGGTGCATGGTGTGCAAAGATTATCCGGGACCACGGTGCATGCAACGGATCTGCGGGGCGGCGCTGCCTTGCTGATTGCCGGACTGAGTGCGGAGGGAATTACAGAGCTTACAGAGCTGTCCCATCTGGACCGGGGCTATGAGAATCCGGAGCATGTGCTCCGCAGTCTGGGAGCAAAAATCGAACGTATCACTTGAGCGGAGGAACATATGCAGGAAGTTGTGAAAACCAGCGTAAAACGCAAACAGAATTCCAAACGGCAGCGGCGCAGGCGGCGCAATATGTCCATGTACATTTTGCTGGTGCTGATCCTTGTGGTCGGCATCGGCTTTGCCCTGTCCATGACCATGTTTTTCAATATCAAGACTATCCGGGTCACAGGGGATACGGAGTATACCGAGCAGGAGGTCTTTGCAGCCTCCGGCATCCAGGTTGGGGACAATCTGATGCGGCTGGATACGGTTGCCGTCAGCAACTCCATCCTGTCCAGGCTGCTGAACGCCGAGGAGGTTTATGTGCAGAAGCACTTCCCCAGTACAGTGGAGATCATCGTGAAGCCCTGTGTGCCGACTGCATGCGTGGCCTATGAAGGGGGATATCTCATTGTCAGCGCCAAGGGAAAAATTCTGGAGAATGCCAAAGAGCCCAAGGAGGGCCTGCTGCTGTTCAAGGGCTATAATCCGGAGTTTCTGGAGCCTGGACAGATGCTGACTTCTGCGGAGGATCAGAAAAACTCCATCTATTCTGCCTTTCTTGGGAACCCCTATGGAGCGGATATCACCGTTGTGGATATGACGGATCAGTATGATATTGTGGTGCACTACGGGGATCGGATCCGGTTTGAAATCGGAAACGCCAACGAGATTTCCTACAAGCTGCGGCTGGCAGCAACGGCAATTCCCAGACTGAATGAGTCCAAAAAATACAATCTGCGCATGGTTGGGGATAATCAGATCTCCGCTGTACAGCAGGAGCCGGCGGTCACCACTGCACCGGATTTTCCGGAGGATCCGGAGGGGACAGGCACTACAGAAACCACTGCTGCGCCGGCAGAATAAAAAATTTTTCGCTTTTTTTTGAAAATGGCTTGCAATCGGTTGATTCATGTGATAAAATATAGTATGTGTTTAACTATGATGTGCTAGCTACAGCGTGCCAAGGATGGTTATGTGAATAAACATAGGAGGAGTTTCAAATGACTGACTTTATCTACGAGGAAGCATTCGACCCGCAGGTGAATATTAAGGTAATCGGTGTCGGCGGCGGCGGCGGCAACGCCCTGAACTGCATGGTGAATGCCGGCGTCAAAAATATTGAATATATTGCTGTAAATACGGATGCAAAGGCGCTGAACAATTCCAAAGCCACCACCAAGATCCAGATCGGCGCAAAGCTGACCCGGGGACGTGGCGCAGGCAACAAGCCGGATGTTGGACAGCGTTCTGCTGAGGAAAACAAGGACGAGATTGCCAATTCCCTGAAGGGTGCGGATATGGTATTCATCACCGCAGGTATGGGCGGCGGTACCGGTACCGGTGCGGCTCCGGTTGTGGCGCAGATTGCCCAGGAGATGAACATTCTGACGGTAGCAGTTGTTACCAAGCCCTTCCTGTTCGAGCGGGAGCAGAAAATGGCCCAGGCTGAGCGGGGTATTGACGAGCTGATGAAATATGTGGATTCTCTGATTGTAATCCCTAACGAAAAGCTGCTGGTGGGCATTGACAAGCCGCTGACCATGAAGGAATCCTTTGCCCTGTCCGACGATATTCTCAAGACCGGCGTAAAGAGCATTTCTGATCTGATTGTGGAGGAAGGCTACATCAATCTGGATTTTGCAGACGTTTCCACCATCATGAAGGGTGCCGGCTATGCGCATATGGCAATCGGACACGGCTCCGGCAAGAACAAGGCAGAGGAAGCTGCAAGTCAGGTTATTTCCAGCCCGCTGCTGCTTACTTCCATTGCTGGCGCACATCGCCTGCTGATCAATATCACCATGTCCGAGGATATTCTCTCCTCCGAGGTGGATACAGCAACCAAGATGATTACCGATACAGCTGCTCCGGGCGTGGAGTTCATCTTTGGTACAGCGTTCAAGGAAGATATGAACGACGAGATGACCATTACCGTGATTGCTGCCGGCTTTGATGATCCGGATGAAAAGGTGATTCCCATCAGCAATCCGCTGCTGGATGAGGATCCGGTTGCTCCGGCACAGCCTGCTGAAAAAACACAGGCTGATCCGGTGGATGATGATCTGGATGAAATCTTCAAGATTCTGGATAAAAAATAATGCTTGCGGGCTGTTGGAGTCAACAGCCCGCTTTCTATTTTCCGACATATTGCACGAAAATGACAGGAAATATTGTACGAAATGTACGTTGAAATCAATCTCATTTTATGTTATAATTAACAACATGGAAGGAAGCGCAAAGTAAAGAGCCGCATGGACGCACACTTGCAGTCTCCCGGCTTCCGATGATTTTAGGTGCGTGGAATGGAGCGACATTATGGAACAGCCGATGGTATTGCGTACTGCCAAGGTTGGTGGCTTTGTCAAGGAAGACGTTCTGGCGTATATTGATGAACAGAATTCAAAGATTTACGCGCTGCAGGATGAACTGAAGGAAACTCAGGAAAGAGCAGCCGGTCCCGGCCTGGATCAGCAGCAGACGCAGAAGTATGAAAACGAAATCAAGGGTCTCCGGTCGGATCTTGGTGCAGCTAATGCTGCACTCCGCAAGGCGAAGGAAGACCTGGAGAATCAGGCAAAGAATGTGGGCGGTGATGTTGGCAAGCTGAATGCTGAAAATCAGCGGCTGACCGCTGAGAATGAGCAGCTCAAGCAGGAGGCTGCCAAATTCCAGAGCGAGAAGGCTGCCCTGGAAAAAGAAATTGAAAAACTGAAAGCCGATCTGGCTGCAAAGCCGGCGGAGGCTATTCCGGCAGTTCCGAATGTGGACGATGCAATCATGAAGCAGGAACTGGCAAAGCGTGACAGTCAGCTGGCGGAGAAGGCTGCTGAGCTGAAGACCAAGTCCGAACAGCTTATGCAGAAGGAAGCTGCCATCGCCGAGAAGGATCAGAAAATCACAGCCCTGGAGAAGGATGTCAAGAAGCTGCAGGATGAGATTGAGGATCTGAAGACGGCTGGGGATACTGCAATGCCGCCCAGCTTTGATATGGGTGCTCTGTTTGCAGAGGCACAGATGACCGCTAAGAAGCTGACCCTTGAGGCACGCAATGCGGCAGAAAAAACCACTCGGGAGGCCAAGGAGCAGGCCGAGTCCATTGTCAGCGAAGCTAATGCACAGGCTGAGCGCAAGATTGCAGATGCAGAGTCCGTGATTGAGGCAACCATTATGGAGGCCAATGCAAAGGCGGATGCGACCATTGAGGATGCAAATGCTAAGGCGAAGACTGCAAATGAAATGACAGGTACTGTTCGTCAGATGCTGAACAACGAGATTGACGGCGTGACCAAGAAGCTCAATGAAATTTCTACGCTGATTAGCCAGCTGACCGATCAGGCAGCAAAGCGTCTGGATGAAGCACAGAGCGTTGCTAAGGAAGCGCGTAAAACCGTGGGTGATGTACCGGATTCCAAGATGGATGCCTTTGAAAAGCCCAAGGCAGCAGTTGCGGATGAGTTGAAGGCAAAGCTGCATGAAGCGCCGGCACAGAAGCCTGTTAAGCCGGAGGCACCTAAGGCAGAGTCTGCGGCAGCCGGAAATCCCAACAAAGCCACTAAGAAACCGGCAAACTTCGGCTTTGACTTTGACGACCTGACCAAGGCGGTTGAGGAAGCAGCCAAGAATGGCGGCAATGATAACGACAGCTGGACATTGTAAGAAGCAGGAACGTATGGCGGCGCCATCCGGCGCCGCTTTTTCGTGGAAAACTTCTGGCCCGGATATGTTTTTCGGGGGACTTTTGCATGTGCAAAACCACTGAAAAATCATCTGCCGGTTCATACAAACTGCCGTTTTCTTTCCTATATTTATACTTTTTTTTATTTTAAACTTGACAAATGAAACGTTTGCGTATATGATTAGACTAGTATCCCGAAAGTGATGTGATTGGTGAAGGATAGCATGAAGCTGGAACGTGAACAGGATCCCCGCAGACAACTGGCGGGTAAGACGGACGAAGAGCTGGCAGTGGCTGCTGCAGGGTGTTCGGATTCGACCACGGAGCTGATTTCCCGCTATATGAAGCTGATCTGGGTTAAAGCAAATTCCATGGCCAATGCTGCTGTGGATGCGGAGGATCTGGCACAGGAGGGAATGCTGGGGCTGATGAATGCAGTGGCTCACTTTGATCCAAACCGGGAAATCAGATTTTCTACCTTTGCCGATGTTTGCATCACCAATAAAATGAAGTCAGCGTTGATTCGTTCCAGGCATACGGCTTTGCCGGTGGAGGATGCGGAATCCGCAGCTCAGGTGCAGAATGAGGTTGAGGACGATGATCCGGAGCAAATTCTTCTTCGCAAGGAACGTCTCCAGGAACTGTACCGGGAAATGGATCATATCTTATCCAGGCGGGAGCTTGAAATTTTTAAATTATTTTTAAGCGGTCTGCGGTATGAGCAGATGGCAGAACGCCTGCATATTACGGAAAAATCCGTGGACAATGCCATGCAGCGCGTGCGGCGCAAGTTGAAATCAGTCTGGATGACTGATGAATTCAGGAATGCAGATTCCTGATCTATATGACCGGGTAGCTTAACTTTCAGAGCGTTGTTTATCAAAGGTGTCGGTGCGAATCCGTCCGAGGTCCAAAAAACTCAAAGCGAGGTAAAAAAACATGTACGAAGACAAGACACTGGTATGCAAGGAATGCGGTAACGAATTCGTATTCACTGCCGGCGAGCAGGAATTCTACGCTGAAAAGGGTTTCGTAAACGAGCCTCAGCGCTGCAAGGCCTGCAGAGACGCAAGAAAGAATGCAAACAAGTCTGAAAGAGAAATGTTTGAAGCTACTTGCGCACGCTGCGGCGGTGTAGCTCGGGTTCCGTTCAAGCCCAGAGAGGATCGTGCAGTTTACTGCAGCGATTGCTTTGCAAAGATGAAGGAAGCTGAATAATTGGCTTCTAAAGCGCAGCCGGTGGGTTGCGCTTTCCTTTTCCTTCGTCTGATTCGTTGAATAAACACATGCCTTTGGTGCATGCTGAAACAGGAGGCGAAAAAATATGACCATTACGAAAGATACGATTATCGGAGATATTCTGGATGCAGATTTTGATGTTGCGCCCTTCTTCCTGGAGATGGGGATGCACTGTCTGGGCTGTCCATCCGCAAGAGGCGAGTCCGTGGGGGAGGCCTGCAGTGTACACGGGGTGGACCCGGACGAGCTGGTAGCTAAGCTCAACGCACATTTTGAAGCAAAGAAGTAACAAGGCGGGCGGCAGATTGCCGCCCTTCTTCGTATCAATACCAGTATCGGAGGTTCTGACCTATGCTGACGTTATCCCCCCGGCTGATGGCTTGTGCCCGGCTGGTATCCGGTGCCGGATGCTGCTGTGATGTGGGCACGGATCATGCCTACCTGCCGGTATACCTGCTGCAAAGGGGTATCTGTACCAGTGTAATCGCATCGGATATCGGCGAGGGTCCTTTACAGTCCGCCCGGCAGACTGCGGCTCGCTGGGGCGTTTCAGAGGGAATCCGTATTATCCGTTCGGACGGTCTGCAGCAGATTCCTAAGGAGGGGGTGACAGATGTTGTGATTGCCGGCATGGGCGCAGAAACCATTTGTGACATTCTGGAGCATGGGGACTGGCTGCGGCGGGGTACCAATCTGATTCTGCAGTCCATGACCAGAACGCCCCTGCTGCGCCGGTGGCTTTCGGCCCATGGCTTTGCGCTTTACCGGGAGATCCCTGTACAGGAAGAGCAGAGGCTCTATACCGTACTTCAGGCAGGGTATACGGGGGAGGTGCGGGCGCTTTCTCCTTTGGAGGAGATGATCGGCAGGCTGGACGGCACAGATCCCCTTGCCCGGTCCTATGCGCTGCGGCAGGCAGAGACCCTCCGGAAAAAGGCAGCCGGGCTGAACCGGGCAGGAAAACCGGCGGAACAGGAGGAAGCTCTGGCAGCGGAGCTGACCGCATGGGCAGAGAGAAAGGAGCAGACTTATGCAGGTTAAGGACATTTATCGGTGGCTGGACGGCTTTGCCCCCTTTGCCACCCAGGAGCGCTGGGATAATTCCGGTTTGCTGGTGGGCAGTATGAGCCAGCCGGTGGGGGGTGTGCTGCTGATCCTGGATATTTCCCCCGCAGCCGTGGAGGAGGCGGCCCGCAAGCATTGTGATCTGATTCTTGCCCATCATCCGGTGATTTTTGACCCTCTGCGGCAGCTTTCTCCGACACATCCGGTGTATCAGATGGCGCAGCAGGGAATGGCGGCCATCTGCACCCATACGCCCCTGGATAAGGCATCCGGCGGGGTGAACAGCACCCTGTTCGATCTGCTGCGGCCGGCGTTGGCACTGGAGGCATCCGGTCAGCCGCTGGAGGATGGCTTCGGTATGGCTGTGAACAGTCTCCGCAGTTGGAATGCGGGGGAGCTGGCGGAAACGCTGAAGCACTGCCTGGACTGTACCCTGGTGCGGTATTCTCCCGGAAGCCGTCCGATTCAGCGGATCGGGTTTGCCTGCGGCTCCGGCGGTTCTATGCTGGAGGAGGCCATTGAAGCAGGCTGTGACGCATTCATCACCGGGGATGTGAAGCACGACCGGTGGTATCTGGCACAGGCTGCCGGCATTGCTCTGTTCGACTGCGGGCATTATCAGCTGGAGGTGCCGGTAATGCGCCGGTTGGAGGAGGCCATGCGGCGGGCTTTCCCTGCACTGCCGGTTTACTATGGGGAAGCAAACCGGGATCCGGTACAGTATCAGTTCTGAGAGGAGAATTTCCATGGCATTGGACGGTGCGTTTCTGCACATGATAAAAAAAGAGCTGGGCTGTCTTGTGGATGGGCGGATTGACAAGGTCTATCAGCCCTCCCGGGAGTCCGTGATTCTGGGCTTCCGCACAAAACAGGGTGCTCGGAAGCTGCTGATTTCCGCAGCACCCAGCAGTGCCCGGGTGCATATGACCCAGGTGGCGGTGGATAATCCGGCAAAGCCCCCCATGTTCTGTATGCTGCTGCGCAAGCACCTTACCGGGGGACGGCTGACCGGAATCCGGCAGGACGGACTGGAGCGGATTCTGTTTCTGGATTTTCAGTGTATCAACGAAATGGGGGACAGCGTGGTCATCACCCTTGCCTGCGAGATTATGGGGCGCTGTTCCAATCTGGTGGTGATCCGGCAGGACGGCACCATCATTGACTGCCTGCGTCGGGTGGACGCTTCCGTATCCCGGGAGCGTATGGTATTGCCGGGCATGACCTATACCATGCCTCCCCGGGAGGAGCGGCTCTGTCTGCTGAATGCAGATCAGGAGGGGCTCAGAGCTATGCTGGCCTCCATGACGCCAGGAAAGCTGGCGAAGCAGCTGGTTGCGGGTATGGAGGGTATTTCCCCGTTGCTGGCACGGGAGTGGGTATTTTACGCCTTTCGTGGGGAAGAACCCACCGGGGAACAGCTGGAGCCGGAGCAGGCAGACAGGCTGGTGTTTGCCATGCAGCAGACCAGGAGCATCCTTTCAGGGGAGCAGCCTGGCCATTACGCCACCCTGCGTACCCGGGAGGGCATGCTCAAGGAGTTCTGCTTTCAGCGGATCAACCAGTATGGCACTCTGATGCTGGAAAGCGAAACCGCATCCGCCTGTGAGACTCTGGACGAGTTTTATGCCCGGCGGGATCAGGACGCCCGGCTGAAGCAGCGGGCCAATGATCTCTTTACCCTGCTGATGCATACCATGGAGCGGATCTCCAAGCGGCTGGCCAATCAGCGGGAGGAGCTGGCAGCCTGTGCTGCAAAGGAGGAAATGAAGCAGAAGGGTGATCTGCTTTCGGCAAATCTCTATCAGCTGCAGAAGGGGGATGCGGTTGCCCGGGTGCAGAATTTTTACGACCCTGCATGTCCGCTGGTGGAGATTCCCCTGGATGTGCGGCTGACTCCGTCCCAGAATGCACAGCGGTATTATGCCAAATACCGCAAGGCAAGCACGGCGGAAAAGGTACTGGTGGAACAGATCCGGAACGGAGAAGAAGAACTCCGGTACATTGACAGCGTGTTTGATGCACTGACCCGCTGCACCAGCGAAACGGACATTGCGGTGCTCCGGGAGGAGCTGGCAGGGGAGGGGTACCTGCGCGCCATACGCCGGGGCACCAAGCCCACCCGTTCCCTGCCGCCCCTTGTGTTCCGTTCCTCCGAGGGATTTCAGATCCTGGTGGGGCGGAACAACCGGCAGAACGATCAGCTGACCTTAAAGCAGGCGGCGAAGCAGGATCTCTGGCTGCATACCCAGGGGATTCCCGGCTCCCATGTGATCGTGGTCAGTGGGGGCAGGGAGATACCGGAGTCCACCATTTATGAGGCAGCGCTGCTTGCAGCCCATCACAGCAAGGGAAAGGATTCTGCCCAGGTGCCGGTGGATTACTGCCCTGTGCGGTTTGTGAAAAAGCCCAACGGGGCAAAGCCGGGTATGGTGATCTTTACGAACTATCAGACGGTTTATGTGAAGCCGGATGAGGATATTCTGGAACGATGCAGGGAGGGTGCCCATGAAACCGCTGGATGATGCATTTTTTCACCGGGACTGCTTGGAGGTTGCGCCAGAACTGGTGGGTAAGCTGCTGGTGCACCGGATGCCGGATGGTTCTTTGCGCCGGGTGAGGATTACAGAAACAGAAGCCTACCGGGGCGAGGAGGACAGGGGCTGCCATGCCTCCAGGGGGCGCACCAGGCGGACGGAGCTTTTGTACGGGGAAAGCGGCATCATTTATATTTACCTGTGCTATGGCATGCACTGGCTGATGAATGTGGTCACCGGGGAGCGGGATCAGCCCCAGGGGGTGCTGTTCCGGGCGGCGGAGGCATACGAGGGCCCCGGCAAGCTGACAAAATATTTGCAGCTGGACGGCAGCTGCAACGGCAAGCCCCTGTGCCCGGACACCGGCGTTTGGGTGGAGGATGACGGCCTGGTGCCGGAGCTTGACACAAAGCCCCGGGTGGGCATTGATTATGCCGGGCCGGAATGGGCGGCAAAGCCCTGGCGGTTTGTCATGCGGAAGTAAATCAGCATAAAGAATGGGCAGCGCCGCAGAATCTGTGGTGCCGCCCTTGCTTTTTGTCCGGAACTATGGTATACTGATTTTATATTGATTTCAGGCGGCAATTTCCGGCTGCCTATACGACTGGAGAGATACATCATGCGCAAGGAGCTTGCAAAATCCTACAGTCCCAAGGACTTCGAGGATAAGATTTACGCTTACTGGATGGACAATCACTGCTTCCACGCAGAGATTGACCGGACCAAGAAACCCTATACCATTGTGATTCCCCCACCGAATATTACCGGCCAGCTGCATATGGGACATGCCCTGGATGAAACCCTGCAGGATATTCTGATCCGGTACCGCCGGATGCAGGGCTACTGCACCCTGTGGCTGCCGGGAACGGATCATGCTTCCATTGCAACGGAGGCAAAGATCGTAGAGGCCATGCGCAAGGAGGGCATCACCAAGGATGACATCGGCAGAGACGGCTTTCTGAAGCGTGCCTGGGCCTGGAAGGAGCAGTACGGCGGCAGAATCGTGGAGCAGCTCAAGAAGCTGGGCTCCTCCTGCGACTGGGAGCGGGAGCGCTTTACCATGGACGAGGGCTGCAACCGGGCAGTCCGGGAGGTATTCGTCCGCTATTATAATCAGGGGCTGATTTACCGGGGCGAGCGGATTATCAACTGGTGTCCCCACTGCCATACCTCCATTTCCAATGCGGAGGTTGAATTTGAGGAGCAGGACGGTTTCTTCTGGCACCTGCGCTACCCCCTGTCCGACGGCAGCGGCTACCTGGAGCTGGCAACCACCCGTCCGGAAACCCTGTTGGGCGATACGGCAGTGGCTGTGAATCCGAAGGATGAGCGCTACAAGCAGTATGTGGGCAAGACCGTGGTTCTGCCTCTGGTTGGCAGAGAGATCCCGGTGGTTGCGGACAGCTATGTGGATATGGAATTCGGTACCGGCGTGGTAAAGATCACCCCGGCTCACGACCCCAACGACTTTGAGGTGGGCAGACGGCATGATCTGCCGGTAATTAACGTCATGACCGATGATGCGAAGATCATCGAGGATTACCCCAAGTACGCCGGCATGGACCGGTATGAAGCCCGGAAGGCCATTGTGGCGGATCTGGAGGCAGGGGGCTATCTCATCAAGGTAGAGCCTCATGCGCATAATGTGGGCACCTGCTATCGCTGCGGCACCACGGTGGAGCCGAGAGTATCCCTCCAGTGGTTCGTCAAGATGGAGGAGCTTGCAAAACCCGCCATTGAAGCGGTGCGCAGCGGCAAGATCAAGTTTGTTCCGGAACGGTTTGACAAGAACTACTTTAACTGGATGGAGGATATCCGGGACTGGTGTATTTCCCGGCAGCTCTGGTGGGGACATCAGATCCCTGCCTTCTACTGTGATGACTGCGGCGAACTGGTAGTCACCAAGGAGGATACGGCGGTATGTCCCAAGTGCGGCAAGCCCATGCGGCAGGATCCGGACACCCTGGATACCTGGTTCTCCTCTGCGCTGTGGCCTTTCTCCACCCTGGGCTGGCCGGATCAGACGGAGGAGCTGGATTATTTCTATCCCACCTCTACCCTGGTAACCGGTTATGACATCATCACCTTCTGGGTATCCCGTATGATCGTTGCAGGCATGGCACACATGAAGGAGATTCCCTTTGATACGGTGCTAATTCACGGCCTGGTTCGGGATTCCCAGGGCAGAAAAATGTCCAAGTCCCTGGGCAACGGTATTGACCCGCTGGAGGTTATTGACCAGTACGGTGCGGATGCGCTCCGGTTCATGTTGGCAACAGGCAATGCCCCCGGCAACGACATGCGGTACATGGACGAAAAGGTCAAGGCATCCCGGAACTTTGCAAACAAGCTGTGGAATGCGTCCCGGTTTATCATGATGAACCTGCCGGAGGATTATGAGCTGACCGGCCTGCCGGAAAGCCTGACCATTGAGGATAAGTGGATCCTGACCCGGTTCAACGACCTCTGCAAGGCAGTGACCGAGAATCTGGATAAGTTTGAGCTGGGCATCGCGGTTTCCAAGCTGTACGATTTCATCTGGGATGTGTACTGCGACTGGTACATTGAGCTGACCAAGCCCCGGATTATGGCGGGCGGCGAAACCAAGGAAAGCGCTCAGGCGGTTCTGGTCTGGGTAATGCAGGGTATGCTGAAGCTGCTGCATCCCTTCATGCCCTTTATTACCGAGGAAATCTGGCAGGCACTCACCGGCGGAAAGACGCCCATCATGCTGGAGCGTTATCCGGAATATGACCCGGCTCTGGATTTCCGGGCGGATGCAGACGACTTTGAAAAGGTGATCGCAGCCATTTCCGCCATCCGGAATCTGCGTACCTCCATGAACGTGCCGCCCTCTGTTAAGGCAAAGGTATGCATCGAAACCAAGGAAGAGGAGCTGTTCCGTTCCTGCAGCATGTTCTTTGAAAAGCTGGCTTTTGCATCCGCAGTTGAGGTTGCTTCCGGCTTCTCCATGGAGGATGCGGCAACGGCGGTGACGGATGTATGCCGGATCTTTATTCCCATGGACGAGCTGGTGGACAAGGAAAAGGAACTGGCACGGCTGGAGAAGGAGCGTGCAGCAGTGCAGAAGGATCTGGACTTCCTGGGCGGCAAGCTCAGCAACCAGGGCTTCTTGGCCAAGGCACCTGCAAAGCTCATCGAAGCAGAGCAGGCGAAGCTGGCAAAGGCAAAGGATAAGATGGAAAAAATCATGCAGTCCATTGCGGCACTGAACAAATAATCGACGGGGAGGGCGGAAGTCCTCCCTTTTTTGAGGTGAAACCATGACATATGCACAGACCATGGAGTTTATCAACAGCTTCGGCCATGCGGGCGCGCCGGTGAAGGATCTGAGTCGGATGGAAGCACTGCTGTCTGCTCTGGGAAACCCCCACCGGCAGCTGAAATTCATCCACATTGCCGGTACCAACGGGAAGGGCTCCACCCTGACCTACTGTGCGGAAAGTACCATAGCTGCCGGTATCTGCACCGGCATGTTTACCTCCCCGTATATCCTGTGCTATGAGGACCGGATCCGGGTGAACGGGGAGAACATTCCCCGGGAGGCACTTTGCCGGCTGGCGGCGCGTGTGGCTGCCTGTGCACCGGTGCTGCCCTTTTCCCAGTTTGAGATCACCCTGGCCATTGCTCTGCTATATTTTCTGGAGCGGGGCTGCGAGCTGGTATTTCTGGAGGTGGGCATCGGGGGGCTGCTGGATGCCACAAACGTAGTGGATCCTTTGGTCAGCGTGATTACCTCCATTTCCCTGGATCACACGGCTCTGCTGGGAAATACGGTGGAGGAAATTGCCGCCCAAAAGGCGGGGATCCTCAAACCCCATCGTCCGGCGGTGCTGGCGCCAGCCAATCAGCCCTCTGTCTGCGATGTAATCCGGAGCCGGGCGGAGGCGGTGGATTCGCTCCTTGTGGAGGCAGAGCAGCTGCCCCTGGAGATTCTTCGGCAGGATATTGCCGGGTCTGCCTTTGTATACGGGGGAATGTCCTATGAGCTATCCATGCCGGGGCTGCATCAGATTCACAATGCCATGACCGCCCTCTGTGTGCTGCAGCTGCTTCGTCAGCAGGGCTATGCCATTCCGGAGGAGGCGATCCACCGGGGGCTTCTCCGTGCCAGGGTGCCGGCGAGGATACAGGTGCTGTCCCGGGAGCCGCTGATCCTGCTGGACGGCGGGCATAATCCGGACGGTACGGAGGCATTGGGGGATACCCTGCAGGCCTATGCCCCCAAGCCAATATATGGGGTGGTGGGGCTAATCGACACCAAGGATTATCTGCATGCGGTTGCAAATCTTGAACAGGTGATGCAGCAGGTGTACTGTGTGGATGGCTTTGCGCCGAATGCAGTGCCGGCTTCGGTGCTGGCCTCTGGGTTTGCCCGTATTCCGGCCGTACCCCTGCCCCTGGAGGAGGCCTTCGCCCAAGCAGTGCAGCTTGCAGGTGCATCCGGCGGGACGGCTGTGATATGCGGTTCTTTGTATCTTGCAAGCCGGTTCATGCAGCTGAATAATATGAATAAAATGTGAAGATTCAAAAAAGTTGCCGTTTGCTATTGCAAGCGGCGTTTCTTTGTAGTATAATAAATTTGTTTCAGGGATTTTGTCGAAAAAGAAACAAGACAAGCCACCCTGCCTGGTGTGAATATGCGGTAAAAGCCCTGTTTTTCGGGTTTTTTCTGATTATCGCATCTGACAGGCGGCATACAGGAATCCTGACTGTGTAGAGTAAGATTCACAAAAGAAATGAGGCTGTTTTTATGGTTTTTTCCAGTCTTTTCTTTTTGTATTTGTTTTTACCATTGTGCCTGCTGGTTTACTGGCTGACACCCAAAATTGAATACAAAAACATTGTACTGATTATATTTTCGCTGATATTTTATGCATGGGGAGAGCCCCTGTGGGTACTGCTTTTGCTGTTCAGCGCCACTGCCAATTATCTCTGCGGGCTGCTGATTGAAAAGTACCGGGGAAGGACCGGCGCCAAAGCATCGCTGATTGTTTCCCTGCTGCTGAATCTGGGAATGCTGTTCGTATTCAAGTACAGCGCCTTTACCGTAGAAAACATCAATGCACTTTTTTCGCTGCATCTGCCCGTTCCCAGCATCCGGCTGCCCATCGGCATCAGCTTTTACACCTTCCAGACGATTTCCTACACGGTGGACTGCTATTGGGAGAAGATTCATGCCCAGCGGAGCTACACCAAGTTTCTGCTGTATGTATGCATGTTCCCCCAGCTGGTGGCAGGGCCCATTGTGCGCTACAGCTCCATCGAATCGGAGCTTACCCGGCGGTACGCCTCCGTCAGTGACATCAGCGCTGGCCTGACCCGGATTATGATCGGCCTGGGCAAGAAGGTTATTCTGTCCAATCATCTGAGCACCATTGTAGACGCCTTTTTTGCCGGGGATATGCAGCATATATCCGTGGCAGGCACTTGGTATGCAGTTGCGGTTTACGCTATGCAGATTTATTTTGATTTTTCGGGCTATTCGGATATGGCCATCGGACTGGGCAGGCTATTCGGCTTTCATTTTGACGAAAACTTCCGGCATCCCTTTCTGTGCAAGGACATTACCGAGTTCTGGCAGCGCTGGCACATCTCCCTGGGCACCTGCTTCCGGGACTACCTGCTGTACAGTCCGATTGTTGGTAAGCGCCGGGCCTATGGCGGCTTGTTCCTTGTGTGGTTCTGCACCGGCCTGTGGCATGGCGCCAGCTGGAACTTCATCATCTGGGGGTTGTATTTCGGCATCTTCATCTGCTTTGAGCGTCTGCTGGGCAAGAAGCGCATCAAGAAAATTCCGGTGGTGCTGCGGCATATCTATTCCAAGATTGTGATTGTCATCGGCTTCGGCATCTTCTACTTTGAACAGCTTCCCCGGTTGGGGCTGTTCTTCCGTAATCTGATCGGGCTGAACGGCAACGGACTGATCGATGAGTTTACAAAGATTTCTGTTGCCAACAATCTGTACCTGCTCATCGGGGCACTCATCTGCTGCTTCCCGGTGCTAGAGACCCTGGAAAAGCTGGCCAAAAAGTCCGAGAGCCGTCAGATGGCCTTTGGTATCTTCCAGACGGTCTGCAACGGAGCGCTGCTGGTGTTCAGCAGTATCTTTCTTGTGGATGCTACCAACAATCCGTTTTTGTATTTTCGCTTTTAAGGGGGGCCGCATATGGAATCAAAACACAGCCAGGATGCACAACATTCCTCCCGGACGGGGCAGGAGCAGAAGCATTCCCCCAGCCATCATCACTCCCCGCGGCAGAAAACAGATCTGCTGAATGTGCTGCTGATGGGGGTGCTGGTGGTCGGTGTTTCCCTGTGGTTCCTGTTGGGTACTCGTCCCACCGTGTCGGAAATCGAAAACCGGAACCTTGCTAAATTCCCGGAATTCTCGTGGGATGCGTATCTTTCCGGGGAGTATACCGAGGGCATTGCCAACTTTTATAACGATACAGTGCCCAAACGGGAGTGGTTCAAGAATCTGACTGCTTCACTCCGGCGGCATATGGGTGTACAGCTGGAGGATGATGTAAAGTTCTACGGCACCCTGCATGTGAACACGGACAGCGAGCCGGAACTGCAAACCACCCCGGTGGAGACGGAGCCCGCTTTGACAACGGAACCTACCCATACCCAGACGGGTACGGAACCTGTGACCACTGTCCCGACCCGGCCGGCGGAAAGCCAGCAGATTACTGCTGCCACCACAGTGACGGTGGAGGAAAACGCCGACAGCAAGGAAGACGGGGAGATCAGCAACAATATTCTGATTTACAAGAAGCGGGGCATTATGCTCTACGGCGGCAGCTATGCGGCAGGCAGGAACTATGCAAGCTATGTGAATGCCTACAAGTCCGACCTGGGGAAGGATGTAAACGTATACTCCATGGTGATTCCCACACCCTGCTCCTACTATATGCCGGAAAAGTACCAGTACCTGATCGGCAGTGAGCAGGGGAATATTGAGAATATCAATGCACATCTGAACGGGGTTGAACCCATCAATGTATATGATATTCTGGGGCAGCACACAGACGAGTTGATTTACCCACGGACGGATCATCACTGGGGGGCGATTGCCGCCTACTATGCGGCACAGGAATTTGCATCAGTCGCAAACGTGCCCTTCCGGGATATTTCCCGGTTTGAGAAGATCACCAAGCCCGGCTACGTGGGTACCCTTTACGGCTACTCGGGAGATATTGTGCTGAAGGACAATCCGGAGGATTTCGTGTATTATGCTCCGGAGGAGGACTATACCACCACCTATTACAACTCTGACCTGACCAATCAGCGG
Source organism: Ruminococcus sp. (assembly GCA_022768805.1). Classification (GTDB taxonomy): domain Bacteria; phylum Bacillota; class Clostridia; order Oscillospirales; family Ruminococcaceae; genus Ruminococcus_F. The sequence goes on from JALELB010000055.1 coordinate 54,018, forward strand.
AACGGCAGGCTGCTCATCAATCTGGACAAGGTGAAGCCGGTGAGCTGGTATCTGGTATACATGGGCAGCGACGACCGGATTACCCATATCCAGACCCAGACCAAAAACGGCAGAACCCTCTGCATCGTCAAGGACAGCTACGGCAACGCCCTGACCCCATACTTTATGGACAGCTTTGAGCATATTTATGTGATTGATATGCGGTACTTCAAGCCCAATGCCATTGCCTTTATGAAGGAGCGAAACGTGACGGACGTGCTGTTTGCCATGAATACCTTCAGCGCAACCGGCCCCAACGCAAAGAAGATTGAACAGATTCGCACACAATAAGGAGGCAGCCTATGTTGCAGGCTCTTGCATATCCATTTGACAGCCCGGAGCTGCTGCGGCACCGGAAGCAATACCGGCGTCAGCTGCTGGAGGACGGCAGTCAGCGTATCACCAAGCGGATTGCGGTGCTGGGCGGGTCCACCACCTCGGACATCGTGTCCATGCTGGAGCTGTTTTTGCTGAACGAGGGCATTGCCCCGGAGTTTTATGAGTCGGAGTATGCCCAGTACTGGCAGGACGCTATGTTCCCCAACGAAAGACTGGCGGAATTTGCGCCGGATCTGATTCTCATTCACACAACCTGCCGCAATATTACGGAATTTCAGCAGGATCTGACCCTCCCGGAGGAAGCCTGCCGGGAGGCAGTGCTGCGGCAGTATCAGAAGCTGGAGGTCATGTGGGACAAGCTGACAGAAACCTATCACTGCCCCATCATTCAGAATAACTTCGAGTTTCCTGGCTACCGGCTGCTGGGCAGTGCGGACGCTTCGGATCCTCACGGGCTTACCAATTTCGTCACAGAGCTGAACCGGATGATCTATGCCTATGCCCGGAGCCATGCGCAATTCTATGTTCATGACCTGATGAGCCTGGCTGCATCCTACGGGCTGGATCGCTGGGCGGACCCCAGCTACTGGTATCTGTACAAGTACCCCATGTCCCTGCAAGCCATCCCGGAGTATGCTTATAGCCTGACCCGGGTGATTCGTTCCATTTACGGCAAGAACAAAAAAGCCCTGGTGCTGGATCTGGATAATACCCTCTGGGGCGGCGTCATCGGGGACGACGGCCAGGCGGGAATCGAAATCGGCCAGGAAACTGCCCAGGCTCAGGGCTATGCCGAATTTCAGCAGTACCTGAAGGCGCACCAGCAGCTGGGTGTGCTGCTGAATATATGCTCCAAGAACGAGCCGGAGAATGCGGAGCTGGGCCTAAAGCATCCGGAAAGCGTGCTGCACCGGGAGGATTTCCTTGCGGTGGAGGCCAACTGGGAGCCGAAGGATCAGAATGTGCTGAAGATTGCCGACCAGCTGCAGCTTTTGCCGGACAGCTTTGTCTTTGTGGACGATAACCCGGCGGAGCGTGCCATTGTCCGGGGACAGATTCCGGGCATTGCTGTGCCGGAGATCGGGGAAGTGACGGATTATATCCGGGTGCTGGATCATTGCGGCTATTTTGAACTGACCTCCTATTCTAAGGACGATGCAAAGCGCAACGAAATGTACCGGGATAATCTCAGACGCAGTCAGCTGCAAAAGCAGTTTGCCAGCTATACGGAGTATCTGGAAAGCCTGGAGATGCAGGCCCAGATCACGGATTTTTTACCGGTATATCTGCCCCGGATTACCCAGCTCACCAACAAGAGCAACCAGTTCAATCTGACCACCCGCCGGTATACGGAAAGCGAAATGCAGGCAGTGGCGGATAGTCCGGATTATATTCGGCTGTGCGGACGGCTCCGGGACAAATTCGGCGACAACGGTATTGTTTCTGTTGTGATCGGGGAAAAGCAGGGAACCCGGCTGGATATTGTGCTGTGGCTCATGAGCTGCCGGGTGCTGAAGCGGGATATGGAGCTTGCCATGCTGGATACCCTGGTGGAGCAGTGCCAGACACAGGGAATCACCAGCCTGCACGGCGTCTATCTGCCTACGGCAAAGAATAAAATGGTGGCAGGGCTCTACGACAGCTTCGGCTTTACCAAGCAGTCCGAAACCCCGGAGGGCAGGACGGACTGGACGCTGGACATTTCAACTTATACAAAACGGAATCATGTGATCCGGATCAATCAGGAAGGAGAAACAGAGCATGGATGAGATTTACAAAAAGCTGACCAAGGTGTTCCGGGAGGTTTTTGACGATGACAGCATTGTGCTGACCCCGGAAACCACTGCCGATGACATTGAGGACTGGGACAGCATTGAGCACATCAATCTGATCGCCGCAGTGGAGGACGCATTCGGTATGCGCTTCCAGATGCGGGAGGTTTCCGGCATGAAAAACGTCGGGGAAATGGTGCAGATCATCAAAAGCAGAATCTGATTCATGAGCAGTGCAGCCACACTGCTCTTTTTGTATATTCATTGCCTCTTTGCAGATACTATCCCCATCAGGCGGTGTATGCCGCAAGAAAAAGGAGGCAAAAGGATGATGCAGATTCCATTTTCGGAAAGCCAGACCCGGCTGAATCTGATGCGTGCGTTTGCCGGCGAGAGCCAGGCCCGGAACCGGTATACCTTCGCAGCAGCCCAGGCCAGCCAGGCAAAGTTGCACGTGATTGAGGCGGTGTTTCAGTATACTGCCAGTCAGGAGCTGGCTCACGCAAAGGTGTTCTATGACCTGCTCAAGGAGCTGAACGGGCAGAATGTAACAGTGGACGGTACCTATCCGGTGGAGGTGCTGACGGAGGTGCTGCCCCTGCTGCGGCGTGCACAGCACAATGAGTTTGAGGAGTTCGACCCGGTATATCCCCAGTTCGGCGAGATTGCTGCAAAGGAGGGCTTTTCCCAGGCGGCTGCCGCTTTCCGGCAGATTGCAAAAATCGAAAAAACCCATGGAGAGCGGTTTGGCCAGTTCGCACAGTGGATGGAAAGCGGCAGGCTGTTTGCCAGCGAAACCCCCACCAAGTGGGTGTGCCTGAACTGCGGACACATTGTGGAGAGTACGGAAGCGCCCCACAGCTGTCCCGTCTGCGCCCATCCTCAGGGCTATTTCATCCGGCAGGCCTATGCGCCGTATACCATGGGGGTGACACAGGCATGAGTGTGAAAATTGAACGGATCAAAGGCTATGAAGTGCTGGACTCCCGGGGGAATCCCACAGTCCGGGCGGAGGTGCTGCTGTCGGACGGCTCCCTGGGGGCTGCCAGTGTGCCCAGCGGCGCATCCACCGGCATGTTTGAGGCAGTGGAACTGCGGGACGGTGAGGCACGCTATAACGGCAAGGGTGTGCGGAAGGCTGTTTCCAACGTAAACCATGTACTGGGGCCTGCGCTGATAGCTCAGGGCACGCTGGATCAGTACCGGATTGACCGGTGCATGTGCAGGCTGGACGGTACCGCCAATAAGTCGGCCATGGGCGCCAACGCTATGCTGGCAGTATCCTGGGCAGCAGCCCGGGCGGCGGCAAGGCATTACCATCTGCCCTTGTACCGGTATGTGGGGGGCATGTATGCCAACCTGCTGCCGGTGCCCATGATGAATATCCTCAACGGCGGGGCCCATGCCTCCAATAACGTGGATATTCAGGAGATTATGGTGATGCCCCGGGGTGCATCTTCTTTCCGAGAGGGGCTCCAGATGGGCACGGAGATCTACCATGCCCTGAGCAGCGTGCTGAAGGGGAAAGGACTTGCCACCACTGTCGGAGACGAGGGGGGCTTTGCACCGGATCTTTCCTCGGATGAGGAAGCCATCGAATGCGTGCTGGCGGCCATTGAAAAGGCAGGGTACAGCACCTCGGAGGTGCAGATTGCCCTGGATGCAGCCTCCAGCGAATGGCACGAAAACGGCCGCTACCGGCTGCCCAAGCGGGGGACTGAGTATGATACGGAGGGGATGATCGCATACTGGGAGCAGCTTTGCCGGAAGTACCCCATCTGTTCTATTGAGGATCCGCTGGGTGAGCAGGACTGGGCAGGCTGGACTAAGCTGACCAGCAGGCTTGGGAACCGTGTACAGCTGGTGGGGGATGACCTGTTTGTGACCAATACGGAGCATCTTTCCCGGGGTATTGGGGAGCATGCAGCCAATGCCATTCTGGTTAAGTGCAATCAGATCGGCACCCTGACCGAGGCGCTGGACGCCATCAGCATGGCAAAGGCGGCGGGCTACCGCACGATTCTATCCCACCGCTCCGGCGAAACGGAGGATACCACCATTGCAGACCTTGCAGTGGCGGTGGGGGCAGGACAGATCAAGACCGGCGCCCCCTGCCGCACGGACCGGGTGGCAAAGTACAACCGTCTGCTGCGGATTGAGTCAGAGCTGGGCAGCGGGGCCCGATACGGAAGAATGTAAAGGGCACGCTGCACATGCTTTTGCGGGGTAATGCCGAAAGAAAAAGCCGCATCACAACGTTTGTGATGCGGCTTTTGGTTTGTTTTCTGTTCAGAAGAGATCAGCCCGATGCTCCAGTGCATCCGCTTTGGTGATTTCACGAATGACCCGGCAGGGGACGCCTGCTGCAAGGGAGTGGGGCGGAATGTCCCGGGTGACGACGCTTCCGGCGCCGATCACGCTGCCCTCACCGATGGTAACGCCACCGCATACGGTTACGTTTCCGGCAAGCCAGCAGTTGCTGCCAATGGTGATGGGTTTGGCGTATTCCCGGTCTGTTGCGGTTCCGTCCGGCTTTGTGTACATGTTTCTCTCTTGCCAGCGCAGGGGGTGCATGGGGGTCAGCAGGGAAACATTCGGCCCGAAGAACACATCGTCCCCGATGGTCACGGGACAGCAGTCCAGACAGGTGAAATTGAAGTTTGCATAGAAACGGGCGCCGATGCTGGTAAAGCAGCCGTAATCAAACTGAATCGGTCCCTGCAAATACAGATCTGTTCCGGCGATTCCCAGTTCCTTTATGATCTCAATCCGTTTTTCATCTGTTTCCGGCAAGTGGTTGTAGGCCTGGCAAAGCTCATGCGCCTTTGCCCGCAGTGCAGCCAGTACCTTGTCCGAAGGGTCATAGAGCTTTCCGGCCAGCATTTTTTCTTGTTCGGTCATGATCTTCTTCCTTTTCTATGTCTATTGTAGCATATCTTCAGGGAGAATGCAGCGTCCTGTACAGAAGTTCCTTCCCGGCACATCCGGAGCGGGTTCTTCGGCTGTGCAGGGGAATTACTTGCCCAGCATGATGCGCTTGAGCGCTACCAGGTCATAGGCATTCAGCACCCCGTCCTGGTTCAGATCTGCACGGTTTGCCTGGTCGGCGCTCAGCTTTCCGCTTTTGATGAGGTATTTCTGAAGCAGCACCGCATCGCTGACACTGACCTGGCCGTCCAGATTGATGTCGCCCGTAAGCACGTCATCTCCCACATAGCTTACCAGCAGGTAGTCGAAATAAGTCCAGCCCTCGCCGCTTTCTATCTTGATGGTGTTCTCGCCTTCCTGCAGCTCCACCACAATGGCGTCGCTTTCGCCGAATACAATGGCGTAGGGGAAGAACGCCTCCCCTGCGGCAGTATCGTTTACATAGAGGTTCTGGGTCTTGCCGTTTTGCTCAAAATGCTGCTGATAGCCGTAGCGAATGGCATAGGTTCCGGCCTTGTCCACGGTCACAGTCTGTTCGATATAGTCGCCCTCGCCCTGGAGGTATACATACTTGCCGCCGGAGCAGTAGCTGTATGCCACGGTCTTGGTGCCCTGATTGGTGCAGATGCTGCCGTCCTCGCACTCATATGCACCGTCCACATCCCACTTGCCGCCATTGCCCCGGGGATAGCCGTACAGATCGTTGGGAACCTCGTCCAGGGTAACGACATAATCGCTGTTGTAGATCTTGGTGAGCATTTCCTTGGTATTGGTGGTGCCGTTGGTGATAAAATCCCCGTACCAGGGGCAGAAATAGGACCACCATGCGCCTTCGTTGACCATATTGGTGATGTCCGGAATGACGTCATTTTCCGCCATCGCAACCATCTTGGTGTCGTTGGTGTCTCCCACCAGGGTTAAGAATACAGAGGTAGCAGCAGAGGTTTTCCATGTATAGGGAGAACCCTCGTATTTATCATACGCAACCATATCCACATATTCGTCGCCCGGGTACCACTTTGCAGAATTGGCGTAGTCATAGAGGTTCACTTCCCAGATACAGTTGTGGATGCCGTATTCCTCAGTCAGCGTGGTATACAGCAGCTTCCACAGCTCTCTGTAAACATCTGCGCCGGCGGATCCCCACCAGAACCAGGCGCCGGAGCCGTCCGTATTGTTGTTGCCCTCAGCCTCGTGGAAGGGACGGAGAATGATCGGCACATTGGCATCCTGGAGAATCAGCAGCTGCTCTGCCAGATCCTCAATGGCCATCATCAGATATTTGTATTCCTTGGTTTCAGGATCCAGACAGTTTGCCGTGTTGAAGGATGCAGTCGGCTTGTAGGTACAGCTTGTCCAGTCCAGCGTGTCTCCCAGGGTGTAGGAATCGAAATCCTGGGGCACGTTGATGTGCCAGCTTGCTGTTGCAATACCGCCGCATTTTGTAACCCAGTTGATTACCCGGCCGGTGGTGCCGTCCTCCCAGCCGTACAGCGGGTTGTAGTTCATGAAGTCAAAGCCCCGGATTACCGGGTATTTCCCGGTGGTTTCATAGAGATACCGGAATTCCAGCTCGGTGTCCCCGTCGTGGCCGCCGCCGTAGATTTCCTGCTGGCCGGAGATAATGTGGTTGCCGTACTGGCTGGTCATGTATTCCATCAGCGCCTTGGTTTCCGGAGTAGCGTTCTTGTCGCAGGGATCCGGCGTAATGTTCAGTTCCGGCATGTCAGCAAAGTCAAACGTGACGGTGTCGTAGAGGATGAAGCCCCAGCTGCCGGAAGCGCCGATGTCAATGGTGTGCTTGCCCTTTTCCAGGTAGAAGAAGCCGAAGCTGGAATTGTCCCAGCCTTCATTGTTGGGAATGTAAATGGAGCTTTTGACTTCTCCGTCAATGGCCATGGTCTGGAGTCTGGTTTCTCCCGGCTCGCCCAGGTACATCCAGCAGCGGGTTGTCAGCTCGTACATGGCGTTTTCCGGAACGTCCACCTCAAAGGTCACGCCGCCGGAATTACTTGCCCAGACAAAGCCCTCTCCGCTGTAGCCGGGATACTCTTTTTCATATACTTTGGTGGTAACGCTTGCGCCGGACAGCAGTGTGCATTCCTCTGCTTCGGCAGTGAACAGCGGGGGTGCATCCGTTTTTGTGTCAGCTGCCTGAACCGGAACGATGACGCCCGCTGTCAGAATCATGGCGCTGGCAGTAAGGGTGCTTGCCAGCCGCTTTACGAATGGATTCATAAAAAAACCTCCTTTGTATGATTATGTGTTAATATTATGCCACATTTGTTTGAAAACTTCAAGCCTTTTTCAGAAAAAACCCGAAAAAATGTGCAAATTAAATAAAGGTCCAGTTAAGTTATGAAGCCGTGAATTCGGTAAATCGGTTGCTTAAATCATTTCAGCATTTAATTTGATGAAGTACAGCGCCGATCTTGTCCCGAATCAGCAGGTCAACCCGGTTGTCCATCTGGGTTGCCCCGCAGTTGATGAGTACAGAGGCATTGCCCCGGAAATAGCCCAGGAACCCTGCGGCGGGATAGACATTCAGAGATGTGCCGCCGATAATCAGCAGATCCGCCTGCTGCAGGGCCGAGATGCTTTGCTCGATGATCCGGCTGTCCAGGGATTCTTCATATAACACCACGTCCGGCTTGATGATGCCGCCGCAGCTGCAGCGAGGGATGTCGGTGCTGCTGCGGATGAAATCAGCTGTATAAGCCTTGCCGCACTGCATGCAGTAGTTCCGCTCTACAGAGCCGTGCAGCTCCAGCACATGTCTGCTGCCTGCCTGCTGGTGCAGTCCGTCAATGTTCTGGGTAATGACCGCCCGGAGCTTTCCGGCTTGTTCCAGCGCTGCCAGCTTATTGTGGGCAGCATTTGGCCGGGGCGTAAAGGGATGCTCACACAGCAGGATCTTTTTCCGGTAGAAGGTATAGAATTCTGCTGTATGCTGCAGGAAAAACCGGTGGCTCAGGATCTCCTCCGGGGGATAGTCATATTGCTGGTTGTAGAGCCCGTCCACGCTGCGGAAATCAGGAATGCCACTTTCTGTGGAGACTCCGGCACCTCCGAAAAATACTATACGGTTGCTGTTGTCAATCATGGTCTGCAGCTGCTGAATCTGATTCATAGGAATCCCTCCGTTTCTTTTTTCAGTATAGCACGGCGGAAGACAGAATGCAAGAAGAACGGGATTCCCGCCGCAATGCACACTTTTTTCAGCGGCGGCTTGACATTTTTCATGAAGTCCTATAAAATAAAACTAGCCATATTTATATGAGAGGGGCGGAAACATGTTAATGAAACAGTGCAAGCGTATTGCAGCGTTTGGCATGACTCTGTGCATGATGGCGGCAAGCTGTTTTGCAGCAGGGCTTCCCACAGCATCTGCGGAAGGAACCACCCAGGATGACTGGCTGCATGTGGAGGGAAACAAGATCTGTGACGCATCCGGCAATGAGGTCTGGCTCACCGGGTGCAACTGGTTCGGCTACAACGTAGGAAGTCAGGTGTTCGACGGGGTATGGTCCCAGAATATGCACAGTATGCTGCAGCAGATTGCGGACCACGGCTTCAATTTTCTGCGTGTACCCATGTCCACGGAGCTGCTTTTACAGTGGAAAAACGGGGATCCGGATCCGGCCCCGCCCAAGGTCAACGTCTATACGAATCCGGAGCTGACTGTGGAAGGGGTGAAGGGCGGTACAATTAAGTACAGCTTTGACATCTGGAACCAGGCAGTGCAGTGGTGCAAAGAGGCGGGCATCAAGATCATGATTGATATACACAGCGCAGAAACTGCCTCCGCCGGGCATCAGATCCACCTTTGGTATACGGACAAGTTCAGCACGGAGGACTGGTGTACGGGACTGGAGTGGTTTGCAGACTATTATAAGAATGATGACACCATCCTTGCCATCGACCTGAAGAATGAACCCCACGGCACGGCGGATGAACCGAATATCATGGCCAAGTGGGATGATACCACCGACCCGAACAACTGGAAGTATGCGGCGGAGACCTGTGCGAACCGTGTGCTGGATGTGAACCCGAATCTGCTGATTATGATTGAGGGCGTGGAGGTTTACCCCATGGAGGGCTATGACTGGACGGCGCCCCGGATTGACTACACCACCATGACCGAGTTCTATCACCACACCTGGTGGGGGGCATGCTTCCGGGGGCAGCGGGATTACCCCATTACCCTGAAGAATGCCCAGTACCAGAAGCAGGTGGTATTCTCTCCTCACGATTATGGGCCGTTGGTCTGGCCGCAGACCTGGTTTAAAAAGGAATTTACCCAGGAGAGTCTGATGGAGGACTGCTGGTACGACAACTGGGCGTTTATCTATGAAGAAGGCATTGCGCCCTTGCTGATCGGCGAGTGGGGCGGCTTTATTGACGCAGAGCATGACGCAGACGGGAAGAATACCAAGTGGATGACCTATCTGCGGGATTACATGATCGAGAACCATATTCACCACACCTTCTGGTGCTTCAATGAAAATTCCGGTGACACCGGCGGACTGGTTTACGACGATTTCAAAGCCTGGGACGAGGAAAAGTATGCGCTGGTGGAGCAGGCGCTGTGGCAGACAGAGGATGGTGCCTTCATCGGCCTGGACCATGAGATTCCTCTGGGTGTCAATGGCGTTTCTCTGGGAGAATATGCAAGCGGCAAAACTACGCCCGGCACTACCGCAGTGACGGATGAGCAGGGGAACCCGGTGACGGTGACCACAGCCAAGCCCATTCTCCAGGGGGATTTCAACAGCGACGGCCGGTTCAATGCCCTGGATGTGGTGATATTCAAGCGCTATGTGATCGGTCATACGGATCTGACCACACTGGATGCGGAAATTGCGGATTTCAACCGGGACGGTACAGTCAGCATGGCGGATCTGGTGGCTATGATCAAGTATCTGATCCAGGAAAAAGCATGAATTCGCTGTGAGAAATCCGAGAAAAACCCTTGACAGCAGTGTAAAATTGTGATAAAATATATAAGCCGCATGTGATGGGCAGGAAAAGTGATGTGTTATGCATCCGCCTCTCGCAGCGAGTTTTCAGAAAAAGGCAGGTGCCAGAATCATGTACGCAGTAATTGAAACAGGCGGAAAGCAGTATCAGGTCAGCGAAGGCGATGAAATCTTCATCGAGAAGCTGCCGGTAGAGGCTGACGCAGCAGTAAGCTTTGACAAGGTAATCGCAATCGGCGCTGAAAGCGGTCTGACTGTGGGAACTCCTTACGTTGCAGGTGCAACCGTTGAAGCCAAGGTGCTCAAGAACGGCAAGGCAAAGAAGATCACAGTCTTTACCTACAAGCCGAAGAAGGGCGAAAAGACCAAGATGGGTCACAGACAGCCCTATACCAAGGTGAAGATCGAAGCAATCAAGGCATAATGATTGCCGCAAATTTCCGAAGCTGCGGCGGTGTGCTGTGCGGACTTCAGATCAGCGGACATGCCGATTACGACCGCGCCGGATACGATATCGTATGTGCGGCAGTTTCCTCGGCGGTACAGCTGACAGCCAACACGATTACAGAGATCTTCCGGATCCCTGCGAAGGTAGAGGCGGATAACAATGAAATCCGGATCAGTATCCGGCAGCAGGATGACAGCGCAGGAGCAGGCGGCAAGCTGCTTGCAGGGCTGCAATTGCAGTTGCAGTGTCTGTCAGAGGATTATCCCACCAGAATTCAGATGAAGCTTACGGAGGTGTAAGAAATGCTGAGAATTAGTATGCAGTTTTTTGCGCATAAGAAGGGAATGGGTTCCACCAAGAACGGCCGTGACTCTGAGTCCAAGCGCCTTGGTGTGAAGCGTGCTGACGGCCAGTTCGTGGTTGCAGGCAATATTCTCGTGCGCCAGAGAGGTACACATATTCATCCGGGCGAGGGCGTTGGCATCGGTTCCGATGACACCCTGTTCGCAAAGATCGACGGTACTGTAAAGTTCGAGCGTGTAGGCCGGGACCGCAAGAAGGTTTCTGTTTACGCTGTTGAGCAGTAAGCCGGACGTTTGAAAAACAAAGATAAAACCCCTTGCTTTGGCTAGGGGTTTTATTGTGCAATAAGGTGTCGGGCGGATGTCCTGTCACAGGTGAGGAAGCTTATGTTTGTTGATAAGGCGAAAATTAAAATCAAGGCGGGAGACGGCGGCGACGGTGCTGTTTCCTTTCACCGGGAAAAGTATGTAGCTGCAGGCGGCCCGGACGGCGGAGACGGCGGCAAGGGCGGCGATGTTGTATTCGTGGTGGACGATAATTTCTCCACCCTGATTGATTTCCGTTATAAGCGCAAGTATGTGGCAGAGCGCGGGCAGGACGGCAGCTCCCGCAATTGCACCGGCAAGGCGGCAAAGGACCTGATGATCAAGGTGCCCCGGGGTACCATCGTCCGGGATGCCCAGTCAGGTAGGCTGCTGGCGGATCTGTCCACGGACGAGCCGCAGATCCTTGCCCACGGAGGACGGGGCGGCAGGGGCAACCAGCACTTTGCCACTGCCACCCGGCAGATTCCCAGATTTGCAAAGCCCGGCTACCCCGGCGAGGAGCTGGAGGTCATCCTGGAGCTGAAGCTGTTGGCGGATGTGGGCCTGGTGGGCTTTCCTAATGTGGGCAAATCCACACTGATCTCTGTAGTCAGCGCTGCAAAGCCCAAGATTGCCAACTACCATTTTACCACCCTGACTCCGGTGCTGGGGGTGGTGAAGATTGCCCAGGAGCGTTCCTTTGTCATGGCGGATATTCCCGGACTGATTGAAGGCGCCAGCGAGGGCGTGGGGCTTGGTCACGAGTTCCTGCGGCATGTGGAGCGGTGCCGGCTGATTCTGCATGTGCTGGATGTTTCCGGGGTAGAGGGCAGGGATCCCATTGAGGATTACAAGATTATCAACCGGGAGCTTGCCAATTTCAGCGAGGAGCTGGCGGAATGCCCCCAGATTGTAGCAGCAAACAAGGCGGATATGGCCACCCAGGAGCAGATTGAACGTCTGCGCACATTCATTGAGGGTGAGGGGCACCACTTCTTTGTGATCTCCGCAGCCACCACCCAGGGTATTGATGCATTGATGCAGGACGTGGCAGGCGTGCTGGAAACTCTGCCCCCCATCAAGGCCTATGAGCCGGAGCCTCTGACCGAAGAAGAACTGGCTGCCCGCAGCAGCGGCAGCTTTGAGGTTGAGGTTGTGGACGGAGTCTATTATGTGGACGCCAAGTGGGTTGAGCCGATTCTGCGCACGGTGGATATGGATGACTATTCCTCGCTGCAATACTTCCAGCGTGTGCTGCAAAGCAGCGGCATTATTGAAAAACTGGAGGAAATGGGCATTCAGGAAGGGGATACGGTCAATATCCTCGGCTTTGAATTTGACTATGTGAAGTGATATGCAGAGTCTGACGGAAAAGCAGTTGAATGCATACAGCCCCCTGGCGCTGGCGTTCCTGGGGGACAGCGTGTACGAGTGCATGGTCCGCAGCCGGATTCTGGCCGGCGCCAACATGCCCAACGCAAAGCTGCACAATTTAGCGGTACGGCGGGTGTGCGCGGAATACCAGTCCGCTGCGGTGGATGTGATCCTGCCCATGCTGACGGAACAGGAGCAAACCGTGCTGCGCCGGGGAAGAAATGCAACCGGAAATACCGTGCCCAAGCATGCGGATGTACAGACCTACCGGCGGGCTACCGCACTGGAGTGTCTGTTCGGCTATCTGTATCTGCTGGGGCGGCAGGACAGGCTGGAGGAGCTGTTTGCTCCCATCTGGAATATGGAATTACCAACGGAGGAGTGATACGAATGTCGGGACATTCAAAGTGGAATAATATCAAGCGGAAGAAGGAAGCCACCGACGCTGCCAAGGGCAAGATCTTTACCAAGATCGGCCGTGAAATTATGGTTTGCGTCAAGGAAAGCGGACCGGATCCCAACAGCAACAGCAAGCTGCGGGATCTGATCGCCAAGGCAAAGGCAAACAATGTGCCCAACGATAACATCGACCGGGTAATCAAGAAGGCTGCCGGCGGCGATGACAAGAACAGTTATGAGTCCATGGTTTACGAGGGCTACGGCCCCAACGGAGTGGCTGTCATTGTGGAGTGCCTGACGGACAATAAGAATCGTACTGCCGGTGACGTGCGCCATTACTTCGACAAGTTCGGCGGCAACCTGGGCACCAGCGGCTGTGTCAGCTTCATGTTCTCCCAGAAGGGCGTGGTGATTCTGGAAAACACCGGCCTGGATGAGGATACAGTCATGGAGGACTGCATGGACTGCGGCGGTGACGATTTCTCCTTTGATGAGGAGACGGTAGAAATCACCTGCGCACCCTCCGACCTGCATGCACTGCGGGAGGGGCTGGCGGCAAAGGGCTACAAGGTGCTGTCCGCTGAGGTGGAGCAGATTCCTTCCACCTATACCACCCTGACAGATGAGGAGCAGATCAAGAAAATGAATCTGCTGCTGGAAAATCTGGAGGATCATGATGATGTACAGAACGTATATCACAACTGGGAGATGCCGGAGGAGTAACCGGCTGAAAGGAGCATACAATGAGCGAAGGATGCACACATGACTGCGGCAGCTGCAGCCAGAGCTGCGGTGAAAGAAAGCCGGAAAGCATGCTGGAAAAGCCCCATGAGCTGAGCAAGATCGGCAAGGTCATCGGGGTGGTCAGCGGCAAGGGGGGCGTGGGCAAGTCCCTGGTTACTTCTCTGCTGGCGGTTTCCTTGCAGCGCAACGAGCACAAAACCGCAGTGTTTGATGCGGATATCACCGGCCCCTCCATCCCGAAGATGTTCGGGATCCGGGACAAGGCCCGGGGGGACGATATGGGGCTGTATCCAGTGCAGAGCAAGCTGGGTACCGAGATTATGTCCGTAAACCTTCTGCTGGAGCATGACAGCGATCCTGTCATCTGGCGGGGCCCGGTCATCGCCGGCGTGGTCAAGCAGTTCTGGACGGATGTGATCTGGAACGAAGTTGACTATATGATGGTGGATATGCCGCCGGGAACCGGTGATGTGCCTCTGACGGTGTTCCAGACCATTCCCATCAACGGCATCATCATCGTCACCACCCCCCAGGAGCTGGTTTCCATGATTGTGGAAAAGGCAGTGAAGATGGCAAAGCTGATGAATGTGCCGATCCTGGGTATTGTAGAAAATATGAGCTATGCGGAATGTCCGGACTGCGGCAAGCAGATTCAGGTATTCGGCGACAGCCATATTGAGGAGATCGCAAAGGAATACGGCCTGCCGGTTCTGGCGCGGATCCCCATGAACCCGAAGCTGGCGGCAGCCTGCGACAAGGGTATGATCGAGCTGTTTGAAGGGGACTGGCTGCAGGATGCAGTCAGCGCCATCGAAGCAGTCTGATCCTTATCATCAGAACACAGCTGTGCTGTGGAGAATGTGGTTGCACCCTGCGTGCATGAAAAGAGAATGCGGTGAAAAACCGCAGCAGTCCCCGCTACTGTGAGAGGGACGAACCTCCGTGTTGATGAATATCAGGTCACTGTGCCGGCATGCCGGTGCGGGAAGGCTATGCGGACAAGTAGGATGAACTCAAGCCAGGAGAACTGCCACATTCTAACCCAAATCATTCCGGAGGAGAATGGCGGAAACGCAGCCCATCCGTTCTGCATCTGCGCTGCAGGACGGGGGCTTTGTTTTCATGCCGCTTCGGCGGCATTTTTCTTTTCCGGTACGTTTTATCGGAGGAATAAACATGAAACACACACACAAGCATTTTTTTGCGGCATGTGCCGCAGCAGTCTCCATGGCATTCGCTGCAATGCCTGTATATGCCGAGGAAACCGCTCCCCAGGGCTATGTGACCATTGCGGTGGAGAAGTTTACTACCGGCGAGGGCTATATTCTGGAGCCGGTTGCAGTACCGTTTTTTGCGGGCGACACCGGTGCGGAGCTGACAGAGCGGGCACTGGGTGCGGAGCAGATCAACGAAGGCGCCGGAATGGGCACATACATTGCCTCCATTGCGGATCCGGAGGGCGGCACGGGCACTGTGCCGGAGGTGATCCGTAATGCGGTTGCCGCAGCAGGGGGCACGCTGGAGATGCAGCGGCTGACACCGGGCTGGCTTGCTTCCTATGACTATGCAAGCACCGGCGGCTGGATGTACCTGCTGAATAATGAGGTTCCCACCTTTGGTATCGGGGATTATATTCCCCAGGACGGGGACGTGCTGCGTTGGAGCTTCAGCATTTACGCATACGGAGCGGATCTGGGCATTGATACCTCCTACATGGCTGAATGGGGCGGCGCCGCAGCGATTACACCGGCTGCAAATCGGGATGCACTGACCGGTTTGCTGGCAGGGGCAAAGGATTCCCAGGACACAGGCGTACAGGCGGCTTATGCGGCAGCTTTGGCAGTTGTCAGCGATGTGACGGCAGAGCAGGTCCGGCTGGATGAAGCGGCGGCAGCATTGCAGGCAGCGCTGGATGCGGCGCCGGCGATGACCACCGTAACAGCAGCTGTGACCACAGGGGAAGCTTCCGGAGAAACCACCGTGACTTCCGCCGGGGAAGCCACAGCACCTGCACCGGCTACCGGAGCCCATGGGGGCTGGCTGGTGCTGACCGGAACCGGTCTGCTGGCGCTGGCAGCTGTATGCGCAAGAAAACGGCATGCATAAGGGGCTTTTGATTGCAGGCATATCAACAGCATTGCTGTTTGGTATGCCTTGCTGTGTTTGTGGTGCCTCCTATGAGCCGGAGCTGTCCGATGCGGCGTCCTGGCACCGGCAGCATGAGCAGGACACCCCCGGCACCTCAGAGGCGGACTGGTTTTCTTTTGCGGTGCAGCGTGCGCCTTCCCTGCAGGAAAACCCTGCGCCCGCTGCGCTGGAAGCCTATGTGACGGAAAAATACCGCACAGCCCAGAAGCTCAGCCCCGCCAAGGCCACCGAGTGGCACCGGATTTCCCTGACCCTGCGGTCTATGGGGGTTGATCCTTTCGCATGCGGGCCGGAGGGTGAGATCAATCTGATTGCAGATGGCACCTATAACCGGGGCAATAGGGCAGCTCTGGACCGGCAGGGGATGACCGGTTGGATCTGGGCGCTGATTACCCTGCACAGTGAGGATTACACTGTGCCCGGGGATGCCCATGACACAGAAGCGGATATGATCCGGCAGCTTTTGTCCCGGCAATTGCCGGAGGGGGGCTTTGCCCTGAGCGGGACGGGGGCGGATGTGGACGTAACCGCTTCTGCTGTGATCGCCCTGGCACCGCTGTATGACTCCGGCACAGTGTATACCTATACACGTCTGACGGACGGAGCTGTCTGTACCGCAACCATTGACCGGGTAGTGGATGATTGTATCGCCCTTTTGTCCGACCGGCAGCTGGAAAGCGGCGGCTTTGCAAGCTATGGCACGGAGAATGCGGAAAGCTCTGCCCAGGTGATCCTGGCACTGCTGAGCCTGGGGCGGGATCCCCGTCAGGATGAGGCATTTCAGAACGGCGGCAGCAATCCGGTGGATGCTATGCTGGCATACCGGCGACAGGACGGCGGCTTTGCCCATCTGCTTTCCCAGGCAGGCAGCAATGTTATCGCCACCAACCAGTGCATGCTGGCTCTTGCGGGTCTGCAGCGGTATGATGCAGGCATGGGAACGGTGTATGATCTGCGGGATGTGCCCCTGAACCGGGAGCCCGGGGAGACCACTGAGCCGGTACCGGAGCCGGATTCTGCACAAACAGAGGCGGCACACCTGACTACCGCTCGGCCTGGAACCACAACGCTGGAACCGGCACAGACCGGTGCGGAAGAGCCGCTTTTTTCTCAGGAGACCCGACCCAGCGTACAGACTGCCCTGGCGACCGAGGCTCCGCCGGCGCTTGATTTATCCATAAGCTGTACTGTATCAGCCGGAACAACAGAAGATGACCTGCCTGGGGCAGAGCATCCGGAACTGTCATGCCAGTGGTGGATACTGGGTCTTGCCTGCATTGCTCTGGGAGGCTGCATGCTGCAGGAAAAAGGCCGGAAGAAGCCCCGGCAGACGGGTATGGGTCTGACCCTGATTGGCGCTGTCCTGTGCCTGCTGCCCTGGGTGCTGGACAATATACAGACGCCGGAAGAGTATTATGGAGCTTCCTCCCGGGAGGATACCGGTCTGCATGTGACCATGTCCATCGATTGCAGCCGGGTATATGATGCCTGGGATCAGCTGGAGCCGGCACTGCAGCAGGGGGACTACTTTCCGGCGGACGGGTGGGTTCTGTCCCCGGAGCAGATAGCCATTTCAGAAGGAGACACTGTATTTGACGCCTTGCAGCAGGTGACCCGGCACCATCAGATTCAGCTGGAGTATCAGCGCACCGGAGCATCGGATGTGTATGTGCAGGGCATCAGCTATCTCTATGAGTTTTCCTGTGGTCCCCGGAGCGGCTGGATTTATCTGGTCAACGGCAAGCCGGCGGAGCAGGGCTGCGGCGCTTATCTGCTTTCCGATGGAGACATAGTCGAATGGCGGTATATCGTATCCGAAGCCCAGTGGCAGGAGGCAGGCATATGAACCGACCCCGCAGAGATCACCCGTTGGTGCTGCTGTGCTACTTCGGCCCGGTGCTGGTGCTGGCTATGCTGACCATGCATCCTCTTTGGATCGGCGTTTTATTCGGGGCAGGCTGCCTGGTCAGCGGTACGCTTTCCGGCTGGCATGCGCTTGCAAAGCGTCTGCCGGGTCTGGTACTGTTTGGCCTGGGGGTGGCACTGCTGAACCCGCTGATTTCCCACAACGGCGTTACCCCGCTGCTGTTTTTCCGGGGCAATCCCATTACCCTGGAAGCTCTGGTATATGGCGGGGTGCTGGGCTTACTGCTTAGTGCTCTGCTGCTTTGGGGCGGAATATACAGCCAGCTGGTGGACGGAGAGAAGATTTTGTGGCTGCTGGGCTCCATCCTGCCCCAGGCGGCCCTGCTGCTTTCGGTTGCCATGCGGTATCTGCCGGCTCTGCAGCGCAGATACCATCAGCTGCACCGGCTCTATGCCACCATGGGACTGTACCGGCAGGATACCTTTCTGCATCGCCTGAAGGGCAGCTTTCAGCTGTTGTCGGTGCTGCTGGGCAGCGCATTGGAGGATGCTGTACAGACTGCATATGCCATGCGGGCCAGGGGGTACGGCAGGGGCAGACGCACCCGGATGAGTCTGTACCGGATGGGTGTCCGGGAATGGTGTCAGCTGGGCATCATTCTGCTGCTGACCTGCTGTGCAGGCTGTCTGCTGGGGCTGGGCGCCATGCAGGTGCAGTTTTACCCCCGGATAGCGTTTCATATGCGCATGAGGGAACTGGGAGCAGCTGCCGTCTACGGACTGCTGCTGCTTCTGCCCGCACTGGAGGAAGGAGGTGCATGGATCAGATGGCATTGTTGGAAACCGCAGCGCTCAGCTTTACCTATGCAGGCGCAGCAGTCCCGGCACTGAAGGACGTGACGCTGACAGTGCCCCGGGGCAAGATCCTGCTGCTGTGCGGTGGCTCCGGTTCCGGAAAAAGTACGCTGCTGCGGCTGTTGAAAGCAGAATGCGCTCCCCACGGAAAACTGGAGGGGGAGATCCGCTTTGACCCGGCGGCCTTTCCCGGGGGTGTACCGGAGCCCGGAGCAGTGGGACTGATCGGACAGGATCCTGAGGGGCAGATTGTAACGGATCGGGTCTGGCAGGAGCTGGCCTTCGGACTGGAATCTTTGGGGATGCCCCAGCCCCGGATGAGCGCCAGGATTGCGGAAACGGTCAGCTATTTCGGGCTGGAATCCTTGTACCGGCGGCGGACGGATGTGCTGTCCGGAGGGCAGAAGCAGCTGGTAAGCCTGGCGGCAGTGTTTGCCCTTTCTCCCCAGCTTCTGCTGCTGGATGAGCCCACTGCCCAGCTGGATCCTGTAGCCGCATCCGGTTTTTTTGCAACTCTGCAGCGGCTGAACAGGGAACAGGGCACCACCATTATCCTGTCGGAGCATCGGCTGGAGGAAGCACTGCCTATGGCAGATCTGGTGGCAGTGCTGCATAAGGGCGGCCTATGCTGCCTGGCACCGCCGGAGGAGGCCATGAGCCAGCTTGCCGGGACACCGGCGTATGACGTGCTTCGCACCGGTATGCCGGCGGCTGTTCAGATCTTTTCCGGCAGGCTGCGGCCCTGTCCGCTGACCATTTCTCAGGGCAGAGCTGCCCTGGAGCGGATGAATGTCAAACCGGCGCCCCCTGCTGTCAGACCCATTCCGGAGGGGAAGACGTGCTTGAGGCTGCGGGACGTATGGCTCCGGTATGACAAACGGGAGGAGGATGTGCTGCGGGGGCTGGAGATGACCCTGCCGGCAGGCACCAGGACTGCCATTCTCGGGGGGAACGGCAGTGGGAAATCCACTCTGCTTCAGGTGCTGTGCGGTATGCTCCGGCCGGACCGGGGGACGGTCAGGCTGTGGGATGCTCTTCCGGGTCGCCGGGGTATGTCCATTGCTTATCTGCCGCAGAAGCCGGCGCTGCTGTTCTGTGAGGATACGCTGGAGGCGGACTATGCCGCTTATGGCAAATACCTGGGGCTTACGGCGGAACAGCTTGCCCAGCGGCTTGCGGAGCTGGACCCCCTGCTGGCGCTGCATGAGCTGCTGGCACAGCATCCCTATGACCTGAGCGGCGGGCAGCAGCAGCGTGCGGCGCTGGGGAAGCTGCTGCTGTCGGAGCCAAGGGTGCTGCTGCTGGACGAGCCCACCAAGGGTATGGATGCTGCTGCACGGCAGGCGCTGGGAGAACTGCTCACCGCATTGTCCGGCCAGGGTGTGACTGTAATTCTTGCAACCCACGATCTGGACTTTGCCGCCATGTATACCGATCTTTGCGGCATGCTGTTTGACGGACAGCTTTCTCCGCTGACGCCCACCCGTGACTTTTTTTGCAGTAACCGGATTTATACCACGTCTGCACACCGGCTGGCAGCATTCCGTCTGCCGGAGGCTGTGACCTGCGAAGATGTGGCGGCGGCACTGGAGGCGGAGTCATGAGGGAACATATACAGCGGTGGCTGCTTGCAGCCGGTGTACTGGGATTGCTGCTGTGTGCAATCTGGTTCCGCAGTGTCCTGGCTTCCTCCATGCTTATGGCATTGCTGGCGTGCGGCATAATGCTGCTGCGCATCGAACACCGCTCCTGGCAGGCAGGAGAGCTTGTGGTGCTGGCGGTGCTGGTGGCGATGACGGTGGCAGGCCGGTTGGCCTTTGCCTGGACCCAGTCGGTAAAGCCGGTGGCAGCCCTGGTAATCCTGACCGGTCTCTATCTGGGACGGGAATCCGGCTTTCTCTGCGGTGCCCTGGCAGCGCTGCTGTCCAACTTCTATTTCGGGCAGGGCATGTGGACGCCGTTTCAGATGCTGAGCTGGGGTCTTATTGGCTATGGCGCAGGTCTCCTTGCCCGGTATGCCTGGTTTCACAGGCTGCCGGTGCTGCTGATATACGGTGCGCTGTCCGGCATCTTTTTTTCGCTGGTTATGGATATCTGGACTGTACTCAGCGCCCAGGGAGAAATCACTCTTGCCCGGTACGGTGCAGCACTTTTGACGGCTATGCCGGTAACGGCGGTTTATGCGGTCAGCAATGTGCTTTTTCTGCTGGTGCTTGCCAGGCCGGTAGGGCGGCGGCTGAGCCGGGTCTGTACCAGGTATGGCTTGTTTGCATAGGAAAAGAAAGCTCCATTCTGCTTATTCACAGCAGATATGGGGCTTTTTCGCTGATAACTGTATATGTTTTCAAACATCATACAAATTTCTATTGATTATTTTGTGAAAACAACCAAAAACGAAGTTTTTCCTGATGAAAACAGATATTCCCTTGACAAAATGAGGGATATGCTATATAATGTAAGCTGCAAATGCCGTGATCCGGGAGAAAGTTGAGGGGATACCGATGAAAAAAGCGCCACAAGCTGTTCAGATGCTCTGTCTGCTGAAGACAGGTCATTTCTCTGTAGCATCAAAGCGTCCGATTTCTCCCCAAAGGTATACATCTGCCCTGCTGCACAGGCAGATGCAAAGAGGTGGGATATGAAACTATATAGATGGGTGCTTTGGAGAACAGTCAGAACAAAACGCTTTCTCATTGCTGTAGTGCTGCTGGTTCTCTGCATGTTGTGGAGCGGTCTGGACAGTATGGGTCTGCTGGATCGGTTCAGCTATAGCAGCAGTGTCATGGCTGCGTCAGATCAGGAGGATGAATCTTTATTCCAGAGAAACTGGGAAATCTCTAATGTATTCCTCCGGTACAGCGGCGAATATTCTCCGCAGAAGCAGCAGGAGCTGGAATTGGAATACGATGTCCTGAATCTGATGCTCCGTGCAGCGGATTACCGCTGGCTTCTGTCTCAGCCTGGGAAGTATTCCGCATCCATGCTGTATGATCAGGAGGTTCTGATTCCGATTCTGGCGCAATGTGATACCTACAGCAGCTTTTACGCGTCCACAGAGGGGGTTGTGGAACAGGCTCAGCGCATCCGGGAGAATGCTGACGCACAGGATTCCTATACAGAGCGGGAGGCTGCCATGCTCCTGCGTGCTTACGACCGGCATTATCCGCTGCCGTTTTATAATACCGTCCCCTCCGTGATGCTGGTGCACAGGTATCTGAACGTGAATCACCGTACTGTCTGGCTGGTTTTTGTGGTGATTCTGGTGATGGGGCTGATGCTTTGCGGTCTCTTTTCCTCGGAGCATGAGACAGGCAGCTATATGATGGTATTCAGCTCCGTCAGGGGCAGGGGCAGCCTTTTTGCCGCTAAGCTGGCCGTAGCCATGACAGTGGCAGTGTTTGTTTCTTTGTTGACCATCGGTATTCCCGCACTGATGCTTGGCATCTGTTACGGGGGCTACCAGGGCTTGTCCGCACCGGTTCAGACCTTGTCCAGCACATTCGGGGAGGATGTAACCCTGCGCATGTGTCCGTTCCGGCTGACGAATCTGGAGTATCTGCTGCTGGCAGCTGGTATCCGGACACTAATTCTGTGCTTTTTTGCGGCAGTTTGTGTATGCTGCTCCGTGCTGGCGAAAAAACACCGTTTTGCCCTGTGGTGCGCAAGCGGGATTTCAGCTGGTCTGTTTGTGCTGGCTGTTTATTTCAACGGGGGTGCGGATGCTTATTCCCAGGCTGCCTCCCGGCAGGGGGTGTCCGATATGCTGCGGCTTGTCAATCCCTGTGGCCTTCTGTGGCCCTCCGCATTTTTTTCGGATTTTGATGTAACTGCTTTAGGCGGGTATCCGGTGTACCGGATCTGGATTGCCCTGCTGTGCACGATTCTGAGTATCGTGCTGCTCGTCCTGATGTCATATTTCTTCTATAGGAGGCGGAGCAATGCCTGAGTGTCATCTTTCCATCTGCAACGTTTCCAGAAAGTATGGCCGCTTGCAGGCGGTAAGCCATGTTTCGGCGGAGCTGACGGAGGGGGTATACACCCTTCTGGGGCCCAATGGAGCAGGAAAAACTACGCTCCTGTCCATACTGGCTGATCTGCTTCGTCCCAGTTCCGGCCGGGTTTGCTGGAATGACCGTGAAGTACACAGCATGGGCAGGGAGTACCGCAGACTTCTGGGATATTTGCCCCAGAAGCCGGGCTTCTACCCCGATTTTACCGGCAGGAGAATGCTGGAGTACTTCGCCTGTCTGCAGGACATCAGAAAGCCCGGCAGGCGGATTGAAGAGCTGTTGGAGCTTGTGCATCTCCGGGAGGATGCGGAACGGTGCTGCGGCACATATTCTGCTGGTATGCTGCGGCGTTTGGGCATGGCAGCGGCGCTTTTGTCGGATCCGAAGCTGCTGCTTCTGGATGAGCCCACCTGTGGACTGGATCCGGAGGAACAGCACTGTATCCGGAAGCTCATTGGCCAGTTGTCCGGCGGCCGAATTGTCCTTCTTGCTGCCCACAGCATATCGGATCTGGAAATGACCGCAGGGCAAGTGCTGTTCCTTCGGCAGGGCAGGCTGCTGGCTGCGGATACACCGGAGCAGCTGTGTAAATCCTTGGAGGGGAAGGTCTGGATCGTGCGTTTCCCTTTGGAAAAGCTGGGGGAATATGCGGAAAAGCATCCTTTTTCCTGTTACAGAGAATCCGGTTCGTTCTGCACGGCAGTTGCCTATGGGGATGTACCCCCTGTGCCGGATGCTGTTCCCGGAACGCCGGAGCTGGAGGATGTATATCTTTACTATTTTGCTGGGGAGAAAGGTTGAACGGGCGATCGGCCTGATCCGGCCGGAAGCGGCCAAGGGCTCTCGGTTCCCTTTCTCTGATCCTGTTATGCGGGGTGCGTCTATTCCGGGCGCATCCCGCATAGCTTTTATGGTAAAGGAGTGAGGGTATGAGCAAGGCGTCAGTGGGCAGGGATACATGTTTTTTAAGCGCAATGCAGCTGCTGCTGCAGGCGCTGGGACTGATGCTGAATGTGTTTCTGACCCGGCGGATCGGAGCGGCTCAGCTGGGCGTGGTGACGCTGATCAGCACCTTTTTCGGGCTGTGTGCAGTGCTGGCCAGCGGCAATGGTTTTGTCAGCACCAGCCGGTTTATTTCGGAGGAGATCGGCAGAAAAAACGGAAATCCGGAACGGGTATTGGGGTATGCGGTGCGTTGCAGCCTGTTGCTGAGCACCATAGTGGGAGGCAGCGTGTTTGCCTTTGCACCATGGCTTGCGGAGCGGTTTCTGAAGTCCGCTGCACTGGTGAATGCGGTGCGGTTGCTGGCAGTGACGCTGCCCTTTACATCGGTATGCGCCTGCCTCAAGGGATATTTTCATGCAAGGCGCAGGGTGACGATTCCGGCGACAGCGGACGCCATCGAATTTCTGATCCACGGGGCGGCGCTTGCCTTCGGCGTGATTTTTCTGCTGCCCGGAGGATATTGCAGCCTGTTTATGCTGATTGTGACCAGCATGCTGCTGGGACAGCTGGCGGCGTTCTGCTATCTGGGGGCATGGTATCTGCACTGCCGATCCAAAAGCGGAAATGCCTGTACCATGTGTCTCCGGGGGTTTGCCTGGGCTGCCCTGCCCCTGCTGCTGAACAGCTATCTGACCTCCCTGCTCAGTACGGCCAACGATGCGCTGATTCCCTTTACCCTGCGGCAGTTCGGTCATTCCACCGAAGAAGCCTTTGCGCAGTTCGGGGTGTTTGAGGCGCTGCTTCTGCCTGCGCTGTTCTTTCCGGCGGTAGTGCTGGGGTGTCTGTCCAGCATTCTGGTGCCGGAGCTGTCCCGTACCCGGGGAGCCGGCAGCAGGGCTGATGCACAGGCGCTGATTGGCAGTGTGCTGCGGCGGACCCTGCGATTTGCAGGCTTTGTGATGCTGGTGTTCTTGCTGTATGGCAGCCAGATCGGCATGCTGATCGGCGGAGACGCTTTTGCCGGCAGGATGCTGCGGATTTTAGCACCGGTGATTCCCTTTATCTACCTGGAGATTGTGCTGGAGGGCATCCTCCGGGGCATGGGCAGACAGAATTTTTCCTCGGTCAATTACCTGGCGGAGTATATGATCCGGATTTCCGTGCTGCTGATCTGTGTGCCGGTGTTCGGCTTTTATGGCATTCTCGCCTCCTATTATGCCAGCAATGTGATCGGCAACCTGGTTCGGCTGTGGATGGTGCGCCGGCTGGCAGGGGGGATCCCCTGGCGTTCTCTTCTGCTGCGGCCGGGGGTGGCGATGTTTGCAGCCTGGCAGTGCGGCATGCTGGTATGCCGGCTGCTCCGACTGCTGGTGCTGCCCATTTGGGCGGAGCCGGCGGCATTTCTGGCTGCGGGCGGTTTGTTCTATCTGTTTGCTCTGGGTGTGCTGGACGCTATGGATCAGCAGAAAAAAACACGGAATGCAGAGCTGCATTCCGTGTCCGGTGTGCTTACTGTGCAGACTCTTCCGCCTGCTTTGCCTCGTGATATTCCTGCTCGGTATTGACGTTCCACACATTGTCCTTGGTGGTGATGCCCTGGCGGATATTGTCCACAGCCTCAAAGGCCGTTGCCATGGAGTGATCCATATTGTTGTACCGGTGCTGGCCGTTTCTGCCGATGCAGAACAGGTTTTCGTACCGGTTCAGATATGCAATCAGATCGTCCATGTGGTCGTAGGTATCAAAGTATGCCGGGTATGCCTTCTTCACCCGTTCCCGGTGGGAATCCTGTACGTTTGCCGCACTGTGGATCACGCCCATCTTGATAAGCTCCATAATGGCAAACTCGGTGCATTCCTTGTCCGTCATGTTCCAGAAGTCGTCACCCTCGTTGCAGAAATACTCCAGCCCGATCCAGACCTGGTGCTCCGGATCCGGCAGCATATAGGGGGACCAGTTGTTGAAAATCTGGATTCTGCCCAGCTTTACCCCCACGTCCTGCACATAGATCCAGCAGTCCGGGGTAATGTTCCCCAGGGTCTTGATGTCCGTCTCGTTGACCAGGTTGAGCTTGTCCACCAGCAGGCCTACGGTGACAAAATCCCGGTAGGGAAGCCCGGCGGCAATTTCTGCAATGTCGGCAGGCACCGTCTCCGGTGTGGTCTGCATGCTGGCGATCAGATCCTTGACGGGCATGGAGGACAGGAAATAATCACCGGTAATGGTCTGCTCGTTGCCCTCTGCGTCAGTGTAGCCGAGAGAAACAATTCTTCCGTTGTCCGTATGTACTGCATGCACGCCGCAGTTCATGCGGATTTCACCGCCCATTTCCCGGATCAGATCTGCTACGGTTTCCCACAGCTGACCGGGTCCGAATTTGGGATAGTAGAATTCTTCGATCAGAGAGGTTTCCACCTCTTTTTTGTTGCCGGAGGGCAGGATCTTGCCGAACATGTCCTTGATGACTGCCTTGATGGACAGGCCCTTGACCCGCTGTGCCCCCCAGGATGCGGAGATTTCACGGGGATGTCTGCCCCAGAGCTTTTCGGTGTAGCCCTCAAAGAACATGGAGTACAGCACCTTACCGAAGCGGTTGATGTAGAAATTCTCCAGGGAGGTTTCTTCCTGCTTGCTGATCGTGGATTTCATATAGCTGCATCCCGCCTTGATGGTAGCGGGCAGTCCCATATTCTTGAAGGTCTGGGGCTTCATGCTGATGGGGTAGTCAAAGAATTTTTTCTGGTAGTAGATCCGGGATACCCGGTTGCGCACCAGCATAACCCGGTCGGTTTCCTCCGGATCCGGCCCTCCGGCTACGGTTTTGATCTGCCTGCCCAGCTTTTTGTAATCATAGGGCAGGGCACCCTGAGTGGGCATGATTTCCTCCCACCATTTGGTGACCCGGGCATCCTTAGAGAAGAACCGATGTCCGCCGATGTCCATACGCTTGCCGTTATACTTGACCGTGCGGGAAATACCGCCGATGGTGTTGCTTTCCTCCAGAATGGTAACCTGGTAGCCTTCGTTTGCTTTCAGCAATTCATAAGCCGCAGTCAGTCCGGCAGGACCTGCGCCGATAATTACAACCTGCTTCATGTTTTTCCTCCGTACAGAAATATTTTTCGTGCGGCAAAATTCCAGATCAGAACCAGAACTGCCGCAATGATCTTCGCAATCAGAACCGGGATGTGCAGCGGTACCGTGCCCAGCCAGATGATGGCTTCTGTCAGACCGAGCCCGATGATACCGATGACCGTATAGGAGAGAAACTCCAGCATAGTGTTCTTGACCTTTGCCCCGGTGGTGAATACCAGGAGCTTGGAGAGAATGAAGTTGACGATCAGCCCCATCACAAAGGCGATGGCCGTTGCCAGATATTCGTTTACCCCGAATTTATGGTACAGCAGCGCCAGTGTGCCGAAGTCCGCAACGAATGCAAGACCTCCCACGAATGCGTAGCGGAACAGCTGAATAAACAGGTTGTCCGAAGGGGTAATCATCAACCCCCTCCAGTCCAGTCTGCGGATACAGCTCAACAACTCCTTCATGCTTCCATTCTCCTTCTTCTATCATTTTTTCAGTATAGCACATATTTCACAAAAAGTCAAATGCCTGTGCAGAAACATTACAGCAAAAACGTGCAGCCTTTGCAGACTGCACGTCAGTTGTCGCTGAGATCATAGGGTTCTTCCTCGTTCTGCAGGGCGATGTCCAGTATCTTTCCGTAAAAGCCCAGGGGGTTTTTCATAATCCGCTCTCCCAGCAGCTTTGCCTGCCGCATGTCCGGGGCAAACATTTTCATATCCAGCAGATCGTCCCCGGTGTCCAGACAGCGCAGATGCACATAGTATCCCTTGTCCATAGGCTCGTAGGTGATCCGGACTTCATTTTCATATTTCTGACGGGCGGTGTAACGGAGCGCTGCCAGCACCAGCTTGTCCCGGAAGATTTTCGGCACATAATTTTTCAGCCGCATGGCACAAAGCTCGCCCTGGGGGGTCAACGTGTAGCAGGGTTCCCCTTTCTTGTCCGGCTTCAGCTCCAGCGATCCGTTTTTTGTCAGAAAATCCAGGGAATCCTGATAGTAGAAATAGTTGATGATGCCGGTGGAAACGGCAATATCATAGAGAGCATCCGGTGTAATCGGCTGTTTGATCCGGTACAGCAGATAGCACAGCAGGATGTTGATGAGATGCAGGTCGTTCAGCTCAATATGGGTGAGATCGGCAGTGTTGCGCTCCATGCGGACACCTCCTTCTTCAGGTGAAATTGGGGTAATCCAGCATATGTGCCAGCAGGGCCAGATTGACAGCTGCCTCCACACAGGGCACAGCCCGGGGAACGATGCAGGGGTCATGTCTGCCGTGGATGTTTACCACTTCATTTTTCATCGCACTGTAGTCCACGGTGGCCTGGGGACGGGCGATGGAGGGAGTGGGCTTAATGGCAACCCGCAGGGTGATGGGCATGCCGGAGGAGATGCCTCCCAGAATGCCTCCGTGGTTGTTGGTGCGGGTCTTGACATGGCCGTTGTCATCCACATAGAATTCATCGTTGTTCTGACTGCCCACCATTTCCCCCGTCAGGAAGCCGGCGCCGAATTCAATGCCCTTGACTGCCGGAATGCCGAAAATCAGCTGAGAAATGGTATTCTCCAGGCCGTCGAACATAGGGGAGCCGATGCCCGCAGGTACGTTCACGCTGGCGCATTCGATGATGCCCCCCAGGGATTCCTGCCCCATCCGTGCCTTCTGGATATCCTCCCGCATTTTTTCTCCCTGTTCGGTGTTGATGACCGGGAAGCCCTTATAGCGTACCGCCAGCAGCTCCTCCTTGGTGACATTGGTCCGGTCAAAGGCGTCATCCTGAATGCCGTGAATGGAGGCAATGTGGGCACCGGTATAGATGCCCCGACGCTCCAGAATTTGGCCGCAGACAGCACCTGCAAAGCACAGGGGAGCAGTCAGCCGGCCGGAGAAGTGTCCGCCGCCCCGCACGTCATTGAAGCCCCGGTACCGGAGGGCTCCGGTATAGTCCGCATGTCCCGGCCGGGCGAGCTTAGACAGGTTGGAGTAATCCGCCGAGTGGGTGTCGGTGTTCATAATCATGGCACACAGCGGTGTACCGGTGGTTTTGTTGTTATGCAGACCGGACATGATCTGGGGAATATCCAGCTCTGCCCGGGACGTGGTGGTTCCGTCCTTTTTGGGTGCCCGCCGTGCAAGAAAGCGGGCGATTTCCTCCAGGTCGATGGATTCCCCGGGGGGAAGATTATCAATGACCACGCCGATGGCTGTGCCATGGGATTCGCCGAACAGAGAGATGGAAATGCGGTTATTCCAAAGAGATGACATGTACCGTTCCTCCTAGTTTTTGATAATCGCTCCAGAACGCCGGATAGGATTTGCGTACAGCCTCCGCACCGCATATGGTGACAGGAGCAGTACTGCGGGTTGCGGCTATGGCAAGACTCATGGCGATCCGGTGATCGCCGAAGCTCTGGGCTGTGCCGCCGGTAAATGCGGGAATGGGCTGGATCTCCAGTCCGTCCGCCGTCTGGGTAACCCGTCCGCCGATGGCGTTCAGGGCATCGGCGGTTGCCGCCAGCCGGTCACTCTCTTTTAGCCGAAGCCGCTTTGCCCCATAAATCCGGGAGGGCTTGCCGCAAAGACATGCCAGCACGGTCAGCACCGGTACCAGATCCGGAATATCCGCTGCATGCACAGACAGGCCGGAAGCGATTGTGTTCTCTTTAGTATAACATAATTCCCGGAGGATTTCAACAATTTTTCGGTCTCCCTGACAACTTTGCTCCATCAGCCCCTCTACCCGGACATTGCTGCCCAGAGCGTTGGCAGTAAGAAAGAAGGCAGCCTGGGAGTAATCCCCCTCAATGGAAAGAGAGAGGGGTTGATAGGTTCCGCCGCCGGAAATGCTGTAGCCCTCCGGCGTTTGTTCGGCCCGGATGCCTGCCTGCCGGAGCAGCTGCATGGTCATATCCACATAGGGAGCAGACTCCAGAGGAGAGGTCAGCTCCAGCCGGGAATCTCCCTCCAGAAGCGGCAGTGCCAGCAGCAGTCCGGTCAGGTACTGGGAGGATACATCCCCCTCCAGCTGAAAGGTGCCGCTCTGGAGCTTGCCGGACATATGCAGGGGCAGCACCGCATCCGGCTGCTCCGGTTGAATGGATACACCTTTTTTGGGCAGCTCCCGCAGGTAGGCGTCCAGCGGACGGTGGGGAAGCCGCCCCCTGCCGGTGATGGTACAGGTCAGTCCCAGGGCAGCGGCAACCGGCAGCAGAAACCGGAGGGTGGAGCCGCTTTCTCCGCAGTCCAGGGTCACCGGATGCTCCGGCGGAGCCTGAATCCCGGTAATCGTAACTGTGCTGCCCTCCCGGCAGATCTGTGCCCCCATCTGCTGCAGTGCGCCGATGGTTGCGGTGATGTCCTCCGAATCGGATACGTTTTTCAGTACAGACTTCCCCTTGGAAAGCCCGGCGCAGATCAGCGCCCGGTGGGCAGCGCTTTTGGATGCGGGAATGGAGACCGTGCCCTGCAGCAGTCCCGGCTCGATCAAACAGTTCATGGGTTTTCCTCCAGCATGCGGCAGAAGTCCGGAAAGGCTGCCTTGCGGATTTCTCCCTGGCCGATTGCCGGGCAAACCACATAGGACAGCTCTCCGCCCATCCGCTTCTTGTCATGTCCGCACAGAGCGGTCAGCTCCTGCATGGGTGCGTCATAGTCAGCGGGGAGCCCGTAATTTGCCACACAGGCAGTCAGACGGGCAGTTACTCCCGGAGGTGCCGTCCGGGCAGACAGCATGCACATACCTGCAGACACAGCCTGTCCGTGGGTATAGGCAAAATCCGAATGCCGTTCAATCGCATGTCCCAGGGTATGCCCGAAATTCAGCAGCATACGTTCCCCGGTGTCAAATTCGTCCTGGGCGACAATATCCCGTTTGATGGTTACACACCGGGCGATGATTTCATCCGCCTGGGGCAATACATTGCTCCCGGTATGGGCGGAAAGCAGGGCGAAAAGACCCGGATCCCGGATCATGCCGTATTTAATGGCTTCGGCAATGCCGTCACTGAGAATATGTACCGGCAGCGTGTTCAGGGTGTCCGGATCGCAGACCACCAGACAGGGCTGCTTGAATGCCCCCACCAGATTCTTTCCGCCGGGGATATTGATGGCGGTTTTTCCGCCCACAGAGGAATCAATCTGAGCCAGCAGGGTTGTGGGAATCTGGATATACCGGATGCCCCGCAGGAAGGTGGCGGCGGCAAATCCGGTCAGATCCCCCACTACGCCTCCGCCCAGGGCAATGAGACAGTCGGAGCGGGTGATGCCGGATTCACAGAGAAAATCGTAAAGCTTCAGCAGGGTGCCGCTGCATTTGGAGGCTTCCCCGTGAGGAAATACGAAGCATTCCGCCTTGCATCCTGCCATATCCAGTGCGTGGAGCAGATCCTGACTGTAGAGCTCGTTTACCGTATCGTCCGTCACGATGACAAAATGCCGGGTGACCGCAGCCCCCGCCAGCAGGCTGCCGCACTGGCGGAGCAGTCCGTGCTCAACCAGTACGTTGTAGTCCGTGCTTGCGTGTACGGGGATGGTGCGCATCAGCCAAGCTCCTTTCCGGAGAAGGCTGCCTGCTTTTTCACTGCGTCCATGACATCCTTGAACTGCTCGGGAGTCAGGGACTGAGCACCGTCGGACAGAGCTTTTGCCGGATTATTGTGAACCTCAATCATGAGGGCATGTGCGCCGCATGCGATTGCAGCCAGGGACAGGGGCTTGACCAGGGAAGGAATGCCGGTGGCGTGGCTGGGATCTACCACGATGGGCAGATGGGACATCTGGCTCAGCAGCGGTACTGCTGCAAGGTCCAGGGTGTTCCGGGTCTTGGTTTCAAAGGTACGGATGCCCCGCTCGCACAGGATCACGTTGTTGTTGCCGCCTGCCATAATGTATTCTGCGGACATGAGCAGTTCTTCCATGGTGTTGGCAAGACCACGCTTCAGCAGAATGGGCTTGTCGGAATGACCAAGCGCCTTGAGCAGCTCGAAGTTTTGCATATTCCGTGCGCCTACCTGGATCAGATCCACGTCTGCGAACAGATCCAGATGCTCGATGGACATGATCTCTGTCACGATGGGCAGACCGGTAGCCTGCTTAGCCTTAAGCAGCAGCTCGATGCCGTCTGCGTGCAGACCCTGGAATGCATAGGGAGAGGTACGGGGCTTGAATGCGCCGCCCCGGAGCATGGTTGCACCGGCAGCCTTTACAGCCTCAGCGGTTTCGATGATCTGATCCTCATTTTCAACAGAGCAGGGGCCGGCGATTACCTGAAAATGGCTGCCGCCGATTTTCTTGCCTGCAATGTCCACAATGGTGTCCTCCGGGTGGAACTTCCGGTTGCAGCTCTTGTAGGGCTCCTGTACCCGCTTGATATCCGCAACCACCGGCTGTGCCCGGAGCATGTCGATATCAATTTTGCTGGTGTCGCCGATCAGACCGAAAATGCTGTGCTGCTCACCGCTGATGTCCGCAATTCTTACGTGGTAACTGTTGAGCAGGCTGGTGAAACGGTCCATGTCTTCCTTCTTGACATTCTGCTTTAAAATGACGATCATGATTTTTTCCTCCTAAATTCAATAAAAAAGCCGCTGCTCTGCAAGAACGCAAAAGCAGCGGCATCTTCATGACGTTTTATGATTTCGCAAGGCACCTAGCTTTTCTGTTCTTTATCATATTTTGCAGCACAATAAAACCCCCAGCTAAAGTAAAAGCGAGAGTCAAACTGAAAATATGTAAAGACTGCAGAATGAGCTGCCTGATGCATTGCTGAAACCATCCTTTCCTCAATGATAAATGAAACTGACATAATCAATCATGCATGAATTGATGTATACATTGTAGCAGATCGTTGCAGATTTGTCAACAAGTTTTTTTGATGTTTTTTATGAATTTGTACATTGGATTGATTTTATTGCACAAAAGAGCCAATCCGTCTCTGTATATTCCGCTGAATTTTTTAATAAAAATCTGAAATATGACTCATTTTCACTTGTTTTTTCGTTATATTAGTTGAGGACTTTCAAACGTTGAAGCATAAAAACTGTAAAGTGTAAAAGTGACGGGAGCGTATAACTATGGCAATCATGTATGCAAAGCGGTGCGGCGAAGTTGTGTATTATGTTTACAAATTCCAGAAGCCTCATTACGGGGTGAGTGTAACCCACCGGAACGGGGATACGGCAATAATCTCGGATTTCTCCATGACGCTGTCAGAGGCGGTGAGCTTTGTGGAATATCTTTTTCAGTGCTGTATCCAGCCGGTTCAGCTGGAGGCGGCTGCCCGGGAATACCGATCCATGCAGATCAGCTTTCGGGGAATGGAACCGGCACAGCATTACTGACTGTGCTAGTTTTCTTTCAGGAAAATATGGCACAGTGTCTTGAATTTCTGCCCGGAGCATGCTATAATAAAGTTACAGTATAGTTTGTTTTGTACATAATTTGCTGTAAATAAAAAAAGAGATAAACGGCTTTGCTCGGATGCTGCGGCTTCCGGCAATGCCGGTTCAGACTGACCCTTCGGGGACAGCCGGGGGAAAAGGGGTGACCGTTTTGCGTATTTTGCTGGTAGAGGACGAGGTCGGCTTATCCGATGCACTGGTACAGATTTTATCCAGGAACAAGTATATGGTGGACGCCTGCTACGATGGCGTCAGCGGACTGGATAATGCGCTGACCGGCATCCATGATGTGATTATTCTGGATATTATGCTGCCCGGGATGAACGGCCTGGAGATTCTGCGGGAGATCCGCCGGAACAAGCTGGATACACCGGTTATCCTGCTGACAGCAAAGGATGAAATCTCGGATAAGGTAACCGGGCTGGATTACGGTGCGGATGACTATATCACCAAGCCCTTTTCTACCGAGGAGCTGCTGGCACGGATTCGTTCCATCAGCCGGCGCAATCAGCATACGGTCGTGGAGAATGCACTGTCCTTCAGTGACATTACCCTCAATCTCTCCACCTATGAGCTGTTCTGCGGCGAGAAGTCCATCAAGCTGGGACTCAAGGAGTTCTATATGATGGAGCTTTTGTTGCGCAATGGCAGTATTGTACTGAGCAAGGAAACGCTGATCGAAAAGATCTGGGGCTATGAGTCCGATGCAGAGTATAATAACGTGGAGGTATACGTATCCTTTCTGCGCAAGAAGCTCGCGCATATTGAATCCACCGTTTCTATTAAGACGGTGCGGGGTGTGGGCTACTGCCTGGAAAGCAAACAGCACTGACGGAGCCATACAGTGCTTCTGTGGGGTTCCGGGAAAGGGTAACAGCTGCGGCTGTGGTGATTGTTGTGATCCGGAAACTGAAGCGTCGTTTTATCATTGTCAATATGTCCATTCTGACCTGCCTCATGCTGGGCGTGCAGGTAGCTGTGTTCACCATGATGTATCATTCGGAGGTTCAGGTATCCGAGCAGATTATGGACCATGTGGCACAGACCCACATGGACAAAGGAAGGGGAGGGAAGCCTCCGGGGAATGCGCCCGGTGCATCCCTTTCCGGAGGCAGTATTCAGCTGGCAGCGCAGTGGCAGGAGCAGGAGTCTGCCGCTCTGCTGTACGGAGATTTCGTGCCGGAAAGACAGGAGGACAGCCTGGCTGACCGGGAAGAGCAAGACCAGGCACCGAAGGAAGGCCCGGGACAGTGGAATGAGGACTGGCATTTTGACAAATACGGCGCATGGCATCCCTCGCCGCCATATCCGGAGCAGCCCTATGACCCATGGGCACCCTGGAATCCTCCGCCGGAGGATCCGAATATCACAAGGCCGGCTGTATCCACAGCGCCTGTTACAACGGAAACCACCACTGCTCCTGTCCAGTCCCGGACGGAGGAAACGGCAACCGTACCTCCGGCAGAGACTCGGGAACAGACCGAAGCCATCGTCACCCGGGAGACGGCTGCTGATCCCGGAACATCCGCTCCTTCGGAGAATCCCTCCTCTTCCGCAGCGGAGACCGCACCCCCGGATATGACGGATGCCCAGACGGAAACCACCCGGACAACCATGGTTTCTATGGCAACTATGGAGCCGGTGGATAAGGAAATGGGCGCATATATGCGCAATTCCGTGTATGTTTCCCTCAACAGCAACAATGTGATTGAACATGCCATGTCCCAGTTCGGCATGGAGAATGATATGGATACCGTATCCCTGGCTATCGGCCAGGTGCTGGAAAGCGGGAAGGACCGGGGCACGGTGAAGGTGGGGGATACCCGCTACCGGTATTGCAGGACCCAGCCCGGTCCGGATCAGTCCTACGGCATTGTGCTGCTGGATCGTTCCATGGAGCTTTCCACCCTGAGCAGGCTGCTGGTGTTCTTCGTCATCATTGGCGTGGTGGGGCTGCTGCTGATTTTTGCAGTCAGCGTGGCGCTGGCCAACTGGACGATCCGGCCCATTGAGCAGGCCTGGGAAAAGCAGAAGCAGTTTGTAGCGGATGCTTCCCATGAATTGAAAACACCTCTGGCTGTGATCTCTGCCAATACGGATGTGGTGCTGTCCAACCCCAATGATCTGGTACATAACCAGGAAAAATTCCTGAATTATATCAAGGACGAAACCGTGCGGATGACCCGGCTTGTGAGCAATCTGCTGTTTATCGCCAAGTCC
Source organism: Ruminococcus sp. (assembly GCA_022768805.1). Taxonomy (GTDB): domain Bacteria; phylum Bacillota; class Clostridia; order Oscillospirales; family Ruminococcaceae; genus Ruminococcus_F. The sequence goes on from JALELB010000055.1 coordinate 89,179, forward strand.
GATGCCAAGCAGCTTCATTCCACCCCCCAGAGCTTTGATATGAGTGATCTGGTTTCCAGCGTCTGCCTGGTGTTTGAGCCTCTGGTATTTGAACAGGAAAAAACCATGGATACCGCTATTCAGGAACATATCACCTATGTGGGAGATCAGGACAGAATCAAGCAGCTGCTGACCATTCTGCTGGATAATGCCTTGTTGCATTCCACGGAGCATGCCCACATTCAGGTTTCCCTCAGTCAGGATTGTCAGCAGAAGATCCGGCTGTCGGTTTCCAATTCCGGCAAGGATATTCCGCCGGATAAGCTGGAAAAGCTGTTTGACCGGTTTTACCGGCTGGATGAATCCCGGGCAAAGCGCACAGGCGGTTCCGGGTTGGGGCTGAATATCGCCCAGACCATCGTACAGAATCACGGCGGCACCATTGTCGCCCACAGCGGTCAGGGAGTAGTGACCTTTATTGCAACGCTGCCATAAGGCTCCGGAGCAATTCCATACGAAATATTTTTTCAGGCAGCATCGTATACGCTCTGTACGGTGCTGCCTGCCATTGAAAGGAGCCCGATGATGAAACAAGTGATTCTGGCGTCTGCCTCTCCCCGGCGGCAGTCGCTTCTGCATATGGTGGTGCCGGATTTTTCTGTGTACCCTGCGGATATAGACGAGCAGCTGCCAGCAGGCCTCGGGGCGGACAAGGCTGCGGAGTATCTTGCAAAGCAAAAGGCAGCGGCAGTGTCGGCGGATTATCCGGATTCCATTGTAATCGGCTGCGATACGGTTGTAGTCATTGACGACCGGATTCTGGGCAAGCCGGCTGACCCGGAGGACTGCCGGAAGATGCTGCGCCTGCTGTCCGGCAGAACCCATCAGGTCTATACCGGCGTGGCGTTGCAGCGGGGGGAGCACAGCAGGAGCTTTACTGTCTGCACGGATGTGCGCTTCTATACCCTGTCCGATATGGAAATTGACCGGTATATTGCCACGGGAGAGCCCTTTGACAAGGCAGGGGGCTACGGCATTCAGGGGCTGGGGGCACTGCTGATCGAGGGAATCTGCGGGGATTATTACAATGTGGTGGGGCTGCCCGTGTCCCGGCTATTGCGGGAACTGGCGGATTTTTCGGAATGGAGCGGCGGTCTGGGATGAAACGAGGAATGCTTCTGCTGCTGTGCGCAGCGATGATAACAGGTCTGTATACCGATAAGGCGTATGCAGAGGATATGCTGACCTATGACCTGCGGGCAGACAGGACGGTGTATTATACCGCGCAGTCTGCCGGAGGGCCGATCACCCTGACGGTTCCCATGTATATTGCACACGATCCGGGTACGGTGGGCATCAACGCTGCCTTCCGGGTGGATGCACCTCTGGAGATTACCGGGCTTGCCTTTGCAGAGCCCTATTGCTACGGGGACGGCAGAGTTGGGGACAATACGGGTTCCCAATGCCGGGTTGTGTCACCCCAGTCTGCCAAGCTGCTGTGGTATACCTCCAATAACGGTGAAAATGAGATCATCTATGACAGCACACTGCCCTTTGTACTGCTGACGGTGGTGATTCCCCAGGATACACCGGCAGGAGTCTATGAGATAGCCTTTGATCTGTCCGGCACCTCTGTGTGCAATCAGGAACGGGAGCAGCTGTCCTTTACTTATCATAATCTGTCCCTTTCTCTTTGGGAAGGAAAGCCGTATTTCCTGCGGGGGGATCCGGGCGGAAACGGCACGGTGGATGTCTCGGATGCGGTAGAGGTGCTGCAGTATTGTGCAGAGGCTTCCGCCGGACAGGCACCGGACCGGGATTATGCGTGGCTTTGCGGTGCGGATGCAACGGAAAACGGTTCTGTGGAAGTGGCGGATGCGGTAGCGATTTTACAGTATTGTGCTAAGGGACTGACGGATCAGCATCCGGAATGGTAGACAGGCGGCGTATGCAGCGGCATACGCCGTTTTTCGGCACGTATACCGGACCCTCTGGTGCATATACTTTCTCAGAGGTGAGAAAGTATGCACATTGAATGGAAAAAACTGCTGTTTGCCCTGGGGGTTCCCCTGGGAGTGGGTGTTCTGTCCGCATGGACAACCCGGGACGCTATGGAACAGTACGGCGGACTGAACCAGCCGCCGCTGGCGCCTCCCGGATGGGTTTTCCCGGTGGTCTGGACGATTCTGTTTCTGCTGATGGGGGTATCCGCCTATCTGATCCTTACCGCCCAGGTTCTGCCCCAGCCCCGGGCCCGTGCGATGTACTGGTATTATGGACAGCTGGCGGTGAATTTTTTCTGGAGCCTGCTGTTTTTCAATCTGCAGGGGTATCTGGGCGCCTTCCTCTGGCTATGCCTGCTGTGGGTATGGGTGCTGATGATGATCCGTGCCTTTTACCGTATTTCGCCGGCTGCGGGTCTGCTGCAGCTGCCCTATCTGGGCTGGATCACCTTTGCAGGCTATCTGAATTTCGGCATATGGTATCTGAACCGCTGAAAACCAGCGCCCCATGGATTTCTGCATGCCATGGGGCGCTGGTTTATGTGTCTGTTTCCGTCAGGGAGATGGCTTTGTTCAGGTGGAAGGAATACAATATGGTTTCCTGCACCGGCTTGCTGTGGAGCAGCGCCAGGGTGCGCCGGTAAAGCAGCAGCTGCCGCTGATAACGCTCTGTCAGTATCTCTCCTCCCTGTACATAGTCCGTTTTGTAATCCACCAGCACCAGCCCGTCCGGCTCTTCAAATACCAGATCCATAATGCCGCTGAGCATGGCGTTGGTGCCTGTGTACTGAGGTTCATCCGGCAGCTCCAAATCGCTGATGCGCACCAGGAACTTCCGCTCCCGCCACACATGCTCGGCTTGGCGGATTCTTTCGTACAAAGGAGAGGCAAAGAACGCCCGGATCCGGTTTGGATCCAGAGAATCCGCCTGCCGTCTGGTGAGATGTCCGTCCGCCACCAGCCGCTGCTGCTCTCCGGCAGGATCCCGGGCAGCAGCTTCAAAGTCTGCATACTGCAAAAAAGCGTGCAGTGCGGTGCCTTTTTCCGCACCGGTCAGTGCCGTATCCTCCTCCAGGAATCTGGGACGCCGCAGTGCCAGATTGACAGCCTCCTCGTCCTTGGACAGGGCGGAAACGCTGGTTTTTGAGGGAATCACCGTCATCCTGTCGTCGTATACAGCGGCAAATTGCATCCGCAAAGCGGTGACTATGGCAGGGTCCGGCTTTGGATATGCGGGCGCAGAGGCTGCCTGTTCCTGCTGCTCCCCATCCTGCCGGATATGCAGAATGTCCATGGGAACAGCCGGCTGCAGGGGAAATGCCGGTATTTCACAGGCCTCCCGCAGGGGCTGGGCATTTTCCGCCGTCAGCAGAGCCATCCACAGCCAGTCGGACATGCAGGTGGCAGAGGCAGCTATGGCAGGGGTGACACCGCCGGATGCGGCAATGGCTGCGCCAAAGCCGAATACCTGTTTTTTTCTGGCATCATCCAGACGCAGGGGCAGGAACAGCTTGTCCTTTGCCCGGGTCAGTGCCACATACAGCAACCGGAGCTCCTCGCTTTTGGCATAGCTTTCCCGCCGGAGGGAGATTGCCGCATAGGGCAGTGTCTTGTACCGGGTGTAGTCCGCCGGATTCTGAAGCCGGAATCCGAAGCCGTATTCCTGCAAAAACTGGAACTGTCCCCGCTGATCCTGGGTGCTGAAGGGCGTTTCCGATTCCGCCAGGAACACAAAGGGGAATTCCAGACCCTTGGATTTGTGGATGGTCTTGATGGCTACCACGTCCTCGGAGCCGGATACGGAGGCACCGGGCTGAAAATCCTTTCCCTGGGCAGAAACCCGGGCAATATAATGCAGAAAGCCGGAGAGACCGCCGCCGCTGGCGGTTTCATAATTCTGTGCATAGGTCAGCATCAGCCGCAGATTTGCCTGTTTTTTTGCCCCATCCCCATAGCGCTGCATGACGGAGAGGAAATCTGTATTTTCATAAATCCGCCGGATCAGCCGTTCCGGCGTATCGTGCATGGCATACATCCTGAACTCCTGTAATGCCCCATAAAAGTTTCGGGTCTTTTCATATAAGGGTCCGGTCAGCGCCGGCTGGGCATCCTCTGCGCCGGTTTCTCCGATGCCCCGGCAGATGGCAGCATACAGGGAGGCCTTGGGTGCCAGCAGCCGCAGCTGGGTCAGCTCGTCCATATCAAACCGGAACATGGGGGACAGAAGCACCGCTGCCATTGCCGTATCCTGGGGCGGATTGTCAATGATCCGCAGCAGATTCAGCAGCAGGGTGATTTCCCGGGCCTTCAGATAAGCGGCCGCCTCTTCGCAGTATGCAGCCACCCCCTGCTTTGCCAGGGCCTCGGCATAGACGCTGCCCTTTGCCTTGTTCCGCATGAGGATGCAGAAATCCCGGGGTCTGCAGGGCCGGGTATGGTCTGCACCGTCGGATACGGGTGCCTTCTCCCGGAGCATCCGGGAGATGCAGCCGGCAATATAGTCCGCTTCCGGGTCCGTACCATCCTCCCGGGGCTCCAGCAGGGCGACCTGGGTTCTGCGGGGTGTATCCGCAAATGCCGCGCCCTGATGCAGGGCTTCCGACTGTGTGTATGCAACCTCTCCCACCTGCTCGGTCATCAGGGTACCGAACAGGAAGTTGACCATGGCAATGACCTCCGGACTGCTGCGGAAATTCCGGTTCAGCAGAATGAAGGCGTTTTCTCCGTCATCAGTGCCGGAGTAGGGCTTGCATGCCTGCATGGTGCGGATGAAATTCAGGGGATTCGCCAGCCGGAACCGGTAGATGGCCTGCTTTACATCTCCCACCATAAAGAGATTGTTCCCGTTGGATACGGCGCTGCCGTTGTGGGAGATCAGCTTGAAAATCAGATCCTGCTTGTTGTTGGTATCCTGGAATTCGTCAATCATGATGATCTGGTAAAATTCCGACAGTTCCTTTGCAAGGGCTGTCTGCCGGATGGCTCCGTCCTCCTGGCATTCTCCCAGCAGGGACAGGGCAAGCTGCTCTGCATCGGCAAAGCCAATGGCATTTTTCTCGCATTTCATTTCCCACAGCCGGTTATCCAGCTCCTGCAGAAAATCATGGAGCAGGGGGAGCAGCCTGCTGTGTGCCTCCAGATCCTCTGTCCGGTGCAGCAGCAATCCGGGGGCTTCCTTTTTCAGCTGCTGCATGGCTTCCTTGGAGCTGTCCCGCAGGGCTTTTGCAAGCTCCCGTTTTCCGGGATCCGTACAGGTCTTGGTCATCCGGGGAAAGGTGGCAAAGGTCAGAACGCCAAACAGTTCCGCACACCGGTCCGGTTCCCGGTCCTGGCATGCCTTTTGCAGCAGGCTCAGCTGCTCCTGCTCGGTAATGAGGAATGCCGTCAGCTTTTCCTGGTTTACCTGTGCGGACAGGCGGATTGCCTCGTCCAGCTGCTGGATGCATGCCGAAATGCTGCGGCAGATGCCCTCCAGATACATGTCGGTAAAGCTGTCATTCCCATAGAGCTCCGCCAGCTGTTTCATGCGCTGCAGGCCAAAGGGCATGCCCATAACGCAGCGGTACAGCTCTGTCATCAGCTTGTCCAGCTCTGCATCCGTCTGCCCGCAGAATCGGTCACAGAGAAGTTCCATCTCCTGGGCGTGGGCAGGATCCCCATACCAGGCCGTCATTGTGTCCGTCAGCGCCTGGCTGACCAGCATGTTCATTTCCGTTTCTTCCATGATCCGGAAGGTAGGGGTGATGTCCAGTCCTGCGCAGTGATCCCGGATCAGATCAAAGCAGAAGGTGTGAATGGTAGAGATTCGGGCAGACTGCAGCAGACTCTGCTGCCGGCGGAGCCAGGCGTTCCGTGGATTTGCCGCAATGCACTGGGTCAGGGCTGATTCCAGCCGGGATTTCATTTCCGCAGCGGCGTCATTGGTAAAGGTGACCACTGCCAGCCGGTCGGCGCTGACCGGGTTTTCCTCGTCCGTCAGCTGCCGGATCAGCCGTTCCACCAGTACGGAGGTTTTTCCGCTGCCGGCTGCAGCAGAAACAAGAAAGGATGCGCCGCGGGCGTTGATGGCCTGCTGCTGCTCCGGTGTCCAGTTACGCATGATCGGGTTCCTCCTTTTCACCGGAGATACGCTCCAGCATCTGCTCCTTAGCGGTCTTTTCGTATGTCCGGCAGCGTACATTAGGTACATTGCCGCAGATCTCTCCGCAGTCACAGTATGAACAGGGAGAGCTTTGTCCGATCATCAGCGGATCCGCCGGAATCCGCCCCCCGTACAGCTGCTCCGCCATATCGGTGAGAATCTGCCTTGCATGGGCACGCAGGTTCGCAAACTGCGCCCGGGTCAGGTAGGCGGAGCCGCTGGCGGATTTCAGTTTCGGCTCTCCGGTGCCCGGATCGTCCTTTGCCAGAGTTGCCGGAATATAGATGCCCGCCAGCTGATGCTCCATGGCGGTCAGCACACTGCGTTCCCGGAGAAGTACTCCGTTCATGAGATACTGCTTGTTGATATATGCTTCCAGGTCCGTATCCTCCGGATTCCGCTCCCGGCTGCAGGTCAGTCCCCCTGCCGGAACATACAGCACCCCGGCGGGCACAGCGCCGCTGTATTTTCCCTCCGGCTCGGTGATGGAGAACAGATACAGCAGCATCTGCATATCCACACCATACAGCAGCTTCCCCAGATCAAATTCCTTTTTGCCGGTTTTGTAGTCAATGACCCGGACGTATTGGGTGCCGTTTTCTTCGTAAAGATCCACCCGGTCGATTTTCCCCCCCAGGATCAGCTCCACGCCGGAGGGAGTGGTCAGCGTTACCGGCATGCTGCCGTCCTCCCGGGACAGCTTCAGCTCCATGGAAACCGGCCGGAAGTCGGACTGGGCAAGCTCCTGCTGCAGATGCCGGATGAGGGGAGGAATGCCGGCGGTAATGCGCCGGAAGTTGCTTGCAAACCGGGCGTCCTTGCCAAAGCTTCCTCCCAGCTGCTGTTCCAGATAGTGCTGGGCAGCCGCTTCCACCCGGCCGGTGATTTCATCTCCGGTCAGTGCGTCAAAGGCTTCCTTGTCCGGACAGCCGGTCAGCAGCTGCTCCAGACAGTAATGTACCAGATTTCCGGTTTCCAGGGGATTGATCTCCTTTTTCCGGTCAGCCCGGATCCCAAGCCCGTAGTTCATATAGTACCGGAAGGGACAAAGATTATAGGTTTCCAGCCGGGTGGCGGACAGATACAGCCGGTTTCCGAACAGGCTGCGGATTTGTTCCGTGCGGAAGATCCGGTGGTCCGGCGTCAGGGAAAGTGTATCCAGGGATGCCAGCCGGGGACCGTATACCGGATCCGAGGCAAGGGCCTCCCGGATGCTTGCCCCTTCCACCGTGTGCCGGTAAAAGCCCTGGACAGTCAGATCATAGGCAGCCCGGGGCGTAGCAGCATACATACAGGGATCCTCCTGCTCGGCAATCTGCAGCAGGGGTGCGGCAAACATGTCCTGAATCTGCCGGATCAGGGCGGAGGGGCTCCGGCTGCCGCCGGCCTCATCGGACAGCGGGTAAAAGAGATACAGCCCCTCAGAGGCGGAGGACAGGGTCTTGTAGGCGATCAGCCGCTCATCCCCCATAAGCGCTTCCGTGGAACGGGACAGAAACAGCTCCCGTGCCTCCAGCTGCTGCTTGTCTGCATCCGTAAACAGTCCGGTGCTGTGCACCTGGCTGGGGAAGAAGCCCTCATTGACTCCCAGCACGAAGGTATACTTTGGTGCGTTCAGACGGGCGGTTTCCGCAGATGCCACCAGCACAGCGTCCAGGGACTGGGGGGGCGTGCTGTAGCTGATTCTGCTCAGCAGTGCCTGCATCAGGGTACGGAACCGGGACAGGGGCAGGGTTTCCTCCCCCAACACCCTGTACAGGGCATCCAGCACATCCATGGTGCTGCCCCACAGGGCTTTCAGGGCTGCCGCCTCCGGCATACACCCTGCCTCCTGATAGGTCTTGGCAAGGCCGCTGATGTTGGAGGGAACATGCATGTCCGATAAAAACCGGTACAGCTCCCGGCATACTGTCCGAACCGGCTGATTCCGGCACGCCTCCTGCAGCTGTACAAGGGGCTCTACCAGCTGCTGCCGCAGGGCTTCAATCTCGCTGTCCTCCTCCAGTCCGGCGGTAAAGGGCTCCAGCCACATCATGCCCTCCACGTTCCAGGTGTAGCAGTAGGATTCCAGCCGGGCGGTTTTTTCGCAGGGAATGCCCAGCAGTCTGGTTTTTGCATACCGCAGCAGCACCTCGGTCCGGGGGCGATTTTCGCTGATAAGTTCCAGTACAGCGGACAGGAGCCGCAGCAGTGCTGTATGCATGCAGGAAATTTTCCTGTCCAGGTGAAAGGGAATTGCATAGCGGCTGCAGGCGGATTCCAGAACGCCTGCATAGTCCTCCAGCTGGTGGGTGACAATGGCAATATCCGCATAGCGCACCCCCTCCTCCCGGACCAGCCGCCGGATATGAGCGCAGGCACAATCCGCCTCGGTATAGCGGTTTTTGGCCTCGAAAATCCGGATATTCTCCGCCCGGGGCAGCTGCTGCTGTACAGGACGGAGAATGTTCCGGCTCACATGGGCAAGATCCTGGTGCCGGAACCGGTAAGGGGTATCGCAGCGCAGAAGCTCGTAGCCGGTGCCATGCTTCCGGGCCAGCGCCAGCAGCCGCCGGTAGGTGGCGTTGGTGGCGTCAAATACAGAAAAGGGTGGCGCCTCCGGATCCTCTGTGCGCAGCGCAATCCAGATTTCCTTTGCCTGGGCAAAGAGCATGTCCAGAAATTCCATCTGATCCCCGGTGAAGCTTTCAAATTCGTCCAGGAAGATGACGGAGCCGGTAAAATGTCCGTTTCCGGCGCAGAGGGCGGCAGCCTCTGTAATATCCGTCAGGCTGTCCTTATAGCCCTTTTCCGTCAGCCGCCGGTCGTAGTCCCCATACAGCACTGCCAGATCTGCCGCCTTTTCCCGGAGTCTGCCTCCCAGCTTTTCTGTCTGTATCAGCAGGGCTTCCGGGGAAATGCTCCCCCGGCGCAGCTCCGTAATGGCCTGGGCTGCAGCATCCTGAAAGGCGGGCTTTTTCGCCTGCCGGTCAAAGTAGCAGAAGGCGCTTCTGTCGCTTAGCTCCCGGATGCTCTGGTACAGCAGGATGGTTTTGGTCAGATCATCCGCATATTCTCCGCTGCGGCCGCCGTATTGCTGGAACAGTGCCCGGGCAAGACTGGTAAAGCTGAGGGACTGGATCTGGTTGAATGCAGCCGGTCCCAGCGCTTCGTACAGCTTGAGGTCGTTGGTAAAGGAGTATTGCTCCGGCACCAGAGCGTAGATCCGCTCTCCCTGTTCATAGGCCTGCCGGAGTAGTCCGGTAAGCCGGGTGGATTTTTCGCAGCCGGCGCCGCCGATGATGATGTGCAGCATAGTACCCTCCTGTTGTGCAGATCGTGGTTGTACGGCGGTATGCAGTATCTGTAAATGCAAGGGCTGCTCACCCTGCCTGAAAGGCGTGTGATATTGTCCTGCATACACGCCGCTTATCTCCTAAATGATAGCATGACCGTCAGCAAAAGTCAATCTTTTCATCCGGTTATCCGCAGGATCTCCTGCGTGAGAACAGGGCTGTGGACTGGTGCTGCATGCGGCGCTTTCCCCGGACGGATCTGCTGATACGACTGCTTGACAATTCTGAAAAAATATGTATAATAGTACTTGATGCATATCATGCAATACTTATCAGAATCGGCTGTGTTTTTGTAACAGCACAGCAATTCCAATCAACAGAAAGGAGCATACGCCATGCAGGTTACTTATGCGCACAAACCGGAAATGACCCTAATCGGGTTTTCTACCACCATCCGTCCGGAGGAGGGATATGTAAAATGCCCCCAGTTCTGGGAGGAGGAATATACCCGGAAATATGCAAAACTCTGGCAGACCATGCAGCCGGAAACGCCGGTAGAGCAGGCAATCCTCCGGCATCAGATCGGCATGTTTGCCATTTGCAGCGCAAAGGGGGATGTTTTTGAATACTGGATTGCCGGGATATACCAGGGCGGGGAGGTGCCGGAGGGGCTGAAGCTTTTTACCTTCCCGGAAAGCGATTGGGCGATGTTTTCTGCCAAGGGACCGCTGCCCGGCTCTTTGCAGGCATTGAATACCCAGGTCTGGAACGAATGGTTCCCACATGAGGGCAAGCAGTACGGTGCCAATGCCGGCATGAATCTGGAGGTGTATTCTGCCGGTGATATGCAAAGCCCGGACTACGAATGCGGCATCTGGATTCCCGTTCAACGGTCAAAGCAACAGGCGGACACAACCGCAGAAACAGTGGCTTCCATGACGATTACGGGAATTCTGTAAGGGGAGAGGGCTGTGGTGGACTGTACAGTCAGAATAGTGGCTGCTGCAAAGGATTGAGCTGCCGCTTTATTCAACAAAGAGATTCTGAGGCAACAGCCCACGCCATCGCTGTTCCAAGCTTTGTGTAAACGCCACACCTCCGCCGGTTTTCGCCCCGGCAGGCTCCTGTGCGGCGGGTTCGGCAGCAGTCTGTGCTGTCTGTGTTGTGGGTTCTGCCATGGTTTTACCTCCGTTTAAAGCCCGTCGGCTGTAGTTTTGCGGCCGCAGTTTTACGCCATAAGTCCGCTTTGGGCATAAAAATAGCGCCTTGCATAGAATGCAAAACGCTTGGTTTATAGGGGGGTAGAAGAAAAGCACCCTGCATTACAAGGTGCTTAGATATTTTTTAAAGTGTACCGCGTTTGTTGGCTGCATCTGCCTGCTCAACATATCGTTTGTAGCTTTCCTTGACCTCTTTCGGGGCATCGTCATGTATTACGACCACTCCGTCTTTGATGTGCCAATATTCACGAAACTTTGCCCAATAGCCATCGAGTTTTGTCATAATTCACACGCCTCCTTCAACAAGCGCACAAATTCTTTCGAGTAATTATTCGGATTTGTATAGTTTACGCTTACCATTTCCGGGATGATTTCGTGATAAGCAACGGTACCATTGCTCTTTACAGTTAAGAAGCTGGAATAAATTGAAACTTTTTCGATGAGTAAGGCGATTGCCTCGTCATCAGTAACCCTCTTACCACTTACATTATAAACCGTTACTTTATAGATGTCAAGACCAGATTTGCCGTTGCGTATTTTGCCCGAAATGATATGCCCCATCTCATGTGCTGCAATTCCATCAGCTGAATTTGTCGCAAGAACATTGTCGCTAGAAAGGTTCGCCTCGGTAATTTGTCGGCTGCGCAATACGAGTTCATTAAACCAGATTTGCTGATGATTTGCGCTGGTTTCGGCAAAGTCTTCTTCACTCATTGGTTTCCATCCAATTGTGATTGGATCAGTGATCCCAAAGTCCTCACTAAGCATATGCACCATGTCAATTTCTGATTTCAGGAGCTCGGTGTCACCAGAGAAGGCTTTCCGGTGATAAAGTTTGATTCCTTTGCTTTCCGCATATTCCCGAACTTCCTTTAATTCGGATTGGCTATGCACAGTAGGCTGCGTAGATGACCAGCTGTTGGGGGCAGAACTCATGTATAGCCCCTCATTCAACTGCCTAATCCGTTCCGTCTGATCCGGCGAAACATACCCGGCAACGGATTTCTTGTAATCCACAACCGCCGTCCGATCCTGCTTATACCGCTATGCTTTTTCATTGTGTGTGTGGGGTATCATCGGCGGAGGCTTGGAACAAGTCTGTTCCGGTATATACTGCAGGCAACTAAGACGCTGACCATCACGGTGAACACTTCTCTTTTCAGTGTACCGTTTTATAGGGCGATGGGTTTTGTCACCGATGATGAGCAGACCGTAAACGGAATACGCTCCACGCCCATGCAGTACGGCGAAAATAGCATACAGTGAGAAAGGCGGTATGACCGGACAGGTTATACCGCTTTTTGCTGGTTCCGGAAATCCTGTACTTGATTTTTTCCTGTTTTATTGGTATACTAATAAGGTGTGTATATATTACGGCTGCCGCTTGCCGGAATCAGCGGCGACAATGACCGGACAGGGCG
>JALELB010000013.1 GCA_022768805.1 Ruminococcus sp.
GCCGTTTACAAAAACATTGCCCTCGGTATCGATGCTCACCACATCCCCCGGCAGACCGATAATCCGCTTGAGCAGCATTTTATTCTGCCAGGAAATACAGCAAAGCTGAGACCGTTCATAGCTCTTGGACTTAAACAGCACCAGCACATCCCCGTCACTCAGGGTGGGCTCCATACTGTTTCCGGAAACCTGAATTACCGGCAGGAACAGCGTAGATACCAGCACAGCCACTGCCGCAATCACCGCCAGTACAGAAAGGGTGCTGACAAAAGTCCGCCTATAGCGCTTGCGGTATTGATCCTGCTGGTAAGCCCGGGCAACCTGCTCCGATGAGGGCAGAGATACTGTCCGGTTTTTTTTGCGATGCTTGCTCATGCAGACTCCGCCTTCTTTTCATCCGCCGGCGGCGGATATGCGGCACGGACATGCTCCAGATAAGCCTCCGCAGTTTTCTGCGCCGCTTCAAAAATTCCTGTCAGCGCAGCCGTTGCCTCTGCAATGCTGCCTGCGTCACGGATTTTCAGATTTCTTTCCTCCAGCTGCGCCTGCAGCTGGTCCACACGGGCCTGAAGTGCCTGTTCCCGCTTCTGATACTCATAAATAATTTCAATCAGCTCGCTGCGTTTCAAGCGCTTGAATTCTTTATCAGTCATATGAACACTCCATGGAACTTAGGATCCGGATGCGTGCCGGATTGCTTCAGAAGCCTGTATGCTCCTTTGATACATTATTATCATAGCAACTTTTCAAACGCAGAACAAGGTACTTTTGTGCTGCATTTATTATATTTTTGTGCTATTTGCAGAATAAACCACGGGTAATATACGCTCCGTACATAATGATCTGCATAAATAGAAATATCTACATTATATATAATTGCGTTTTTACGATAAAAGGAAGCATAATCCCAGTAGTTTCCTGTTCCTTGCCGGGTGCAGCACCCCGGATTGCTTTTATCAGAAAAAAGTGGTATAATGACGGAAAATACGGGCTCTGCCCGGAAAGGAGAAGGTACTATGCCCTTACAGATGATCCGGGAGGACATTACCCGGATGAAAACCGACGCCATTGTCAACGCCGCCAACTCCACCCTGATGGGAGGGGGCGGAGTGGACGGCTGTATTCACCGGGCAGCCGGCCCGGAGCTGCAGCAGGCCTGCAGCAAGCTGGGGGGCTGCCCCACCGGAGAAGCCCGGATCACCCCTGGCTTCCGGCTGCCCTGCAAATACATCATCCACACGGTGGGCCCCGTCTGGCAGGGCGGCAGTCAGGGCGAGCCGGAGCTGCTCCGTGCCTGCTACCGCAATTCCCTTGCCCTGGCAGCTGCGCACCACTGCCGGAGCATTGCCTTTCCGCTGATCTCCGCCGGCGCCTACGGCTACCCCAAGCGGCAGGCGCTGAACATTGCGGTGGAAACCATCCGCAGCGTGCTGACCCGGCAGGAACAGGACATGCTGGTATACCTGGTACTGCTGGATACGGCGTTCATTGCCCGGGAGGAGCCCTGTTCCACAGAGTTGCCCGGATTCATCCGGGAAATACGCAGCGGCCGGTCCGCCCCGGTACACAGGGACCATGACCTGCCTGGCCGGTATACTGCCCGGTCCTGCGCACCCTGCATCCTGCCGGAGGAGGACAGCTTCCCGGCAAAGGGCTTCTGCGCCTCCACCACGCTGAACAATCGCCTTGCAAAGCTGGACGAGAGCTTTTCCCAGATGCTGCTGCGGAAGATTGACGAGCTGGGCATTTCGGACGCTGCCTGCTATAAGCGTGCCAATACGGACCGGAAGCTGTTTTCCAAAATCCGCAGCGATGTCCACTACCGGCCCAGCAAGACCACCGCTGTGGCTTTTGCCATCGCGCTGGAGCTGAACCGGCAGGAAACCGACGAGCTGCTGCGCAAGGCCGGCTTTGCCCTGTCGGACAGCAGCAAGTTTGATATTATCATTCAGTATTTTATCTCCAAGGGCAACTATGACATTTTTGAAATCAACGAAGCCCTGTTTGCCTTTGACCAGCCCCTGCTGGGGAGCCGGTGAGGCGTCTGTGGAACCCAGAAAAATGTCGCCTGCCATGCGACCTGCCAGCCCGGGCAATCCTCTATAATAAGCTTGTAAGACAGCCACCCACAACCAAAGGAGGATTTATCATGGCAAACAACAATATCACCGAGCTGGTATTCATTCTGGACAGAAGCGGCTCCATGGCGGGGCTGGAAAGCGACACCATCGGCGGCTTCAACGCCATGCTGGACAAGCAGAAAAAGGAGGCGGGAGACGGCTTCGTCACCACCGTACTGTTTGATGACAAGTGCGAGATGCTCCACGACCGGCAGAAGCTGTCGGAAATCCGGCACATCACGGATCAGGACTACACTGTCCGGGGCTGCACAGCGCTGCTGGATGCCATCGGCAGCACCATTCACCACATCCGGAACATCCACAAATACTGCAGGCCGGAGGATATTCCCGCACACACCATTTTTGTCATCACCACCGACGGCATGGAAAACGCAAGCCGTTCCTATACGGCGGAACAGATCCGGCAGCAGATCGAACAGCAGAAGGAGCAGGGCTGGGAGTTCCTGTTCCTGGGCGCCAACATTGACGCTGTACAAACCGCCAAAAGCTTCGGCATCCAGGAGGAGCGTGCCGTTCAGTTTTTGTCGGACGAAGCCGGCACCCGGCTCAATTATGAAACCGTAGGCTGCGCCGTAAGCTCCATGCGCAGCAACCGCTCTGTGGGCAGGGAGTGGAAGAAAGCCATTGAGGAGGACTTCCAGAAGCGCAGCAGCCGCAAATAACAGAAAAGCAGACAGGCAAGAACCTGTCTGCTTTTTTGTATTAAGTCCGGATCAGCGCACGTCCCGCTTGTTGAGCAGCAGGCAGGACAGCAGAGCCGTTCCCACTGCGTAGCATCCGAACAGCGCAAAAAGGGACCACACGTTTTCTGCGCTCCGGATATCAAACAGATAGGTGTCCAGGAAAAACCGTTCGATTGCAGCATCCCGGATGTTCAGCAGCTTATAGGCAAGGAAATTCAGCGGCAGTGCCACCAGTGCGGCAGCGTTCATGCTGGCGAACACGCTGAAGCATACGGGGATGGCAGTGCCCCGGTTGAGAGTAGTCAGGAACTGGACAATAAACAGGAACGCCATCAGCAGCAGGAAGTGGAGCCCGATATATCCCAGCGTTTCCGCCCGGAAGCCCCAGCCGATGCCGGGATAAAAGCAGCTGAGCATAATGGCCATCACCAGGAAATTCAGCAGGCTCACCGCCGCCGTATAGACCGCCAGAGAAAGCAGCCGGGGCAGCAGCACCGCATGCCGGTACTTGTACTGGGTCACGATATTCTTGATATAGCCGTGCTTTTCATCCCCATTGTAGAACACTGCTGCAAAAATGCCGAAAAACATGATGGGGAAGCCGTTCTGGATCACCCCCATATACTCGTCCAGAATGGTCTCTTCCGGCTCTTCCTCCGCCTCCTCCATAACCGCCGTTGTCTCCGGGTCCGGAACCATCCTGGTCATCAGGTAGCTGACGGTAAGCCCGAAGGCGGTCAGCCCCACCAGGAGCAGCATGCACACCAATGCCACCGTAGAATGAAGAATTCTGTATAAGTACATTTTCGTCAGATTAAGCATTCCGGTTCCCTCCTGTGATCTTGAAGAAATAATCCTCCAGCTCCGCCGTGACAATCCGGGACTGGGCAACGGTGCAGCCGTCCAGAATCAGCTGCCGGTTCATGGCGGCGGTTTCATCCAACCGTTCAAACACCCGGACGGTTTCTTTGTCCATAATCTGAAACCGGGTATAGCCCATCTTCTCCAGGGATGCGGTGATCTGCTCCGGCTGGGTGGTGATGATCTCCGCATAGCTGGAGCATTCTTCCATCAACTGTTCACGGGAAATCTCCTGGAGCAGTCTGCCGTCG
Organism: Ruminococcus sp.; assembly: GCA_022768805.1. Lineage (GTDB taxonomy): Bacteria > Bacillota > Clostridia > Oscillospirales > Ruminococcaceae > Ruminococcus_F. Next base: position 3,937 of record JALELB010000013.1, read on the forward strand.
TGAATGATGCCGAAGGTATCCGCCAGCTTGGCAAGCTCCTCCAGAATGTGGCTGGAGATCATGATAGCCAGGTGCTTTTCCTCCTTCAGCCGGACAAACAGCTGCCGCATTTCTGCGATGCCCTGGGGATCCAGCCCGTTGATGGGCTCATCCAGCACCAGTATTTCCGGATTGCCGGTCAGCGCCAAAGCAATACCCAGCCGCTGCCGCATACCCAGGGAAAAGGCCTTTGCCTTTCTGTTCCGGGCATAGCTCAGCCCCACAAGCTCCAGCAGACTGTCAATATGCCCCTTTTCGTCGATGCCCGTCATCAGGCACCGGCACTTGAGATTTTCATAGGCGGTCATTTCATAATACAGCCCTGGTTCTTCGATAAGGCTGCCGATCCGGCTGCGCAGGGGCCCGGATTCCTGTTCGGATTTGCCAAAGAGCCGGATGCCGCCGCTGGTGGGGGTGGTGAGCCCGCAGATCATTTTCATACAGGTGGTTTTACCGGCACCGTTTCTGCCGATAAAGCCGTAGATCTCTCCCCGCTTCACATGCAGGCTGACCGCATCCGCCGCCGCATGCTGCCCGTACCGTTTGGTCAGCTCCCGGGTTTCAATCACATAATCCATGTTCAACTTCCTTTCTTTTTGCTGGACACCGCTGCGCAGGACGCATCCGGTGAACTTCCTGTTTGTTATTATACGAAATCATGCCCGTCCCGTCAAGGACTCCGGGTTGCAATCGGACCGGAGCTGTGCTATACTGTAGGGAATACAGCAGCTACAGGAGGACGAAATGGGAACAGTGTATTTTACCCGGCACGGTCAGACCGTGTGGAATGTGGAAAACAAGATCTGCGGCGCAACGGATATTCCCCTGACGGAGCTTGGCCATCAGCAGGCAATCGCCCTCGGGGAGCAGCTCCTTGCGGAGAACCGGCAGATTCACCGGATTCTTTACTCTCCGCTGATCCGGGCAGCGGAAACCGCCCGGCATATTGCCCGGATCACCGGCATCCCCGCACAGCCGGAGCCCCGGCTTACGGAGCAGAATTTCGGGATATATGAATCCACCCCCCGGAACGGAGAAGCCTTCCGGGCCGCCAAGGCACAGTTCGTCAACAGCTTCGGCACCGGGGAATCCATGCTCCGGGTGGCACAGCGGGTCTATAACCTGCTGGACGAGCTGAAGCAGAGGGATGAAACCGTGCTGCTGGTTGCCCACAACGGCATCGCCCGGGTGGTACGCTCCTACTTTACCGATATGTCCAACCAGGACTATGCGGCATACGGCATAGGGAACTGCGAGATCGTGGAGTACCACTTCTGAGAAGGGAGAGCCTATGGAATATAAAGTATATACCACCCTGCCGGAGGCTGCCCGGCAGATCCGGGAGACAGTCTTTATCCGGGAACAGGGCTTTTCCCTGGAATTTGACGAGACGGACCATCGTGCCGTACACATTGTGGCATGGGACGGACAGCAGCCGGCGGGCACCTGCCGGGTATATTCCGGCGAAGGCTGCTTTCACATCGGCAGGGTGGCAGTGCTGCCCCCGTACCGGGGCACCGGGCTGGGCAGAGGACTGATGGCGCAGGCGGAAGCCTATATCCGCAGCGCAGGAGGTACCCTGGCAGAGCTTTCCGGACAGGTGCAGGCGGCAGGCTTCTACCAGAAGCTGGGCTATACCCCCCTGGGGGAGGTGTATCCGGACGAGGGCTGTCCTCACATCCGGATGCAAAAACAGCTGACAGAAGCATAAACACAAATCCCGCTCCGGTGCAGAAGCATCCGGAGCTTTTTTCTGCACACACAGCTTACGACAATACCAAATACAGCAGCAGAAGGATGCCCAGATACACCAGATTACATATGGTGAACACTGCCAGATACCGTCTGGGCTTGCTGCCGGGCACCGCCGCATACAGCTTGTAGGTAATGAGGCTTGCCATGGAAGCAATCAGGGTTCCCAGCCCCCCGAGATTGGTGCCGATCAGCAGGGCGCTGCCCTTTTCCGTCAGCCCGGATAGCAGAATCGCCGCCGGCACATTGCTGATGGCCTGGGACAGCAGCACCGCCGTCAGAAGCTCCCTGCCCTCCAGAAGAGTTTGCAAAGCCCCGGACAGTGCCGGGATGCTGCCCAGATTTCCCACAAACACGAAAAAGAATACAAAGGTCAGCAGCAGGCTGTAATCCGCCTGTAAAAACAGCCGTCTGTCCAGCAGCAGCACGCCGGCGCAGATAATCCCAAGCAAAATCCAGGGGTTCAGTATCCGCAGCACCGTCAGCAAATTTACCCCGAACAGCAGGCAATAGGCGCCCAGCCGACGGGGATGTTCAATCCGGGCAGGGGCTTTTCGGGGCGCAATGGGCTTTGCCGGCAAAAGCAGCACCGCCGACCCGGCCAGAAGCAGCAGGGACAGGGCGGAATAGGGGGCAATAGTGCAGAAGAACTCCTGCATGGAAAAGCTGTACCGGCTGTAAAGATACAGATTCTGGGGATTGCCCATTGGCGTCAGCATACTGCCCAGATTGGCGGCGGCGGTTTCCAGCACCAGCAGCCGGATGGTGATCCGGGATGTGTCCTTTTCCGGTATGCTTTCCAGAAGCAGCAGCGTAAAGGGCACCAGCGTCACCAGGGTGACGTCATTGGTCAGCAGCATGCTCAGGCCAAAGCACAGCAGCACCAGCAGCAGCCCTACGGTACGCAGGCTACGGAACCGGCGCAGCAGCCCCTGACACAGCACGGTAAACGCCCCGGTCTGCCGGATGCCTGCCACTGTCAGCATCAGACACAGCAGCAAAATCAGCACCCGGAAATCTATGTAGTCCAGATATGCCCGTCCAGGAGGCACCGCAAAGGCGGAGCCCACCGCCAGCAGCCCGGAAATACAAAGCACAGTCTCCCTGCGAAAAAATTGCACAACCCTTTTCATAGTTCTTCCCCTTAACGTTGGAGCAATCTGCAAGACCGCCCCATATGCTGATTTCATTATACCGCAAAAGGGCATTTTTCGCAAGAAGAAGCCGGGCAACACCGCACAGAGCTTGTGCGGCAGATGCTGTGCAAAGCCCTCAGGCGTGCTTTGTGGGGTGCTGCCCTGGGGCGATCCCGCAAAAAGGAGCAGGTATGCCCCGGGCATATCTGCTCCCTGCCTTACTGTGTCTGCTTTGCAGTTCCTTTATCGGACAGAATACCGCCGGTGGACCGGTTGAATTCCTCCAGTGCAGCATCCCAGCCGGCATAGGCGTCATCTGTACGCTTATCCCGGAAGAGGCCTGTATCCGCCAGATACTCCCCCAGAAACGCCGTGGCCTTAACCGCCCCGTACACATTCAGGTGGCTGCCCCGGTCCCGGGTATCCGTTGACCAGTCGATACCGATCTGCTGGTTCATCAGGTTCATGTCAATATACTCCAGATCCAGAGACTCCGCCAGTGCAGCAATGCTGTTGTGCCGCTTATAATTCCAGTTGATGGTGCTGGGGGTGCTGATGAGCACCAGCCTGGTATTGTTTTTCCGGCAAAAGGCGCTGATGTCCTCCACAGCCCGGATGCTCTTGCTTGGTATCTCCTCCCTGGCGTTGGTTTTTTTCATATGATCCTTCCGGTCGCTGGGGCGCACCAGGGTGCTGAACAGATACCCCTTGTTGTTCTCCTTTGTGGAATAATCCACCTGAAAGGACCAGTCACTGAGCCGCAGAGTCTTCCAGCGGTCATGGTACCGGAACACCGGGAGCAAGTTCTCCGCCTCCCCGGCGATGATTTCGGACTGGGTGAAAATCTGGAAAATAGCATCGGTTTCCAGAAAAACGATCCGGGGATTCTGCTGGATAAAGGTTTTCTCTAAAAATTCCTCCGTATAGCACAGCTTCTGTGAGGGTGTGCCGCATACATAGGAGGTGAAGCCGTAATCCTGCCAGATCTGCAAAGGGATAAAGGTGCTATAGGTTTCACTGTCCCCCAATATCACCACGTCGATGGAATCCTCCGGCTCAGAGAGAATGCCGTTTGCCCTAGGATCCTGAAAGCCGGCCTCCTTGGTGTTTTCCTTTGGCCTGAACAGCACCGACAGCAGTGCCAGCAGCCCCGCAAGGATCCCCAGAAACAGCAGACTGCACAGGGTATTTTTCATGACTGTTCGCATGTTGCTCTCCTTAGAAATTCGCATAAATCGGGTCAACCGGAATATAACCCGGGCCATAGGCGCCAAAAATGACAATGTAAAGAATCAGCCCGTACAGCACAGCCCAGCGCACGACCACATGCCGCTTCTGTAAAGCGGCTCTGACCTGAATGCCCTTCTCGTTCAGGATACTGATGAGAAGCACAATCAGCAGGGTGATTCCCACAATGATAAAATCCTGGGTATCCACCCCCAGGCCATCCAGCAGCTCCTGATTCAGGGAGCTGAACCGGAAGTCCGTCACCATACGCCGGAACATGGCAAGGCCGTTTCGCAGGCCCTCTGCCCGGAAGAACAGCTCGCCGATGACCACCAGAATACAGCTGCGGAGAATCTGGAACAGCCGGTAGCCAAACCATTCCGGATTAATGTGCAGCTTTTTGTTTGTCCACTGCACACAGGGTGCAATCACATTGCCGGCAAGAATCAGGGTAAAGTGGTACATGCCGTAGAAAATATAGCTCCAGGCAGCCCCGTGCCAAAGGCCATTACAGAACCAGACACAGAACAGGGCAACACTGCCGGCAAGCAGGGGGCCGAAGTGGTTGCCGATCTTCTTCCGGGCAGCAGAGGTCAGATTCTTCATGGGCTTGGACATGGTGACCGGGTAGAAGATATAATCCTTGAACCAGGCACCCAGGGTGATATGCCAGCGCTTCCAGAACTCGGAGATGGTTTTCGAGAAAAAGGGGCGTGCGAAGTTTTCCGGCATGGTGATGCCGAAAATCTGCGCCGTGCCCATAACGGCGTCCATGGAGCCGGAAAAATCCATATAGAGCTGGACAGTGTAGCACACTGCCGAAAGGGCAATGATCCCGCCCTGGTAATGCTGATAGCCGGTAAACACGGTTTCCACCAGGGGATTGAGCCGGTCTGCCACCACCAGCTTTTTCATCATGCCAAAGAGGATCCGCTGCAGACCCAGGGTCAGGTTGGAGAAGGTGATGCCCTTTACGTTCCACAGCTGCTCCGCCGTCTGGCTGTAGCGGCAGATGGGTCCCTCCACGATCTGGGGGAAAAAGGACATGAACAAGCCAAGCCGGAACAGGTTCTCGTCCGGTTTGATGGTTTCCCGGTACACATCAAACAGGTAGGAAACCGCCTGCATGGTGAAAAAGGAAATGCCGATGGGCAGCAGATATTTCGGGATTGCCAGATGCAGGGACAGTCCCATATGCTCCAGCAGGAAATTCACATTCCGGATGAAAAAGGAACCGTACTTGAGGGTCAGCAGGGTACCGATATGCAGCAGGGCAGCAAACAGCAGCACATAGCGGCTCCGGAGCAGATAGGCATGCTTGATGGCCTTGCGCTCCGGCTTTTCCGCCGCCCTGACCGCCTCGTCCCGCTGTCGGTGAATCCGGTCAAGCCAGAGGCCGAAATAGTGCACCGACAGGGTGGACAGAAACAGACAGACAACCAGCTTTCCGCTGATGAGCCAGTAAAAGCCATAGCTTGCTCCCAGGAGAACATATTTTTTGGCTCTCCCGGGCATGAGGGTATACAGGAGAATGCATGCGGGCAGGAACACCATGAGGAATGCCACGGTAAAAAACGAGGTCATGCCCACATAGCTCCCTCCCAGAAGCAGGGAAGAAAGGGTCATCCTAATCCTCCTCTTGCAGACGCCCGATCATGCTCCACATTGCCTTGGCAGAATTGAAGTTTGCCGGAATAATCTCCACAGCAGGAATGGTAATGTCGAATTCGTCCTCCAGCTCGGCAATCAGGGACAGGATGGACAGAGAGTCCAGGCGGTGCCCGTCAATCAGATCCTCACAGGTGCTGTAGTCGATGTCCGGCTGGATGTCCTCCAGAATTTCAATGAGCTTGTCCATATGATTTACTTCCTTTCTTTTGTCTGTAAAGCAGCCTGGGGTTGACCGGCCGCTTTTATGGTAAGGCGGGAATCCCGTTCAGCGGGGTGTGTTCAGGGGCGCCGTATCAAAGGCTCTCCGCACACAGACCGGGTCGCCTCCGTCCTGCAAATATATCGCCGGAAGTTCCCGGCTCAGAAACAGGGCGGCTCCCTCGGTCATGCAGTAAGCACCGGTGTTTGCAAAGCAGAGCATATCTCCCAGGGTCACCTTTGGCAGCATCACCTGCTTTGCCACAATATCATGCATAGAACAAAGAGAACCGCAGATATTCCAGCTCTGCTCCACAGGGGCATTCTCCTTGCCGGGAACGGACAGCACCGGATGCCTCATGGCCATATGCTGGCCGAAGTAAACCAGGTGGTGCATGCCCCCGTCGATGAGCAGGTAATTCTGCCCCTTGTTGCGCTTCATATCCACAATGTGGGCATAGTATCTGCCGCAGCAGGCAGCGATGCTCCGTCCCAGCTCCAGGGTGATATGGGGCTTTGCCTCCATGGCCCGGAGCCCCGCCGAAAACTCCGCCAGATAGGCCTCCTCGTCAAATACATCATCCTGGAAATAGCAAACGGGAAAGCCCGGCCCGTATTCCAGCTCCCGGGCGGTGTAACCGTATTCCCGCTCCAGGGTCAGCAGCAGCCCGTCCAGCTGCCGCAGCTCCCGGCACAGCTTCTTTGCAGAGGTTTTCTGGGTGCCGGAAAAGAACTGGATACCCAGAAAGTCCAGCTGGGGGTACTGGTCCCGTTCCCGGATGATCTGCTGAATCTCCTCCGGATTGATGCCGAACTGGCTGTCATTGGTCAGCCGCAGCAGCACCGGCAGCTTCCGGCTGTAGGTTTCCGCAAGCCGCCCCAGCAGCGCAAACTGGGACATGGATTCTATGGTATAAATCCGGTCTCCCCCACTGGCCACCAGCCGTTCCATCACCGACGGGGTCTTGTAAACCCCGGAGATCACCGTCATATGCCCGGGGACCCCAAGGGCTTCACAGATCTCAGCCTCTCCCGGGGAACAGACCTCAAACCGCTCCACATCCCGGAGCAGCCCCCCGATAATAAACGTATTTGCCTTTACGGCGTAGCACAGGGCAGTCTCCGCCGGCAAATGCGCCCGCAGATACCGGATGCGTTCCCGTGCACGCACCAGGTCAAATAGATAAAAAGCAGACTCGCTTTGTTTCAGTATCTCGTTCAACTTGTTGTTCCTCCCGCCATCTCCGCCAGTTTTTTCCTGTCTATCTTGCCGTTTTTGGTCAGCGGCATTTCCTCCACACGGCGCAGGATACCCGGCACCATGAAGGCGGGCAGCTTTTTCTTCATTTCTGCATGCAGCTCGTCCTTTTCGGCGCTGCCGGTATAAAAGCCCTTCAGCCGGGATTTCTTCTCATCAAATATGCAGCAGCAGCGCTCCACCCCGTCAATGGCAGCCATCTCCCGCTCGATTTCCTCCAGCTCGATCCGATGCCCCATGTACTTGACCTGAAAGTCCTTTCTGCCGCTGAACAGCAGCTCTCCCGCTGCATCATACCGGCCCAGATCCCCGGTGCGGTAAATCAGCTCCGGATAATGGGGATTCAAGGGGTTGGGCACAAAGTGCGCCGCATTCTGGGCCGGGGCGCCGTAATAGCCCAGCGCCAGCGCCGTGCCCCGGACGCAGATCTCCCCCACCGTATCCGGTGCCGTAATCCGGTGATCCGTCTCATCCAGCAGGAACACATCCTCATTGGGAAAGGCTCTGCCGATGGGAATGCCCCCGGCATAATCCCGACCGGGTTCCAGAATATGATAGGTACAGTTGCAGGTAATCTCCGTGGGGCCGTACAGGTTCACATAGGTTGCCTCCGGCAGATGGCTCCGGAAATGCTTCAGCGCCTTCAGGGGCATCACCTCTCCGCTGAACAGAATCTTCCGTATGGTGCCGGGAACCTTGTAATCCAGGGCGTGGAACGTGGTCAGCAGGCACAGGGCAGATACCGCCCAGATCATCACGGTGACCTGATGGCTGCACAGAAAGTCAATCAGCTCCGTTGGCGCGGAAAACAGCCGGCGGGGCACCACCACCAATGTTGCACCGGTGCGCATAGCAGAATAAATGTCCTTGACGGATACGTCAAAGTCAAAGGGCGCCTGGTTTGCGATGATATCCTCCCCGGTGATGCCGAACAGCGCCGTAAAGCAGTCAATGAAATCCAGCACGCTGCGGTGTGCCACCGCAATGCCCTTGGGCGTCCCCGTAGAGCCGGAGGTAAAGTTCACATACAGCGGATCCGTATCAATCCGGCTGCTGCGGATCCGGGCGAGACGCGGAAAATCCGGCTCCGTCCGGAGGAGCTCCTCCATGGTAAGGATCCGGGTGCCGGAAAAGATCCGCTCCGCATCCTCCTGCAGTTCCCTGCTGGTAACCACCGCCCGGGGCTGCAGCACCGAAGCAATCTGCATCAGTCTGCCGGCAGGCAGCTCGGTATTCAGCACGGAGTAGAAGCCCCCCGCATACACAATACCGAATAGAACGGGCAGCGCATCCGCGCATTTGTCCATATAAACGCCCACAGGCTCCCCCGGGGCAATCAGGCTGCTGAGGGCAGTGCCGATGCGGGCGCTGCACAGCCGCAGCTGTTCATAGGTATAGCAGCTGGTTCCGTCGGTTACGGCATATTTTTCTGGCTGCCGCTGTGCGGAACCCTCGAGATAATCCAGCACATTGCAGAGCATATGCTTGTCCCCTTTCTTTTACTTAACTAGTATAGCAAATCGATTTACCGGCTTTCACCGTGAACTTGTTCCAAAAGTGTCACAAAAGTGTCACAGTCCGGTCAGGGGGCAAGGGGCAGCCGGATTTCAAACACTGCGCCCTGTTCATCATTTCCGGCGGTAATGGTGCCCTTATGCAGCCGGATAATATCCGAAGCCAGCGCCAGCCCGATGCCGGTATTTCCGTTTTTGCCGGAATAGAACCGGTCAAATATATGGGGGAGGTCCGCTTCGTCCATACCGCCTCCGTCATCCCGGATGGTTACCGTGATGGTGTGCCGGTCCGCCTTACAGGACAGCCACACCCCCTGGCGGCAGTGCCGCAGTCCGTTGATGAGCACATTCATGAAGGCACGGGTCAGCTGATCCTCATCGCAGCGCACCCGCACCGGAGATTCCGGAAAGTCTGTGGACACTGTACACTGCTTCTTGTTCTGGATGGGCTCCGCAGACCGCAGGCAGTCATACAGCAGCTCCCGCACATCCAGCACCGTGATATGCAGCACCAGCTGATGCACATCGATCTTGGAGATATAGAGCAGCTCCTCCACCATACGGGTCAGCCGGTCGCTTTCCTGCATAATGACCTCTGCCGAGTGGATTGGGTCCACCACGCCGGTCTGGATTCCCTCCGCATAGCCCTGTATCGCCATCAGGGGCGATTTCAGCTCATGGGAGGTGTTCTGGAAGAACCGCCGTTGGGATTCCTGGGATTCCTCGATTTTTCCCCCGAGCCGGAACCCGATCAGGCTCATGATCACCGCCACACTGAGGAAAATGGCATACAGCATCCAGTTCAAGGTCCGGGTGTACTGCACAATGGGCTGAATGTTGATGTACATGATGGTGGGCACCCGCTCCCCGTCCCAGTAGAAGATATCCTCATACAGCACCATAACATAATAGCCGCCGTCCGTTTTCAGCGTCCGGATCTCTCCGAAGGGAAGTCCGCCGCTTTCGTAAAAGGCAAGCACCTCCTGGCCGGCGCCCTGCAGATTCAATTTGCTGAAGCTGGTGCCGCCGCTGTCCTCCTCCGTCAGGTCAATAAAACAGATGTCTCCGCTGAAAAAGGTCCCTGCATACTCCGGTGTATCGGTATATCCTTCCTTGTTCTGCTGTACCAGCTTGTCCATATATTCGATTTCGTAGTTCAGCGCAGCGGCGGCCTCCTTTTCAAAGTGGGCGGGCAGCGTCACATTGAGGATAACGCAGAAGGCAACAAACAAAAGAAAAATGGCGCTCCAGATGATCGCCAGAATCCGGAATTTAATATGTTTCATTTGGCAGGCTCCGTTACCTCAAGCTTATAGCCATAGCCCCAGATGGTCTGTACGCAGACGTTGCTCCCCGCCAGGGAGAGCTTGCGCCGGATCCGCCGGAGGGTTTCGTCCGTCACCCTGGTTTCCACCTCGGTTTCATAGCCCCAGATATTTTCCAGCAGCTTGTCCCGGGCATAGGCCTTTCCGGGCTTCTGCATCATAAATGCCAGCATTCTCAGCTCTGTCTGGGTAAAGCCGATGCTCTTGCCGTGGCAGCTGATGGTATTCCCCTCTGCCGAAAAGGTCAGATCCCCCACCACCAGATCGTCCGGCTCCTCCTTGGCTGCCATCCGCCGGCTGTTCATCTCCATTCTCCGGAGCAGGGACCGCACCCGCATCAGCAGGGTGGTGGGGCGGAAGGGCTTGGTGAGATAATCGTCGCTGCCGATGGTGATGCCTTGCACGTAATCATACTCGGAATCCTTGGCTGTCAGCATAATGATGGGAACATCGGTCTGTTCCCGCAGCTGCTGACAAATGGTCAGGCCGTCCGTACCCGGCATCATAATGTCCAGGATCACCAGATCCGCCGGGGCTGACTGGAAGGCCTCCATCAGGGCGTCCCCGGTTTCAAAGGCCCACACCCGGTATCCGTCACTTTCCAGAAAGCTCTTGATCAGATCCCGGATATTCTTTTCATCGTCCGCTATGTATATGGAATAACCCATAAAATGCGCCTCCTCAAAAGCATGCTGCCGCAATCCGGCCTTTTTATTATACTGCGGCGCACCGGAGCCTTCTACGAAAATCTGCATGAAAAGTGTCAAAAATCTGTCACAGAAGCAGCCCATGTTTCCGGTACTGTTTTCATATTTCTTTTTCATTATAACAGAAAGCCGTCTGCATTGCAATAGATTTTGGAAAACTTCTGGCTTTGTGTATAAAGCTCCTCCGGAACCGGAAAAAGAACGGCTTTACAACCGGCAGCAGGTATGCTACAATAATCCCATAAAACAGTCGGCACCCTGCAAAGTCCTTGCAGGGTGCCGACGCAGACAGATCCGCAGACTGCGGAGAAATGGAGGCGTTATGCGTTATCACAATCCGGTTCTGAAGGGGTTTTATCCGGATCCCAGCGTATGCTGCGCAAATGGCAGCTATTATATGGTATGCAGCAGCTTTCAGTACTTTCCGGGCGTTCCCCTGTTTGAAAGCCGGGACCTGGTCAACTGGAGCCAGATCGGCCACGTACTGACCCGGCCCAGCCAGGTGTCTCTGGAGCAGGTGCCCGCCAGCGGCGGTATCTTTGCTCCCACCATCCGGTATCTGGCAGGCAGATTTTATATGGTGACCACCAATGCCACCACCGGGGAGAATTTCTATGTATACACCGATGACATCCGGGGAGAATGGTCCGACCCGGTCACGGTGGATCAGGACGGCATTGACCCCTCTCTCTATTTTGAAGCAGGCAGAGCCTATTTCATGAGCAATGGTACGGATGACGCAGGTGTCAGCGGCGTGGTCCAGTGCGAGATCGACCTTTCCAACGGCAAAAAGCTGTCCCCCTCCGTGTGCATCTGGCAGGGCTCCGGTGGGCGATTCCTGGAAAGCCCCCATCTTTACCGGATCGGAGACTGGTACTATCTGACCGCCGCAGAGGGCGGCACCGAGTATGGTCATATGATTACCTACGCCCGGAGTGCATCCCTCTGGGGTCCCTTTACCGGCTATCCCCGGAATCCGGTGCTCACCAACCGGGACAAGGCGCCCTGTATCATCCAAGGCATCGGTCACGGGGATCTGGTACAGGATCCCCATGGCGCCTGGCATATCCTGAGCCTGGGCTTCCGGCAGCAGGAGCTCTGGATGGCATTCCACCACCTGGGGCGGGAGGTTTTCCTGACCCCGGTAACCTTCGGGGCGGATGGCTGGTTCACCGCAGGCACCGACGGCACCACGGCGGAGTGCTATGACATGGACGGTGACTTTACGCAAAAGCCCCTGCCGGCAAGGAGCTTTGCCCACAGGGACTGGTACAAAGAATGGTGCTTTCTGCGGCATCCCCGGCAGGAATGCTACGCCCTCTCCCAGGGCAGTGCCCTTCTGCATGGTACGGCAGTAACCCTGGATGAGCCCGGCTCCCCCACCTTCCTGGGGCTTCGGCAGCAGGAATTCCGGGGCACTTTCCGGTGCCGGGTGGAGCTGGACCGGGGAGAGGCAGGCCTCACCTGCTATATGTCCGAGCAGGAGCATTACGAGGTGGCACTGTGCAGGAGGGATGCGGGATGCACCGCCCTGTGCCGGCTGAATATCGGCGGCGTGCACCAGGTAGTCAAGGAGGTTTCCCTTTCCGGCAGCAGTGCCCTGCTGGTGATCCGGATGGAGCCCACTCAATACCACTTCTATGCGGTCACAGAAGCGGGAGAGCAGTATCTTGGCACCGGTCAGAGCAAATATCTGTCCAGCGAGATTTCCAGCCCCTTTACCGGCGTGATGCTGGGGCTCTATGCCGTGGGAGAGAATACCGCCAGGTTCACGGAGCTTTCCTGCGTTTACAGGGAGGATTGCATCACAGACGGAACTGCTTTGCAAGGCGCTTTGTCAGCACCAGTGCCAGCGCCAGCTTGATGCCGTCCGGAATCAGGAAGGGAAATACACAGCTTCCCAGCGCGGCCATGACGGTAATGGCTCCCTTTTGCTGGGTGTAAACCTGCACGAACCAGGCGGTGCCGAAGGCGTAGCATGCCGCAAGTCCCAGAAGCATGGCAAGGATCATCACCGGCAGGCTGGTGCCGGCAAGCCTTGTCACCAGCCAGTACAGCAGACCCATCAGCAAAAAGCCCACAATATAACCTCCGGTCATGCCCAGAAGCTGTCCCACGCCTCCGGTAAAGCCGGAGAATACCGGAATACCGATGATGCCCAGCAAAATATATACCAGAATGGAGCATGTGCCCCGCTTGCCCCCCAGCATACCCAGCGCGCAGAAGATGCCGAAGGTCTGGAGGGTAAAGGGCACCGGCCCGGGTATGGTAATCCAGGAGCAGACGGCGATCAGCACGGAAAACAGCCCGATAAAGGCAAGATCCCGCAGGGCGAATCGGTTGGTTTCAGCAGCAGACTGTGACATAAACATTCCTCATTTCCAATAATCTATGGCATTATCATAACACACTTTCTGCAAATTGTCAACCCTATATTATTTTTGGGTGACAATTAACCTGGACAAGCCGGAGGATACCCTACAGAAATCCTGGCGGCAGACTGCCGCTGAAACGAATCAGGAGGCGATTTTATGACAAACATCATTACCATCAGCCGGGAATACGGCAGCGGAGGCCACGAAATCGGCGAACGGGTGGCACAGCAGCTGGGCTGGAAGTTCTACGACCGGCATATTGTGGAGCAGGTGGCAAAGGAAAGCGGTCTCTCCGAAGCCTTCATCGAGGAAAGCGGCGAATATGCCACCTCCCGCAGCAGCCTGCTGTTCAACCTGTCCATTGCGGGAGCAGCCATGGGCAGCGGCGCCATGTCCCTGCATGATAAGATTTATGTGGAGCAGTGTAAGCTGATCCGGAAGCTGGCGGCGGAAAGCCCCTGCGTCATCGTGGGCAGATGTGCGGACTATGTGCTGCGGGACCGGACCGACTGTATGAACGTGTTCATCTGGGCGGACGCCAAAGCCAGGCTGGAACGGATCGCCGGACAGAACAAGGACGGGAAAAGCCCGGAAAAGCTGCTGAAGGAAAAGGACAACCGGCGGCGGGTCTATTACCGGAATTATACCGGCCAGGAATGGGGCAGGGTACAGAATTACCAGCTGGCACTGTGCAGCAGCGCCCTGGGGCTGGAAACCTGCGCAGAACTGATCGTACAGCTGGTCAGACAGCAGAGTAAATGACCGTAAGCAGCCAGGCAGAAATGCCCGGCTGCTTTTTCGCCATCAGGCAATTTGCAAAATCCGCCGGAGCATGGTATACTGAAAGCAAAGGAAGACAACACCTAATAAGGTGGGAGGGAATATGATGAAACTGATGCATTTATCCGATCTGCACCTGGGCAAGCGTGTGAATGGATTTTCCATGCTGGAGGAGCAGCGGTATATTCTGGAGCAGATCCTGGAGCTGGTCCGCCAAGAGCAGCCCCAGGGGGTGCTGCTGGCAGGGGATCTGTTTGACAAACCCATGCCGCCGGCGGAGGCGGTTCAGCTGCTGGATGATTTTCTGGCGGAGCTGTCCGGCTGCGGCTGCGCTGTATTTGCAGTCAGCGGCAACCACGATTCTCCGGAGCGGGTGGCATACGGCGGTCGGCTGCTGCGGCACAGCAGCGTGTATATGTCCCCGGTATATGACGGCAGCATTGTCCCCATCACCCTGGAGGATGAACAGGGGCCGGTGGATATTTACCTACTGCCCTTTCTGAAGCCTGCATCCCTGCGGAGCTGTATGCCGGAGGCGGAGATCCGCTCCTGCCAGGAGGCGGTAGCAGCCGCTCTGGAGGGGCTGCCTGTGCATCCGGAGCGGCGAAACGTGCTGGTGGCCCATCAGTTTGTAACCGGCGCCCAGGTGCTGGAGCAGGAGGAGCTGCTCATCGGCGGCACGGACGGGGTGGAGGCTTCCCTGTTCGACGGCTTTGACTATGTGGCGCTGGGGCATCTTCACGGCCCCCAGCAGGTAGGACGGGAAACCCTCCGGTACTGCGGCACGCCTTTGAAATATTCCTTTGCAGAAGCCGCCCATCACAAATCCGTCACGGTGGTGGAGCTGGGGGAAAAGGGGCACGTCACACTGGGGCTGCTGCCCCTTACCCCCCGACATGATCTTCGGGAAATCCGGGGCACCTATGACCAGGTGATGGACAGAAGCGCATACACCCAGCAGAACCGGTTCGATTATCTGCACATCACCCTGACGGATGAGGAGGACGTGCCGGATGCCATTGGCAGGCTCCGGACGGTGTATCCGAATCTCATGAAGCTGGATTACGATAACCGGCGCACCCGGGAAAGCGGCGCTCTGCTGGCGGAGGAGGCTCCGGAGCAGCAGTCCCCCCTGGAGCTGTTCGGGGACTTTTACCGGATGCAGAACAACAAGGATCTGGACGAAGCCCAGCTGGCATACCTGCAGCGGCTGACCAAAGAGATCTGGGAGGAGGAAGTATGAGACCTGTTACGCTGACCATGTCCGCCTTCGGCCCCTACGCCGGACAAACCACCCTGCAGCTGGATCAGCTTGGGGAACGGGGGCTGTATCTGATTACCGGTGATACGGGGGCGGGCAAAACCACCCTGTTTGACGCCATCACCTTCGCCCTGTACGGAGAGGCAAGCGGCCAGAACCGCCGCAGCAGCATGCTCCGGAGCAAGTATGCGGAGGAGAAAACCCCAACCTTTGTGGAGCTGACCTTTGCTTACGGCGGAAAAACCTATACCCTGCGGCGCAGTCCGGAATATGAACGCCCCAAGTCACGGGGAGAGGGCACCATCCTGCAAAAGGCAGAGGCGGAGCTGGTTCTGCCGGGAGGCACGGTGCTGTCCCGGGTGAAGGAGGTCAACCAGGCTGTGCAGGAGCTTCTGGGCATTGACCGGAATCAGTTTTCCCAGATCGCCATGCTGGCGCAGGGAGACTTTTACCGGCTGCTGCTGGCCTCTACGGAGGAACGGCAGAAAATCTTCCGGAAGCTGTTCCGGACGGAGCCCTACCGGCGTTTGCAGGACAGGCTCAGGGAGCGCACCGGAGAGCTGGAGCGAAGCTGTGACAGCATACAAAGCGCCATCCGCCAGTATACCGCCGGGATTCAGCTGTCCCCGGAGGATCCGGAGGCAGAAACCCTTGCCGCCCTCCGGGAGGGCACTCTGCCGGAAACAGAGCTTCTGCCCATGCTGGAGCGGATGCTGAGCCGGGATGGAGAAGGGCTCGCAAAAGCAGAGCAGACATGTGCAAAGCTGGAGGAGCAGCTGACCGCTCTGCATCAGACCCTGGGCAAGGCACAGCAGGCTGCACAGCTCCAGGCGGAATTTCAGCAGGCCCGGAAGCTGCTGGAGGGAAAAAAGCAGATACTTGCCCAGTGCAAGGTACAGCTGGATACCGCCCTGGCGGAGCAGACACGACAAAAGGAGCTGACGGTGGAGATCACCCGGATCCGGGAGCAGCTTCCGGTCTATGGGGAAAAGGAGCAGCTGCGGGGGCAGCTGGAGCAGATGCGGCAGGAGGCAACCGAAAGGCAGCAGGCTGCCCAGCAGCTCCAGGAGGAAATCGGCAGACATCGCACCGCCTATGAAAAGCATGTCCAGGAGCTCAAGGGGCTGGCCAATGCCGGTGCAGACCGGGAAAAGCTGCTGGCACAGAAAAACGAGCAGCTGCGCAAACTGGAGCAGCTGGATGCCCTGTCCGGAAAGCTGGGAGACTATGATACACTGTGCAGGCAGCTGCAGGAGGCACAGCAGGCCTATGACCGGGCGCAGCAAGCCGCAGAGCAGCAGCGCCAGGCCTTTGCACAGCTCTCCGCACAGCTGCAGAGCCTGGCGGATGCGGATGCGCAGCGGGAACGGCTCCTTAGCCGGCAGCAGGCGGCGCAGCAGGAGCTGACCCGGCTCCAAGCACTCTCCGGCAAGCTGGAGGAGCATCATACCCTCAGCGGCAGACTGGAGGAGGCGCAGACTGCCTATACCGCTGCGGCAGCGGATATGTCCCGGGCAAAGTCCGCCTTTGACAGTATGCAGCGTGCCTTTCTGGACGCCCAGGCAGGCATTCTGGCGGCAGCACTCACCGAGGGAGAACCCTGCCCCGTATGCGGCGCCACCCAGCATCCCCATCCCGCAGAGCCTGCCCAGGGCGCACCGGATGAAGCAGCCCTCAAGGCGGCACAGAGCCGCAGCGAGCAGACCCAGCAGGCATGCACCCGGGCAAGCGAACAGGCAGGCACCCTCCGGGGACAGGTGCAGAGCCTTGCCCATACCATAGAAGAGCAGTGTGGCGCCCTTGCCCTGGGCTGTGACCTGTCCGGTCTTGCCGAGGAGCTGGAGCAGCGGCAGAAAGCTGCACAGGAGGAGCTTTCACAGCTGGCGGAGGGCATCCGGGATGCAGAAAGCCGCATTACCCGCCGGAAGAAGCTGGAGGCATCCGTACCCCGGGAAGAAGAAACCCTGGGGCAGCTGGAGGATGCCCTGTCCCGGCAGAAGGATACCCGGAACAAGCTGCAAGCCCGGACGGAGGCCGCAGCAGGACATCTCACAGAAGCGGCCCGGGGACTCTCCCTGGATTGCCCGGTTGCGGAGCTTTCCAAAAAGCTGCCGCTGATGCACAAGAGCGTGGACATTGCCGTAAATGCCCTGTCCAACCGGATTCAGACGGAGGAACAGAATGTGGAACGCCGCCGGATACTGGAGCAGGAAAATCCCAGGCAGGAGGCACAGCTGCGGCAAATGGAGGAGAAGCTTTCCGGCAGCAGGGAGGAATTGAGCGGACTGCTGGCCAGGGCGGCGGCAGCAGCCGGACGGCTGGAGGAATATGCAAAGCTGCTGCCCTATGCGGACCGGGAGGCGGCACAAGCCCAGATCCGCACACTGGAAGAAGACCGCACCCGGCTGGAGCAGCTTCAGACCCGGCAGCAGCAGGCCTATGATGCCGCCCGGGAGGAGTATGCCGGGGTACAGTCCCGGTGCCGGACTCTGGAGGAGCAACTGGCCGGCTGTGAACAGGGAGACATCCCTGCCATCCGGGCAGAAATACAGCAGCTGGAAGCTGGAAAAAAACAGGCAGAACAGAAGAAGAACAGCCTCATCAGCCGGATGGGACTGAACCAATCCGCCCGGGAGGGCATCCGACAGCAGCAGCAAGCCCTGGACCAGACCATGCAGGAGCTGCAGATGGTGGGCGGACTTGCCGACACGGCGGCGGGCAAGCTGTCCGGCAAGGAAAAGGTGGCGCTGGAAACCTTTGTACAGATGCACTACTTTGACCGGATTATCCGCCGGGCAAACCGCCGGTTCCTGATTATGTCCGGCGGCCAGTACGAGCTCCGGCGCCAGCAGTCCGCCAGCAATTTCCGCAGTCAGAGCGGCCTGGAGCTCTGCGTGGTGGATCACTACAACGGCACGGAACGCAGCGTCTGCACCCTGTCCGGCGGAGAATCCTTCATGGCGTCCCTGTCCCTGGCACTGGGGCTTTCCGAAGAAATCCAGTCCAGCGCCGGCGGCATCCGGCTGGATACCATGTTCGTGGACGAGGGCTTCGGCTCCCTGGACGAGGAAACCCTGCAGCAGGCTATGCGGGCTTTGCAGAGTCTGACGGAATCCAACCGGCTGGTGGGGATTATTTCCCACGTTGGGGCACTGAAAAATCAGATTGAAAAGCAGATTTTGGTGACCAAGCAGCCTGCGGGCGGCAGTCATGCACGAATCCAGGTATAAACCAAGAACCGGACAAAATGCCGGATGCCTTTACCCCACAGACACAAAACAGAATATATTGCCTGAAAAGTCCTCTGCCAAAAATTAACGAGCCTCCGTGGCATGTATATTCCAATCCCACAAACAAATACTAGAACTGCAAACAAATCTATGGGATTGCGGAGGTATAAAGCAATGAAAGCGACTGGGATAGTCAGAAGAATCGACGATCTGGGGCGGGTGGTCATCCCGAAGGAGATCCGCCGCACCATGCGGATCCGGGAGGGCGACCCCTTAGAGATTTACACCAGCAATGACGGCGAGGTCATTTTCAAGAAATATTCCGCCATCAACGAGATCGGCGAAAACGCCGCCCAGGTGGCGGAAATCATGCATAAGCTGGCAGGCTGCCCTACGGTGGTTTTTGACCGGGATCATGTGGTGGCGGTGGCAGGTGTGCCGAAAAAGGAGTTCCACGAGCGTCGGGTTTCCCCGGCGCTGGAGGATCTGATGGAAAACCGGCGCAGCTATGCTGCAAAACCGGAGCAGACCTTCTTCTCCGTGGAGGGAATTGACAAGAGCGCCATTGCCTGCCAGCCCATTTTCACCTCCGGAGATGTAACCGGCGCAGTGGCATTTCTGGGAGACGGAAAGTCCCCTTCCGACCTTCAGATCAGCCTGATTACAGCGGCGGCACAGTTTCTGGGCAAGCAAATTGAAGCATAACCCTATGCTGCCCCCCTTTGGGCACAAAAAATCCCCGTTCCAGACCGGAACGGGGATTTTCCATATATGCGCTTACTTGATTCTTACGTGATTCTTCACCTGGAAATTGTGGTCATTGGAGCACAGATACATGATACCCTCTACAAAGGACACAACTGCCGGAATGTAGGTCCAGCAAAGCAGCAGGTAAAGGATGCCCATACCGGTTTTCCCCAGATAAAACTTGTGAATGCCCAGACCCCCCAGCAAAAGTGCCAGAATACCGGCGGTTACCTTGCTCTTGATGGGCCAGCTGGGGTCGATGCCGTCATTGGGATCCCCCTGCACATAAACCTGTACCTGCTGGCCGGGCTGACCGTATGTGCCCTGCTGCTGATACTGAGGCTGGGGTGCCGGTACGGGAGCTACTGCTTCCCCGCAGTATTTACATTCTGTTGCACCGGGTGCCAGCGGAGCGCCGCACTGGGGACAAAGATTTTCTGCCATGATATGTTTCCTCCTATAAGTTAGTCTTTTTTATTGTTTATGCCCATAACTCCGATCGGAATTACAATTGCACAATAAACAAACAGAAGCAGAAGATGGAACAGGGTATATCCTGCTGTTCCGTCGGTTTTGAAGCAGAAGCCAAGATGTACAAACTGAATCAGGGTATAAAGCACGGTAACGCCGCAGATGGAAGCATAGGGCGCTGTTCCCATAGCACCGGCCAGGAACTTGCCGCCGCCGATGACAATGGCGAAGATGGCAAGGTTGATGCCGGCAAAGGTCATGATCTGAGGAAAGGCCTGATAGTCTCCCACCTTCAGAACCTCCAGCAGAACAAAGAGCATGATCCCCACAAAGAACACGGACAGGAACAGAGACGCAATCAGAACCAACGGACTTGCCTTTTTCATGCTCACTCACCAACCTTTCTGCCGCACTGGCTGCAGAATTTGGAGCCGGGCTCCAGCGTTGCACCGCATGCACATACCGGCGGCGCCAGAGATGTACCGCATTCCGGACAGAACTTGGAGCCGGCAGACACGGCGGAACCGCATCCCGGGCAGACATCCTGCTTCGGCTCCGGAGGCGGAGGCGTCATGGAAGCGCCGCAGCTGTTGCAGAACTTCGCCCCGGCTTTGTTTGCCGCGTGACATGCGGGACAGTAGGCTGCGTCAGGTGCAGGCGACTGCATCACGGAAGCCCCGGGCTGCATCCCCCCTGCAATGGCAGCGCCTGCGCCCAGGCCGATGCCGCCGGCTGCAAATGCACCTGCCACCCCGTTCTGGTTGTTGGCAGCGCCCTCGTATACATCAAAGGAGCGCTTGGTGGCATAACGGGAATCCCCCATAATCTCGAATGCTGCCTTGTCCTCCAGGATCTTGTTGATGGTTTCAAAATCCTCATCCGGGAAGTTGATGGACTTCACAAAGAAGTTGATAAGCTGCATGCCGAACTTGCCGAACTCCGGAGTCAGGAGCTCCTGAACCCGCCGGGAAATATCGTCCAGCTGGGCAGCAATCTCCAGTGCGGAGATCTGGTCGTGAATGATGATATCTGCAATGATGGATTTCACCTTGGTGACAAGAATGCCCTTGTAGAAATCCAGCACCTTGGTATAGCGAACGATATCGGAAGCATTCATGGAACCGATCAGCTCCCGCAAAAAGCTGGAATAATCGGCAATTTTCATCCCCACCTGGCCGAATGCACGGATCCGCAGCCGTACATGGTACTTGGGATCAATCAGCTGAATCGGGTCAGAGGTACCCCAGGTGAGATCCAGCCGGGTAACGGTATTGATATAGTAAATCTCAGCGGAGAACGGCGTCTTGCCGCCGAAGGGAAGATTGATAATACCCTGAAGCAAGGGGAGATTCTGTGTGCTGAGCGTATAGGTGCCCGGGGTAAATACGTCACAGATTGCACCGCCCTTGACAAAAATGGCGACCTGACCTTCCCCAACGATCAGCTGGGAGCCCATGGTGATGCTTTCCCTGGGATGTTTATAGACCAGCCAGTCCCGGGACGCAAGCCCGCCGAATTTAATCACGTCAAGCACTGCCATACGATCACTCCTTTTTTCATAGCGTCCGATAAGAATCGGGTTCCGGCAGAGTATGCCTTGACAGCATTATAGCACAAAATCCGCCCATATGCAAGGGGAAACTGTCGGAATCCGTCGATTTCCCGTGAAAATCAGCATTTTTACAAAAAAACCGGCTCCGGATTGTCAAAATAATCGAAAAAAGAAAGGGAAAGCAGCTGCCGCTTTCCCTTTCCGGTTATTTTCCTCTGCTGCGGGAACCGTTTTTCCGGTCTGAACCCCGCTTGAGATCACAGATTTTTTCCTCACTGCTCTGCTTGAACCGAGCCATCATATCCTCAAAGGACAGCTCAGTAACAGGGGGCTGCTTTTTCGGCTCCCATACGTTGGGCTTGCCCCGGTCCTGACGGGGGCGGGCATTGCCCTGGGGACGTGCTCCGCCGTCTCTGGGACGGCGCTGCTCCCGCTGGGGAGGGGGACATGCTTTTTTGATGGACAGACTGATCTTTCCGGCTTCGTTGATGCTCAGCACCTTTACCTTGACGGTCTGATTCTCTGTCAGATGGTCTCTGATATTGCTGACGTAAACGTTGGCAACCTCGGAAATATGTACCATCCCGGTAACCCCGTCTGCCAGATCCACAAATGCGCCGTACGGGGTGATTCCCTTGACTACGCCCTCATACACTTGACCGATTTCTACCTGCATTGGCTTTGCATTCCTCCTAGTTTCTGGATGTATCATAGAATCTGCGCTCATTGGGGTAAGCATAGTTCAGGTAATTGAGCGCATAGTTCTCCATGTAGCTGTATTCATCGCTTTCCAGCTCTCTGGCCAGCCGGACATTTTCCGCCTGCAATTTCGCTTTTTCTTCCTGAAGCGCAGCAAGCTCCTGTTGCTTTTCTGCCAGAGTGGCCTGGTTGGAGATAATCATGGCAATGCAGACGATTACGGCTGCAAACACACCAAGCCGCAACACCAGAGAAGATAAAATACCCTTCGGCTTTTTTTCATGATTCAGTCTGTGCTTTTTCACGTTTCTCACTTTCCTTGTTCATTTCTGCATTCCCTCCGGAGAGAGACACATTTTTTCTATCTTATTTATTATACAACATCCCTGCTGCTTCAATCAAGTGTTTTTTCGCATTTTTTTTACAAAGTTCGATTTTTGGAGAGTTCCAACAAAAAACGGGATGGTTTTTTCACGAATCAATGCATAGACCCTGGACAGGGGCCAGGTCAGTATCCGGAAAATCCGGCGAAGCAGCCCCAGAATCCGGCGGATAACCCCCATCACAACCTTGCCGGCGGTAAGATAATAAACCGCAAAGCCCAGCAGATTGCCCGCAGGGTAATACCACCGCAGATGCCCCCGGGCAAAGCCGTAGGAAAAGGCGGCCACAAAGAGGGCGTAAAGCATACAGAAAATCAGATCCTCCAGGGCCACAAGCACCTTGTTGTGGGGCAGCACCGCCCGGAAAATCCGGAACAGGTCAAACCCGATGCCGATGGGTATGCCGAACAGACAGGAGTACCAGAACAACCGTCCCTGCTCCTGGACGGTGAAAAAGGTTTCCAGCTCCATAAGCTCACCGGAACAGCTTGCCCAGCAGGCTCAGGGGTCCCCGCTTGTCCCGCTCGCCGTAGCACAGCGCCCACACGTCCCCCTCAATGGTGACCTCTCCGGTTTCCAGGTTCATGCCGTTCACATGCAGCTGTCTGCCCTGGACGGTCAGCTCCCCCAGCTGAGTATACAGGCTGACTGTCCGGTCGTCAAAGCTCTCCACATCCGTGACGCCGGTCAGCAGCAGATTCTTTCTGTTTTCCAGTATGGCATTGTGATTTGTTCCCGTTACGGCAGCTTCCTTCATCTCATCGCTTCCTTTCCCTCATCCTCCGGAGCTCCGGCTCTGTAGCATATATATGCGCCATGAGGCAGGAATATGCAGCAAAAAGCGCCCTGCCCGCAGGCAGGACGCCAGTATAGTGTGATAGGTTCAGCAGTCCATAACCATCCTCCGGCAAGTTGCAGTCAACAATCTTGCTAGGGAAAAGCCCTCAGGCATGCTTTGTGGGATGTTGCCTTAATAGTCACCGGATCTGTCCTCCATCAGCTCAAAGCTGATGTCAAAATCCTTGTAATCCGACTGGCTGCTGCCGTACCGGCGGCACTGGGCAGTCACCGTATCGCCGGGGCCATAGCCCTCCAGGGCAGCGGACAGGGAATCGTAATCATAGACCTCCTTGCCGCCGACCTTGTAAATGAAATCTCCCTTCCGGAGCTCCGTGCTTGCCACCGAGCAGTCCCCGGAAATCTCGTCAATCCAGATGCCCTGAAAGTCCTCCGGAATCTCAAAGCCCTGTTCCTGTTCAAAGAGTCGCTGGGTGCGGGTATCCCCAGAGCTGTAGAAGGAAATGCCGATCCGGTATCTGCCGCTGATATAGCCGTTCTGGATCAGCTCCTCGATAATGGGCAGCGCCTCGTTGATGGTAATGGCAAAGCCCAGCCCCTCATAGCTGGAGCTCACATACTTGGAGGAGGTAATCCCCACCACCTGGCCGAACATATTCACCAGGGCGCCCCCGGAGTTGCCCGGACTGATGGCGGCGTTGGTCTGGATACAGGTCATTTCATAGCCGGTGCTGTCGGACCGGATCTTCCGGTTCAGCCCGGACACGATGCCATTGGTCAGCGTGCCGGAAAGCCCCGCCGGATTGCCGATGGCAACCACTTCTTCTCCCAGCACGGTTTCGTCCGAATCCCCCAGCACTGCCACGGTCAGCTCAGCCGCATCGATTTTCAGCACCGCAATATCCGTCTTGGCATCCCGTCCCACCAGCTTTGCCGGATAGGTAGAGTCATCATCCAGGTATACCACATAGGAGGTGGCCCCCTCCAGCACATGCTCGTTGGTGACAATGTATCCGTCCTCGGAAATAATGATGCCGGAGCCGCTGCCGATCACCAGGGAATCCACCTTGCCGTAGGTGTAGATCTCCACGATACTGGGGCGCACCGCCTGGGCAATGCCCTCCACGGTATATCTGCCGGTTTCATCCTTATAATTTTCCGCAACCTCCGGCTTTTTCTGGGTGCCGATGGTAATCTGCACTCCCGTATTGCCGCCGGACCCCAGGGCACCCCGGGACAGATCCCGCACCATGCAGTATACGGAAAAGCCCAGAATTGCCGCAAATGCCACAATGGCTGTAATCAGCAGCGCCCGGTTGATCCGGGCAGGAGAAGGCTCCGGCCGTGCAGGCTCCGGCACCGGCTGCGGCGGTGTGCCATAGTACCCCTGGGCATAACCCTGCCGGGCGTACTGGCCATAGGGCTGCTGGTTCTGGTACGGATTCTGATACCCCTGGCCATAGGGCTGCTGATGCTGATATGCGCCCTGATACCCCTGACCGTAGGGCTGCTGATGCTGATATGGGCTCTGATACCCCTGGTCATAGGACTGCTGATGCTGATATGGGCTCTGATACCCCTGGCCGTAGGGATGCCGGTTTTGGTCAGTGCTCTGGCTGTCGGGCTGCTTCGGCGCAGGCTGTTCCTGTGCCGGCATGTGGGAGGAGACGGACTCCATGGCGGCAGGATTATCCTGTTCCGGCTGCATGCCGCTGTGTTCGTACTGGTTATCTTCCATAGCTCTAATCCTTTCGTTCCTTGGCAGACAGCTGCTTTTTCCCTTTGACCGGCAGCTGGATCACAAACTCCGTATAGTCACCCTTAACGCTCTTTACCATAATATTTCCGTTGTGCAGCCGGATAATGCGGCTGACAATGGACAGTCCCAGCCCCACGCCTGTGGTATCCTTGCTGCGGGACTCATCTGTCTTGTAAAAGCGGTTGAATACATTGGCAAGCTCCTCCTCGCTGAGGCCCTCCCCGGTGTTGCGGATGACCACCTGGCACTGCTCCCCCTGGGGCTCCACGGAAAAGGTCAGCTCCCCGTCCTTGGGGGTGAATTTCACCGCATTCTCAATCAGGTTATAGAACACCTGCTGCATAAGGTCCTTATCCGCCTGGATCTCCGCCCGGGGGCAGTCCTCCAGCCCGCATACCCGGATCTGCCGGGCTTCAATCTTCTGCTCAAACATAAACAGAGTGGAAATCAGCAGCCCGGTCAGCTCCACCGGCACCAGCTTCAGTTCCATGCCCCCCTCCTCAAACTTGGAGATATTGAGCATGGAGCTTACCAGCCGGGACAGGCGCTTCACCTCTCCGGAAATCCGCCGCAGATAGCCCTGCTGCTGCTCCGGCGGAATCGTACCGTCCAGGATGCCGTCCACAAAGCCGCTGATGGTGGTCATGGGAGTGCGCAGCTCATGGGACACGTTGGAGACAAAGCTCTTCCGGTTCTTTTCGTTGGAATCAATAAAGTCCGCCATCCGCCCCATGGTCATGGCAAGATAGGTAAGTTCCCCTGCGTCCGCCACCTGGGGCTTCACGGAAAAATCACCGTCCGCATAGCTTTCCGCCGCCTTGGTGATTTCCGTCACCGGCTTCATGATATGCCGGGTGTTGAAGTAAAAGATGATTGCCGCCAGAACCGTCACACCCAGCAAACCGATCACCAATACAAAAAACAGCTCCTTGGAAAAGTCGGTAAGCTGATCCGCCGGATACACCAGCGCCAGATAGGCTCCGTGCTCCTCATCTTCATCGTACAGGGTAAAATGCTCAATATAGCAGGCGCTCAGCTCCTGGGTCAGCCCCGTAAACTGATTGACCTGAAAGGTGGGCTTTCGCCGGACAGATTCCATCAGAGAGGAGTTGAGCCGGATGGAGCCATCCGCAAAATCCGACCGCAGCAGACACTCCCCTTCTTCGTCAAAGAGGTAACAGGATATATTGTAGGTCAGGGCATAGTAGGAAAACTGGGAGCGGATCTGATCGGTATCCACTGTGTGATACCTGCTGAAGTTCAGCCGGGTATCCGTAATCATCAGGTGCGCCATATTGGCTGCCTGCTCCTGCTTTTCGTCCTCATATCTGCCGTCCGCCCAGAGCAGCACGATACTGCCCAGCAGTGCGGCAAAGAAAAACGTGGTAATGGTGCCCAGGTAGAAGTACCGGGAAAAAATGCTCTTTTTCATCCTATCGACCGCCTACACGACAAAAGGGGACCCCATGGTGTCCCCCCGGAACGGAAAGGTACACCGCACAATGCATGCCGGATGCCTTTGTGCGGTATCACCCTAGTCTTCCTCGTCAGTTTCAAATTTGTAGCCTACGCCCCAGACGGTCTTCAGCTCCCATTTGTCTGAAACACCCTCCAGCTTTTCCCGAAGACGCTTGATGTGTACGTCAATGGTCCGGGAATCCCCGTAATACTCAAAGCCCCAGACCTCGTCCAGCAGCTGATCCCGGGTGTATACCCGGTTGGGATTGGAAGCCAGATAGAACAAAAGCTCCAGCTCCTTGGGGGGAGCGTCCACTACCTTGCCGTCCACTTTGAGCTCATACCGGGTCATGTTCACCGACAGCTTGTCATAGCGAACCTCCCGGACCTCCATTTCCGCCGGAGACTGACCGGTGCGGCGCACTACCGCCTTGATCCGGGCAATGACCTCCTTGCTGTCAAAGGGCTTGACGATGTAGTCGTCCGCCCCCAGCTCCAGCCCCAGCACCTTGTCAAAGGTGTCGCTCTTGGCGGTAATCATCAGAATCGGGATATTGGACTTTTTCCGGATCTCCCGGCAGACCTGCCAGCCGTCCAGTCCGGGCAGCATCACGTCCAGCAGGACGATGTCCGGCTTTAAGGCGTTGAACTTGACCACAGCCTCCTCCCCGTCGTGGGAGAGGATTACGCTGTAGCCCTCCTTTTCCAGGTAGAGCCGCAGCAGGTCGCAGATATTTTTATCGTCATCTACAATCAATACTTTATCCAGTGCCATACTTTCCTCTTTTCCGCACATTGCGTGCTTCGGGATTCTCTTTTATTATACAATATATGACGTAATTCATATACGCATAATTTGTGTCCTAATTATGAACAAATCGTAAACAGTTCCATAGAGACTGGAAAATGGTTTTCTGTGCGCACACAGAGGATTTATACAATATGAATAAAATAAAGTGCTATTTACAAAGCGTCCCTGTGAAAAGATACAAAGATTACGGAAATACGAAAAAACCCCTTGATTTTTTATCGGAAGTTGGTAAAATAGGTATTAGCACTCGAACAGTAGGAGTGCTAATACAACAGAAACGCAAGTACAGGAGGAATGAACAATGACTATCAAACCATTGGCAGACAGAGTTGTCATTAAAATGATGGAAGCAGAGGAAACCACCAAGGGCGGTATCATCCTTGCGGCATCCGCACAGGAAAAGCCCCAGGTTGCTGAGATCGTTGCAGTAGGTCCCGGCGGCGTGGTTGACGGCAAGGAAGTGAAAATGTACTTGAAGGTGGGCGACAAGGTGCTGCTGAGCAAGTATGCAGGCACTGAGGTCAAGCTGGACGGCGAGGACTATACCATTCTCCGCCAGGATGACATTCTTGCAATTGTAGAATAAGAACCCTTACGATAAATCAAAAAGGAGATTGAGGAACATGGCTAAGCAGATCAAATACGGCGAAGAAGCAAGAAAGGCACTCCAGGCAGGTATTGACAGCCTGGCGGATACAGTCAAGATCACCCTGGGACCCAAGGGCAGAAATGTGGTTCTGGACAAGAAGTTCGGCGCTCCGCTGATTACCAACGACGGCGTCACCATTGCCAAGGAGGTTGAGCTGGAGGATCCCTTTGAAAACATGGGGGCACAGCTGGTCAAGGAGGTTGCAACCAAGACCAACGACGCTGCCGGCGACGGCACCACCACTGCTACCCTGCTGGCACAGGCAATGGTTCGTGAGGGCATGAAGAACATTGCAGCCGGCGCAAACCCGATGATCGTCAAGAAGGGCATCCAGAAAGCGGTTGATGCAGCAGTTGCTGCCATCAGAGAAAACTCCAAGCCGGTTGAGGGCAGTGCAGACATTGCAAGAGTCGGCACAGTATCCGCTGCTGACGAGGCTGTAGGCAAGCTGATTGCCGAGGCTATGGAGAAGGTGTCCACAGACGGCGTCATCACCCTGGAGGAGAGCAAGACCGCAGAGACCTACAGCGAAGTGGTAGAAGGCATGCAGTTTGACCGGGGCTATATCTCCCCCTATATGGTAACCGACACGGACAAGATGGAAGCCGTTTACGATGACGCTTACATCCTCATTACCGATAAGAAGATTTCCTCCATCCAGGAGATCCTGCCGCTGCTGGAGCAGGTTGTACAGTCCGGCAAGAAGCTGGTGATCATTGCAGAGGATATGGAGGGCGAAGCGCTCACCACCATCATCCTCAACAACCTGAGAGGCACCTTTAAGTGTGCTGCTGTGAAGGCTCCGGGCTTTGGCGACAGAAGAAAGGAAATGCTCCAGGATATTGCCATTCTCACCGGCGGCCAGGTGATCACCTCCGAGCTGGGTCTGGAGCTGAAGGACACCACCATCGCACAGCTGGGCCGTGCAAAGCAGGTAGTCATCCAGAAGGAGAACACCATCATCGTGGACGGTGCAGGCGCATCCGAGGAAATCAAGGCTCGCATCAGCCAGATCCGCAGCCAGATTGAAAACACCACCTCCGACTTTGACAAGGAAAAGCTCCAGGAGCGTCTTGCAAAGCTGGCCGGCGGCGTGGCTGTCATCAAGGTGGGTGCTGCAACCGAAATCGAAATGAAGGAAAAGAAGCTCAGAATCGAGGATGCACTGGCTGCTACCAAGGCTGCTGTTGAGGAGGGCATCGTTGCCGGCGGCGGCACTGCACTCATCAACGCAATGCCGGCAGTTGAGAAGCTGCTGTCCGAGCTGGAGGGCGATGAAAAGACCGGTGCAAATATCATCCTCAAGGCACTGGAGGAGCCGGTTCGCCAGATCGCAAAGAACGCAGGTCTGGAGGGCAGCGTCATCATCGACAAGATCTGCCGCTCCCGCAAGGTGGGCTACGGCTTTGACGCATACAACGAAACCTATGTGGACATGATTCCTGCCGGTATCGTGGATCCCACAAAGGTAACCCGTTCCGCACTGCAGAATGCAGCATCCGTTGCAGCAATGGTGCTGACCACCGAGAGTCTGGTTGCAGACATCAAGGAGGAGGCTGCAGCAGCCGCTCCCGCAATGCCCGCAGGCGGCATGGGCTACTAATCCTGCCGCTTTTAAACCATAAAATTACCGTCTTCGGTTCCGTACCGGAGGCGGTTTTTTTGTATATCATCAGCCCTTATGGCTGCCCCAGGGATTCCTCCGCCAGCGCCAGCAGCTGTTCCCGGTCATTGTCCGCCCGTTCCTCCAGCACCGCATCCAGCAGCATGTGCAGCAGCTGTCCGATCTGCCTGCCCCGGGCACCCAGCCCTGCCATATCCCTGCCGTCCACCGCCAGCTGCCTTACGGTCAGGCATGCGCCTGCATCCAGCAGCCTCCGGGCATACTCCGCCGTCTCCATAAGCCCCGGCAGCTCCTCCAGGCAAAAGGGCTGCTTGGCGGAATTATCCGCACACATCACGTCGATGAGCCGGAAAAATTGCTCCGGCCCCAGCTCCGACAGCACATGCCGGACAGCCGCTCTGCTGCGCAGCTTGTCCGCATGCCGGGCGATAAGCTCTGTGACAATCGTACAGGTATGCCGGTCATACCGGAGCCGGGGCAGGATCTGTGCCACCAGGGCTGCACCCCGTGCCGCATGACCCTTGAAATGCCCTCTGCCATCCCCGTCCATGGTAAAGCATTCCGGCTTTCCCACGTCGTGCAGCAGCATGGTGAGCCGCAGCAGCGGATCCTTCGGGGCTTCCCCCACCGAATGGGCAGTGTGGGTCCACACATCATAGCGGTGATAGGGGCTGTGCTGGGCAAAGTCCTTGCAGGCAGCCAGCTCCGGAATGGGCACAAAAAGAATATCCCCGTACCGACAGAGAACCTCCGTCACATGCTCCCCCATCAGCAGCTTGTCCAGCTCTGCCCGGATCCGCTCCGCCGAAATCCGTTCCAGCCGATGCTTCAGCCGGTGTACCGCTGCTGCGGTTTCCGGTTCTATGGCAAAGCCCAGCACGGAGGCGAACCGGATACACCGGAGAATCCGCAGGCCGTCCTCTGTGAAGCGGCGTTCCGGCTCCCCCACACAGCGGAGGATGCCCCGCTCCAGATCTCTCCGTCCCCCGAAGGGATCCGTCAGCCCCAGCCTGGGGTGATATGCCATGGCGTTGACGGTGAAATCCCGGCGGGCAAGATCCTCCTCCAGGGTGGGCGTAAAGCGCACACTGTCCGGGTGCCGTCCGTCGGAATAGGCGCCGTCTACCCGGTAGGTGGTGCATTCCAGGGACATGCCCTCCAGCAGGATGGTCAGCGTACCGTGGGCAAGGCCGGTTTCTATGGTGCGGCAGGAGGCGAACACCTGCTGCATCTGCTCCGGCGTAGCGTCCGTGGTCAGATCATAATCCGAGGGCCTGCGGCCAAGCAGCAGATCCCGCACGCAGCCTCCTACAATATGACAGTGAAAGCCCTTCTCCTCCAGCATATGCACAGCGGTCAGCACCTGGGGCGGCAGCGTCTGCATCCGGATCCTCTCCCTTCATGGATTTCTTCCTCTTTATTGTACAATACTTCTGTGAAAGATTCAAGTCTGCAATTTAACCGCCTTTTTGATTGCCTATCATACAATTTTCACATTCCGGCGTATAATGATAACCATAGCAAAAAGCAATACACCCTCCGGACAGCGGAGGTAAAGCATAGAAAGGATGAGCATGATGTTTGAGCACAATCATGAACACAACACGGACAATATGAATCAGAACCCGGTACAGGGCAGCAATGATACCCCCCTGGATCAGGAGCCGGTATACAACAGCTACAGTTCCATGCGCAGTGATGAGCCCGGCAGCTATCATAACCAGAATTATTACAGCCAGCCCCGGCAGACTATGCCGGGAGAGGAACAGCCGCCGAAAAAGCGGCACATTCTGCCCAAGGTATTGGCAGCAGCAGCAGGGATTGCGGTAATCTCCTTTGCCTCCATCCAGTGCTACCGCTTCCTGGACGGCAACGAAACCCTTAGCGCCTTTTTCGCCTCCACGGATTCCGGCGTATCCCTGACGGAATCCTCCAAGGCGGACAGCTCCGCTTCAGCGGCGGACAGCAGCCTGGTTGATGACGGAAAGAACTGGATGAATCTTGCTGCTGCCACCGGAACCCTTTCCACCACCCAGGTTGTGGACAAGGTGATGCCCTCCGTGGTGGGGGTTGCCTCCACCTTCAGCTACCAGACCACCGGCTTCGGCGGCTGGTTCGGCGGCGGACAAAGCCAGGAGCAGAACGTATCCGGCACCGGTACCGGCATCATCATGTCGGCGGACGGCTATATCATCACCAACGCCCATGTGATCTATGAAGCCGACTACGGCGGGAAGGCAAGCAAGGTATCCGTAGTGCTGAGCAGCGATTCCGGCTACGACCAGACCGAGTATGAGGCAACCATCGTGGGCTATGACGTGGAAGCGGACCTGGCTGTGCTGAAGATCGACGCCAAAAACCTGGTGCCGGCGGAATTCGGCGACAGCGATAAGCTGAAGGTGGGCGAGCTTGCCATTGCCATCGGCAACCCGTTGGGCTTTGAGCTGTTCGGCTCCGTCACCTGCGGCATTATTTCCGCACTGAACCGGGAGGTTACCATCAACGAAAACACCATGAACCTGATCCAGACCGACGCTGCCATCAACTCCGGCAACTCCGGCGGTCCCCTTATCAACAGCAGCGGACAGGTCATCGGCATCAACTCCGCAAAGCTGTCCTCCAACTACTCCAGCACCACCATTGAGGGTCTGGGCTTTGCCATTCCCATCACCGAGGCCAAGGCCATCATCAACGATCTCATCAACTACGGCTATGTAACCGGCAAGCCCCAGATCGGCATCGGTGCGGCGGACGTAAATGAAACCCAGTCCAGAATGTACAACATTCCGGTGGGCGTGTATGTGTCCGAGGTCTATAAAGACGGCGCCGCAGACAGGGCAGGCATCCAGAAAGGGGACGTCATTATCGCAGTCAACGGGGAAACCATCAAGAACTATGAGGAGCTGAACGCCATCAAGAACAAATTCAAGGCGGGCGACAAGATCACCCTGACTGTAACCCGGGGTGAACAGGATCTGGACATCGAAATCGTGCTCCAGGAGAAAAAGCCCACAGCTGACTGACACCTTCTTTTTTCATACACTTCTTTCCAGAGCAGCTCTGCCGGTTTTTCGGCAGAGCTGCTGCTTTTGTGCGCACATATTCTCCGCCGGCTCATACACTGTAAAAGAATACAGAGGAAAGAGGCGGAGCGTATGAGGAGACCATCCTTTCTTGTCGCAGGTGGAGATCTGCGGCAATTATATACTGCACGTGCCCTGCTGCCGGAGGGCAGCGTATCCGTACTGGGCTTTGATGAAAACGTGAATCTGCCGGAGGGGCTGGAACGGCTGGACAGCATGGAGCTTTCCGGCAAGCGGGCGGACTATCTGGTGCTGCCCATGCCGGTTACCGAGGACGGGGTACTGGTGCATGCCCCCTTTGCCCGGCAGAGCATCCCGGTGGCAGGACTGCCGGGGCTTGTCAAGGCGGAGGGCGCCGTATTCGGCGGCAGAATTCACGAATCCGTGCGCCGCGCATTTGCCGGCGGCGCAGCAGTGGTGGACTACTACCAGCGGGAGGAGCTGAGCGTGCTCAATGCGATACCCACAGCGGAGGGCGCCGTGCAGATTGCCATGGAGGAGCTTGCCACCACCATCTACGGCCAGCATGTGCTGGTCACCGGCTTCGGCCGGATCTCCAGGGTGCTGGTGCGGATTCTTACCGCCATGGGCGCCCATGTTACGGTGACTGCAAGGAAATATCAGGATCTGGCCTGGGCGGAAATCGCCGGCTGCCGGGCGGTACATATTTCCCGGCTGGAGGAGACCCTGCCGGGGTATGACCTGGTGTTTAACACCGTGCCGGCGGTACTGCTGGACGAAGCCCGACTCTGGAAGCTCAGGAGCGACACGCTGATTATCGACCTTGCCTCCAAGCCCGGGGGCGTGGATTTTGAAACCGCCAGCCGGCTGGGGCGCAAAACCGTGTGGGCGCTGTCCCTGCCGGGGAAGGTGGCGCCTATCACCGCAGGGGATATGATCGCCTGTACCATCCGCAATATCCTCAAGGAAAGGAGTTTTGCCGATGATTGATCTGAACGGGGTGCGGGTGGGGTTTGTGATGACCGGCTCCTTCTGCACCTTTTCCGAAGCCTTCGGGGCGGCGAAAGCCCTCCGGGAAGCAGGGGCAAGCCTTGTGCCGGTGATGAGTGAGCATGCAGCCGGCACGGACACCCGGTTTGGCACTGCCCAGTCCCACATCCGGCAGCTGGAGGAAATCTGCGGAGCGCCGGTGATCCGGAGCATCCCGGAGGCGGAGCCCATCGGCCCTAAGCATCTGACGGATATTCTGGTGGTGGCGCCCTGTACGGGCAATACCCTGGCGAAGCTGGCGGGGAGCATTACCGATACCACCGCAACTATGGCGGTCAAATCCCACCTGCGCACCGGAAACCCGGTGGTGCTGGCGGTGGCAACCAACGACGCACTGGCAGGCAGTGCCAAGAATATCGGCCAGCTGCTGAATCTGAAGCACTACCGGTTCGTGCCCTTCCGGCAGGATCAGCCCGAAGGCAAGCCCACCTCCCTGGTGGCGGATTTTGCCCGGCTGCCCCGCACTGTGGCGGAGGCCCTGGCAGGCAGGCAGCCCCAGCCCCTGCTGCTGGGTTGACAGAATGCCCCTTCCATGCTATAATAAGCCCAAATTCACAAGGGAGGGACATTTGTGGCGTTTATCAGCATGGTTTTTGCCTTTCTCGCCGTGATTCTGTTCATACTGGGCATACTCCAGGTGGTTGGCACGGTACTGCTGGCAGTTGGCTCCATGGCACGGAGCAATGGCCATCCGGCACTGGCTGCCGTGCTGCAAACCATCGGGGTGATCCTGGTAATCCCGGTACTGCTGTCCATGGCCTGTGTCCCTGTCTTTTATATCATTTGTATGCTGCAATAACACAACCCCGGAAATCTGCACGGATCTCCGGGGTTTCGTTTTATTTGAAATACATGAACAGCTGGCACTTGAGCATGCCGTTGTACAGCTTCCGCCGCCTGGAGGCAGTCTTGCCGAAGTGGCTTTCAAAGGTTTCGTGGGGGGAAATGACGTAGCAGGGGTGGTCTGCATCCGCCGGGAACCGCCTGCCCATCACGGCGTACAGCTCCTCCGCCTCCTTCACCTCCAGCATCCGCTCCCCGTAGGGGGGATTGCACACCACGGTGGCATGATCCGGCTGGACAAAATTCCGCACGTCCCCCTGGCTGATATGAATCCGGCTGGCAACGCCGGCTTTTTTTGCGTTTTCCCGGGCAAGCTCCACACAGGCCGGGTCAATGTCCCAGCCGTAGGCTTCAAAGTCCGCATCCCGCCGGACGGAGTCAATGGCTCTGCCCCGCTCCTCCCGCCAGACAGTGGAGGGAATCCAGCCCCATTTTGAGGCGGCAAACTGCCGGTTGATGCCCGGCGCAATGTGCAGTGCCTTGATGGCAGCCTCGATCAGGAAGGTGCCGCTGCCGCAGAAGGGGTCGCACAGCACGGAATTGCCCCGGATCCGGGCAAAATCCAGAATGCCTGCTGCCAGGGTTTCCTTGATGGGGGCCAGGTTTGCATTCTGTCGGTAGCCCCGCTTGTGGAGGCTTGTGCCGGAGGTATCCAGGTAGATGCAGACGTGGTCATTCTGCAGGCTGAACTGAATCCGGCACACCGCCCCGGTTTCCGCAAAGCTGTTGATGTGGTAGGCGCTGCTGAGCCGGTCCACCGCCGCCTTCTTGATGATGGACTGGCATGCAGGCACGCTGTGCAGCTCGGAATTGAGGGAGTGGCCCTTGACGGGAAAGGCGTCCTGCCTGCCGATATACTGCTCCAGGGGAATCCGGCGGACTCCCTGGTACAGCTCCTCAAAGGTTTTGGCGTCAAACTCCCCCAGCACCAGCAGCACACGCTCCGCCGTGGCCAGACAGAGGTTTGCCCGGGCCAGCAGGGACAGATCTCCGGTAAAGGTAATCCGCCCGTCGGACACCTGCAGATTGGATGCACCGATCTGGGTCAGTTCAAATTTCAGTACGCTCTCCAGCCCGAAATGGCATGGACAGCAGAAGGTCAGTTCCTGTTTCAAGCAAATTCTCCTTATTCTGTAGCAGCTCCGGTGGCTGCGGAGCTGCCGCCTGCCCCTCCGGTTCCGCTGTAGCTATGGCCGCTGCATACCGGCGCATTGGTGGACTTCCAGTAGCCCGTAATGCCCTTGGGGCAGGAGCTGCCGGCGATGTTGCCGGTGGCAGTACACATGGGCGCCTCGATCACGCTGTCTGAAACAAAGAAGTTGTTGCCGCTGTAATGCTCCTTGATATAGTCGCCGATGATGTTTTTCCAAATACCTGCGGACTTCAGACGGCCGTGTCCCTGAATCTGATAGTTCTGCTCATAGCCGATCCACATGCCGCTGACGAAATCCGGGCAAAGACCCACAAAGGTCAGGTCGCACCAGTCGGAGGTGGTACCCGTCTTGCCCGCCAGCGGAATCTTTGTGCCGTCCTTGGCGGTAATCTTTGCTGCGGTTGCAGTACCCTGGTTGACAACGTTCTGCAGCAGCTTGTTCATGACTGTGGAGGTTTCCTCATCCACTGCCTGGTTATAATCCGTACCGCCGGTGTATACCAGCGTGCCGTCTCCGGACTCCACCTTGCTGATGATATGGGCCTTGGAGTAATAGCCTCCGTTGCCGTATACCATATAGGCATTGACCAGGTTGGTGATGGAGATACCATAGGTCAGAGCGCCTACGGACAGGGGGGCGTAATCCTGGTCCTTCTGAACCAGATCCAGCCCCAGGTTGGAGGTGGCAAAGTTGTAGATCTCGATTCTGCCCAGCTCCTTGCACAGCAGCGCCGGAATGGTGTTATAGGACTTCTGCAAAGCGTAGTACACATTCTTCATGCTGCCGGTATAGGACATGCCGCCGCCGCTGGAGTAGTTGGTAGGCCACAGCTTTCCGGTGGCCGGGTTCTTGATGGGCGGATAGTCCCGCAGAGGCGTGCCCCAGTGGATATAGTCCGTGGACAGGGCATAGCCGTAGGTGGTTACCGGCTTGATGGTGGAGCCGGGCTGCTGGGGCTCATAGGCATAGCTGGTACACAGGGACGCGGTCTTTTCCCCGATAGCGCCCACCGTGGCAAGAATCTCGCCGGAATAGTTGATGGCACAGAAGCCGGACTGGAGGAACTGTGCCTCATCCTCTGAAGCGACCCCGTCTCCGTTCAGATCCCGCCAGTGGGCAGTGTTGTTGGTGGTTGCCATGCCTGCCAGCAGGTTGTTCATATCCATATACCGTTCTTCCACATAGGCCTGCATATCCAGGTCCACGGTGGTATAGATCTGATAGCCCCCCTTGTTGACCCGGGAACGTGCTTCCTTCTTGCTGATGCCGTACTTGTCCATCAGCACTTCGGAGAATTCGTTGATGGCAGCATCCACAACCCAGCTTGTAGGCTTGTCGGGCTCGATCTTGCTGTCCTCCTCATCCTCCGGGTGCAGCGCCATGTACTCCTCGGAATCGGTGAAGATGATATGCTCCGCCAGCGCCTCCTGGTATTCATCGTAGGAAATGGCGCCGTTGCTGTACATCTGGTACAGTACATACTCCTGACGCTCCCGGTTCTTTTCGTGGCCGTAGTTGACCCTTTCCCCGGTTTCGTCATCCACATAATAGGCAAAGGGATTGAGCCGTTCCGGATTCT
Source organism: Ruminococcus sp. (assembly GCA_022768805.1). Classification (GTDB taxonomy): domain Bacteria; phylum Bacillota; class Clostridia; order Oscillospirales; family Ruminococcaceae; genus Ruminococcus_F. The sequence continues at coordinate 41,031 of JALELB010000013.1, forward strand.
TGGGGATCGCCGCCAGACAGGCAGCCTCCGCCACGGTCAGCTCGCTGGTGTGCTTGCCGAAATACTTGAGGGACGCCATTTCAATGCCGTTGGCAGAGCCGCCGAAGCCGATATAGTTGAGGTATGCCGCCAGGATCTCGTCCTTGGTATAGGACTTTTCCATCTGCATGGCCCGGAAGATCTCCCGGATCTTCCGCTCTGCATTGGTGGCATTGTCCCCGGTGATATTCTTGATGAGCTGCTGGGTAATGGTGGAGCCGCCCTGGTTTGCGGACCAGAAATGCAGCACCATATTGGCCATAGCCGCTGCGGTACGCTTGTAATCCACACCCTCGTGTACATAGAAGCGCTCATCCTCCGCATAGACAAAGGCGTCCCGCACGTGCTGGGGGATTTCCTCAATTTCAATGGGGATCCGCTTGATGGAGCTGGGCACCTGGTACAGGGTGACAAGCTCGCCGTTCTTGTCCTCCGCATAAACAAAGGTGGAATAGCTCATTTCCATTTCCCGGATGCTGACCTCACTGGTGCCCTCCATAAAGCCCAGCACATACACCACAAGGGTGGTGCCCACGATGGTGCAGGTGATAACCAGAATCAGCAGAAAGGACAGGGTGGTGGTCAGCAGGATGGAGCCGGCTCTGCGGAGCCCCCGCTGCCAGGCGGGCCGTGCCTTTCCGGATTTTTTCTGGGCCGTGGAAGCGGTATGCTTTGCAGCCGGACGGCGGGTTTTCTCCCCTGTGCCGGCAGCATGCTCCGCCGGACGCTTCCTTCCGGAAGACTGTGTATGGACTGCCGGGCGTTTTGCTTTTTTTGCCGGCTTGTTCGGTTCGGTCATAAGTGTGAAACTCCTTTCCTTCGGACGAAAGAGGCATATATATTGTATTATACCACAGCTTGCCCGATTTGTTAAGGGGGTTTGAAAAAATTCTCGGCAAACGCATATTTTTTCCGGTTCCGGGCAGACTTCTGTTGACAAGTATGCCGGAAGGAGGCGGAAAGATGAAAGCAACCGGCTATATGATTCTCGGCTCCATGACCTTTTCGGCGGTGGTGCTGATCGCAACCCTGTCCCAGGTGGTCCGCCTGGAGCGTGCCGCAGCGGACTCCCTTGCCTTTGCAGGCACCGTCCCCACCCGGGCGGTGGAAACCACCATGCCCACCGGATATGTGGTACGGCTGCACAACGGCAGAATCGGAGTATTCCGGGCGGGAGAGGCGCTGCCCTTCCGGTATCTGGACGCAGAGCTTTCCCTGCTGCCGGAGCTGGACAGGCAGCTGCTGGAGGAGGGAATCCCTGCCCGGGACGATGCAGAGCTGCAAAGCCTGCTGGAGGATCTGCGCGAATAAAAGGGCAGTGCAAATGCACTGCCCCTTTTTGCCGGATATACCGGATTATTTGAAGTAATTTACGCCGCTCTGGAAGATCAGCTGATCCTTGTTGCCGCATACGTTCTTGCAGATATCTCTGCCGATCCGCTCGCTGTGCCCCATCTTGCCCAGGACTCTGCCGTCCGGCGAGGTGATACCCTCGATGGCGTCAATGGAGGTATTGGGATTGTAGCGGATGTCCATGGTAGGCTTGCCGTACTCATCCACATACTGGGTGGCAATCTGACCGTTGTTTGCCATCCGGCGGATCAGAGCGTCAGAAGCAACAAATCTGCCCTCCCCGTGGGAAATGGCAACCGTGTGCAGATCCCCCACCTTGCAGCCTGCCAGCCAGGGGGACTTGTCGGATGCGATCCGGGTGGTGACCATCATGGACTGGTGCCGTGCAATGGTATTGAAGGTCAGGGTGGGGGAATCCTCGGTCATATCCACGATCTCGCCGAAGGGCACCAGACCCAGCTTAATGAGCGCCTGGAAGCCGTTGCAGATACCCAGCATCAGACCGTCCCGCTGCTGCAGCAGAGCGTGCACTTCATTCTTGATCCGGGGGTTCCGGAAGAATGCGGTAATGAACTTGCCGCTGCCGTCCGGCTCATCGCCGCCGCTGAAGCCGCCGGGCAGCATGACAATCTGGGACTGCTTCATCTGTGCCGCAACCGCCGCAACGGAGGCTTCAATATCCGAAGCGCTCAGGTTCCGGATGACCATCACGTTCACGTCCGCACCGGCACGCTCGAACACTCTTGCAGTGTCGTACTCGCAGTTGGTGCCCGGGAATACGGGAATCAGCACCCGGGGACGGGCAGCCTTGATGGCGGGACCCTTCCGGGACTTGGTTACATAGGTATAGGGCTCGATGGTGGCAAACTCGGTCTTGATCCGGCAGGGGAACACGGATTCCAGCTTGCTTTCCCATGCCTTCTGGAGCGCCTCCGCCTGCATGGTGTAGCCCTCCCCGTAGATCCGATAATCCGGCATGGTTCTGCCGATGATTTCCTCTCCGTAGCCCGCCTCTCCGGTCAGCTCTACGATAAAGGAGCCGTACCAGGGCTTGAACAGGATGGTGTCGGACAGCTTCCGGGAGAATTCAAAGCCGATATGGTTGCCGAAGCACATCTTCGCAATACCCTCGGCAACGCCGCCTCCTGCCACGCTCCATACGGCGCAGGCACGACCGCTGTCGATCATGCCCTCGATCTGGTCAAAGCACTGCTTCACGCTGTCGAACACCGGCAGCCCGTTGCCGTCATACTCCGGCGCAATGCGGATGACCGTGTGGCCTGCCTCCTTGAATTCCGGAGAGATCACCTTCCGGCTGTCGGAGGTGCACACTGCAAAGGAAACCAGGGTGGGGGGCACGTCGATGTTCTCAAAGGTACCGGACATGGAGTCCTTGCCGCCGATGGCAGCGCAGCCCATTTCCAGCTGTGCCCGGAAGGCGCCCAGCAGTGCCGCAAAGGGCTTGCCCCAGCGAACCGGGTTGTTCTGGGTGCGCTCGAAATATTCCTGGAAGGTGAGCCAGCACTTGTGGTAGGTACCGCCGGCAGCCACGATCTTGGCGATGGACTCCACCACCGCCAGCATCGCCCCGTGGTAGGGGCTCTTTTCGCTGATGACCGGGTTGAAGCCCCAGCCCATCAGGGAGCAGGTGTTGGTCTCCCCCTTGAGCACCGGAATCTTTGCCGCCATAGCCTGAGTGGGGGTCAGCTGATACTTGCCGCCGAAGGGCATCAGCACCGTGCCGGCGCCGATGGTGGAGTCGAACTTTTCCACCAGCCCCTTCTGGGAGCATACATTCAGGTTGGACATGAGTGCTTCCCAGCCCTCCGGGGTATCCTCCAGCATGTTGGGGATCTCCGTGGCGGGATCCGGCACCTCTACGTTGGTATACTTGGTTGCCCCGTTGGAGTTGAGGAAGTCCCGGGACAGGTTCACGATGGTCTTGCCGTTCCAGACCATCTCCAGCCGCCGGTTGTCGGTCACGTCCGCAACCATGGTAGCCTCCAGGTTTTCCCGGCGCGCCTCCGCCAGGAACTTGGACAGATCCTCCTTGGCGATGACCACCGCCATACGCTCCTGGGATTCACTGATGGCAATTTCCGTACCGTCCAGCCCGTCATATTTCTTGGGCACAGCGTTCAGATTGATGAGCAGCCCGTCGGTCAGCTCCCCGATGGCAACGGACACGCCGCCTGCGCCGAAGTCGTTGCAGCGCTTGATCATCCGGGTAACCTCCGGATTCCGGAACAGGCGCTGGAGCTTCCGCTCCACCGGCGGATTGCCCTTCTGGACCTCTGCGCCGCAGTGCTCCAGGGATTCCAGGGTGTGGGACTTGGAGGAGCCGGTAGCGCCGCCGCAGCCGTCCCGTCCGGTCTTGCCTCCCAGCAGGATCACCACGTCCCCGGGAACGGGGGCTTCTCTGCGGATATTCTCCGCCGGCGCAGCGCCGATCACTGCGCCGATCTCCATGCGCTTTGCCACATAGCCCGGGTGGTAGATCTCCGCCACATGGCCGGTGGCAAGGCCGATCTGGTTGCCGTAGGAGCTGTAGCCGTTGGCAGCGCCTACTGTAATCTTACGCTGGGGCAGCTTGCCGGTGATGGTATCCTCCACCGGCACCAGGGGATTTGCCGCGCCGGTAACACGCATCGCCTGGTATACATAGGAGCGGCCGGACAGAGGATCCCGGATGGCGCCTCCCAGACAGGTTGCCGCACCGCCGAAGGGCTCGATCTCGGTGGGGTGGTTGTGGGTTTCGTTCTTGAACATGAGGATCCAGTCCTCTTCCCCGTTTTCGGTGTCCACCTTGATCTTCACGGAGCAAGCGTTGATCTCCTCGCTCTCGTCCAGATCCGGCAGCTTGCCGTCCGCCTTCAGCTTCCGTACAGCCATAGTGGCCATATCCATCAGGGTCAAAGGCTTGTTGTCCCTGCCCAGCTCCCGGCGGATCCGCAGGTATTCGTCATAGGTATCCTGAATATAGGGCGCCAGGATCTGTACGTCCTGGATATTGGTGGAGAAGGTGGTGTGCCGGCAGTGATCGGACCAGTAGGTGTCGATCATGCGAATCTCGGTAATGGTGGGATCCCGCTTTTCCGTGTCCTTGAAGTAGGACTGGCAGAACTTGATGTCGTCCAGATCCATGGCAAGGCCGTACTGCTTGATAAAGTCCCCAAGACCGGCCTCGCTGAGCTCACAGAAGCCCGTCAGGGTCTCCACCGTGGTGGGAATTTCGTAATTGCTGTCCAGGCTGGACACCAGATTGAGAGAGGCCTCCCGGCTCTCCACCGGGTTGATGATGTAGGACTTGAGCCGGTCAAATTCCTGGTCGGTCAGGTTTCCGGAGATGATGTATACCCGGGCATTGCGCACCCGGCAGCGCTCTTTCTGGGTGAGAATCTGGATGCACTGCTCACAGGAATCCGCACGCTGGTCAAACTGACCCGGCAGATATTCCACCGCAAAAATCCGCTCCCCGTTGGCAAGGCGGGGCAGGGTGTCGTAGGTCACATCCACCGCAGGCTCGGAAAATACAGTGCTGACGGACAGCTGGAAATCCTCCTTGGTAATCATATCGGCGTCATAGCGGTTGATGACCCGGATGGAGGTGATGTCCAGCCGCAGGGCAGTGCGGATGTCACTGAGCAGGGACTGGGCCTCAACGGCAAACTCCGGTTTTTTCTCCACATAGATACGGAAAACGGACATAGGCTTCACTTGTGATTTCTCCGGGGGAGAAATCCACGCTCCTTTCAATAATACTGGGCGGATGCTTACGGCTCCGGCGGCAGCAGCGCACCGATGCAGCAATCCGGCTCACTCGCTTTTATTATAACACGGAAAACCGATTTGCGCAAACTTTTTTCTCCTTTTTTTGCGGAAATTTTTACGGGAGTATAATTGGGGGTATAGCCCCGGTGCCAGTGGGGATCCGACGAGCGCTCAAAGAGCACCGGCATCACCTTCCCCACCTGGGCCCGGAGAAATTCCGCCCGGCAAGCGGCTGCCGTCTCCCCCATCAGGGCTGCACGCCGGTTCTTTTCCTGCTGGGGAATCTGTCCGGGCATCCGGGCGGCAGGAGTGCCCTCCCGGGGGGAGTAGGGGAACACATGCACCTTGGCAAAGCCCAGCTGCCGGACAAACGCCATGGATTCGGCAAAATCCTCCTCCGTTTCCCCGGGAAAGCCCACCATTACGTCCGTGGTCAGGGCGGCATCCGGAAAGATCCGCCGGATCCGTGCCGCCAGGTCTGCGTATTCCGCCGTGGTATAATGCCGGTTCATGGCACGAAGGGTACGGTCACAGCCGCTTTGCAGGGACAGGTGAAACTGGGGGCAGAACTGGGGACAGGCAGCCAGCCGGTGCAGCAGCCCATCGCTGAGCTTTTCCGGCTCCAAGGACCCCAGCCGCACCCGGTCGATGCCGGGAACGGCGCAGCACAGCTCCACCGCCTCCCCCAGATCCCCCTGCCATTCCATGCCGTAAAAGGCAAGGTTGATGCCGATGAGCACCACCTCCCGGCAGCCCGCCCGTGCCATCTGCTCCGCCTCCCGGGCAAGAGCCTCCTTCGGCTTGGAGCGGCACCGCCCCCGGGCGTAGGGTATGATGCAGTAGGAGCAGAACTGGTTGCAGCCGTCCTGGATCTTGATAAACGCCCGGGTCCTGTCCTCGTTTTCCGCATAGGGCAGCAGCTCATAGCCCTCTCCGGGGGTATGGGGAGTAACCGCACAGCGGGGCGTTCCGTCCTGCATCAGCTGCAGGATCTGCTGCACCAGGGCGGCACGGTCCCTGGTGCCGGTAATCAGATCCGCCTCCGGACACTGCTGTGCCGCATCCCCATGGGCCTGGGGCAGACAGCCGGTCAGGACGATCTTTGCCGCCGGGCAGCGGCTCCGCAGGCTCCGCAGCGCATGACGCACCTTCCGGTCGCTGGAGGCGGTCACGGTGCAGGAGTTCACCAGAATGAGATCCGCCTCCTCCGGCTCCGACACCGGCTGGATGCCCGCCTGCCGGAGCATGCCCCGCAGCGCATTGGTTTCATATTGATTCACCTTGCAGCCGAAGCTGAGATAATAAGCTGTCATGAAGCGTTCCTTTCGACAATTGCACAAATGCGGAATTTTCTTCTTGCTTACATTATACTAGATTCACGAATCGAATGCAAATCCCTTGACAATAATAGGGGAAGGTGGTATCATAGGCACAAGCGGAGGGAAAGCATCTCCGCAAAAATACAACAGCATATGGGAGGTATTTTTATGACAACAGTAACCATTTCCCTGCAGGCGATCAACGACGTAAAGGAATTCGTAAACATCGTAATGCGTTTCGATTTTGACGTAGATCTGGTGTCCGGCAGATATGCCATCGACGCTAAGTCCATTATGGGCATCTTCAGCCTGGATCTTTCCAAGCCCATCGAGCTGCATGCGCATACCGATAATGCAAAGGAATTCCTGAACGCCATCGACAAGTTCATCGTCAAGTAATTCTGCACACCCCGGACGGCACAATGTGCCGTCTTTTTTTTGTTCCTTCCGCATACACTGGCATAACGTCAATCACAACCGGGAGGAATCCGATCATGCGAAAACGTGCCCTGACTGCCCTTGTCACCGTCCTTGCTCTGGTGCTGCTGTACCTGCCGGAGCCGGGTGCCGCTGCCGGAAAGCCCTGCCGTGCCTATGCCCTGCTGGAGGCACGCACCGGGCAGCTCCTGATGGAGGAAAACAGCAATGAGCTGCTGCCCATGGGCACCATGGCGAAGCTCATGACCATGCTGCTGACCGCAGAAGCCCTGGAATCCGGTGCTTTGTCAGAGGATACGGCAGTAACTGCCTCCCCGGCGGCAAACGCCCAGAAGGGCGCCTCCATCTGGCTGATGCCCGGAGAGAAGATGACGGTGGGGGATCTGCTCCGGGGCATGATTATCGGCAACGCCAACGACGCTGCAGTGGCTCTGGCGGAGGCGGTGTCCGGGTCGGAGGAGCAGTTTGTCATGGATATGAACGCCCGGGGCTTTGAGCTAGGGCTCCGCAGCACCGTATTCACCTGTGCCTCCGGGCTTGTGGAGGAGGGTCAGGTCACCACCGCCGCAGATCTGGGCAAACTGTGCTGCAAGCTGACGGAATACCCGGTGCTGACCCCCTATATGACCACCTGGCGGACCTTTCTGCGGGGGGAGCAGACCGAGCTTGTAAACGAAAACACCCTGGTGCGCAGCTATGAGGGGCTGCTGGGCATGAAGGCAGGTCACGGGGAAAGCACCGGCTATACCCTGGCGGCAGCAGCCCGGCGGGAGGGAGAAATCTATGTGGCGGTGATCCTGGGCTGCGGGGAGGATGCCGACCGGTTCCGCATCGCCAAAACCCTGCTGAGCAAGGGCTTCAGCAGCTATGAGGTTACAACCCCCGCCTTTTCCGGAGAATTTCTCAAGCCCCTGCAGGTGCTCCACGGTACGGATACCGCTTTGGAGGTGGAGGCCCCGGGGCTTACCGGCATCGCCGTGCCCAAGGGGAACGCCGGACTCCGGACGGTGCTGGTGCTGCCGGAATATGTGGAGGCTCCTGTCAGAAAGGGACAGCGGCTGGGCACGGCTGCGTTCTATCAGGGGGATACCTACCTGTATGAGGTGCCGCTGACGGCGGTTTCCGACGTGCCCCGACTGACTTTTTCCCGGGCATTTCTGCGGCTTTTGGGTAATATGTTAAAATAGACCGTGTTTTTTTATGCTGTCTGCACAAGAATCAGCGGAACCGCTTGCAATCGGGTGCAAAATATAGTAAACTAGTACTATACGAAACTGTCGGCAGTTTTCCGCCCTGTGCAGAAGCGCTGCCCCCATGCCGGAGGGCACTCCGGCACGGCTCGTAAATGTTGAAAAAGGCTTTCTTTTTCAGATTTGGAGGATACAAGTATCATGGCACTGAAGCTGAACAAAAAATATCTGGAAGGGTTTATCAATCCGGACGAAATGACCGGCATTGCGCCCCAGGTTGAGCTTGCTGCAAAAACTCTGCAGGACAAGTCCGGACTGGGCAGCGATTTTCTGGGCTGGGTGGATCTTCCCGTCAACTACGACAAGGAAGAATTCGCACGGATCCAGGCTGCTGCAAAGCGGATCCAGGAAACTGCGGACATTCTGATCGTCATCGGCATCGGCGGCTCCTATCTTGGCGCCCGTGCAGCCATCGAGCTGCTCAAGTCCCCCTTCTATAACAATATGAAGAAGGATACACCGGACATCTACTATGTGGGCAACAACATCAACCCCACCTACCTGAACGAGGTGCTCTCCATCTGCGAGGGCAAGGACATTGCGGTAAACGTAATCTCCAAGTCCGGCACCACCACGGAGCCGGCGCTGGCGTTCCGGATCTTCAAGAACCTGGTGGAAAAGAAATACGGCAAGGAGGGCGCAAAGTCCAGAATCTTCTGCACCACCGACGCCAAGCGGGGCACCCTCAAGAGCCTGGCGGACACCGAGGGCTATGAAACCTTCGTGATCGCTGACGACATCGGCGGCCGGTTCTCCGTGCTCACTGCCGTTGGTCTGCTGCCCATCGCCGTTGCAGGCTGCGACATTGCCGCTATTATGCAGGGCGCACAGAAGGCACGGGAGGATTTCGCTGCTCCCTTTGCAGAAAACGACTGCTACCAGTACGCTGCAATCCGCAACATCCTCTACCGCAAGGGCAAGAGCGTAGAGCTGATGGTTTCCTACGATCCCTCCTTTGCTATGATGAACGAGTGGTACAAGCAGCTCTTCGGCGAAAGCGAGGGCAAGGACAACAAGGGTCTGTTCCCGGCAAGCGTGATTTTCTCCACGGATCTGCACTCCATGGGTCAGTACATCCAGGAGGGCTCCAGACTGATGTTTGAAACCGTTGTGGACATCAAGCAGCCCAAGCAGGACCTGTTCCTGGAGGATGACGCTGAAAATCTGGACGGCCTCAACTTCCTGACCGGCCAGAATATGAGCGTGGTCAACCGGAAGGCTCTGGAGGGCACCATCCTGGCTCACACCGAGGGCGGCGTGCCCAACATCGTGCTGGAGCTGGACGATACCAAGGAAGAGAGCTTCGGTTATATGGTCTACTTCTTTGAAAAGGCATGCGCTGTTTCCGGCTACATGCTGGGGGTAAACCCCTTCAACCAGCCCGGCGTAGAAAGCTACAAGAAAAACATGTTTGCGCTGCTGGGCAAGCCGGGCTATGAATCCCAGAAGGCTGCACTGGAGGCCAAGCTCAACTGATCCACTTCCGCCGGAGGCGGTCTGATAAAAACAAGGGCTGTCCGCAGGGCAGCAGAAGGAGTATAAAATGATTAAACTGATTACAGGCAAAAAGGGCACAGGCAAAACCAAAATCCTGGTTGATATGATCAACAACGCTGTCAAGGACACCAACGGCGACCTGATCTGCATCGAAAAGGGCGCAAAGCTCACCTACGACATCAGCTACAAGGTTCGTCTGGTGGACGCTGACCGGTTTGCAATCGAGGGCTATGATGCATTCTACGGCTTTATCGCCGGCATGTTCGCAGGCAACTACGACATCAAGGAGGTCTTCATTGACGGCATCCTCAAAATCGGCGGCACGGACTTTGACGAGCTGGGCAAGCTGCTGGAGAAGCTCAACATCCTGTCCGGCAACGACACTCAGATTACATTCACCATCTCCGCAGACAACAGCGAGCTGCCGGAGAGCGTTATGCAGTTTGTGTGATAATTTTTTGAAAAGCCTATTGACAAGCCGTGCGCAATTCTATATAATATAGATTGTGATGCACAAAAAGGACGGAGCATCATGGTATTTCAACTCAAACAGCTGTTTCACCGGGAGGGCGATGTGCTGCCGGTGGATTATGAGATCCCGCCTCAGGCGCTTTCTCAGATCCGGGGCTATCGCTTTGACCAGCCGGTTCACGTAACCGGCGCATTCCGGAACCGGGCGGGTATTGTCACCCTGGAGCTGACGGTGTCCTGTATGCTGACGGCGGAATGTGACCGCTGTCTGGAGTTGTTTCACCGGCCGTATTCTTTTTCCTTTACCCATACGGTGGTGCTGTCCGTCAATCGTGATAACGATGAATACATTGTTGCACAGGATGCGCAGCTGGACGTGGATGAGGTCGCGCTGACCGATCTGCTGCTGCAACTGCCCACAAAGCTGCTTTGCAGGGAAGACTGCAAGGGGCTCTGTATGCACTGCGGCTGTAACCTGAATACGTCCTCCTGCGATTGTCAGGACAATCCGGCATAGCCACCCTTCCGGGGGCAGAGTGCAGCATTGTCTCACAATAAGACTTCTTTCCGGGAGTAATGTAAGGAGGTGCCAAAATGGCAGTACCGAAGAATAAAGTCTCCAAGGCGAGACGGAACAAGAGACGTTCCGCAGTATGGAAGCTCGATGCTCCGGCAATGAGCAAATGCACAAACTGCGGCGCACTGAAGGCTCCGCACAAGGTTTGCAAGGCCTGCGGATTCTACAAGGGCGTTGAGGTTCTGAAGCTGAACGCTGACTAAACCACAGCAAAGCCATGAGGAGGAGAGGAGCGATCCTTTTCTCCTTTTTGTGTGTATGCCCGGTTTGCGATGCATGCCGGATCGTGAAAAGGAAAGGAGAATCAACCATGGCATTGCCGATTGTTGCAGTCGTAGGGCGGCCCAACGTGGGAAAATCCACCCTGTTCAACAAGCTCATCGGGCAGCGGCTCTCTATTGTGGAGGACACCCCGGGGGTTACCCGTGACCGGATCTACAGCAAGTGCGAATGGCGGGGACGGGAATTTATGGTGGTGGACACCGGCGGCATCGAGCCGGATTCCGACGATGTGATCCTGTCCCAGATGCGCCAGCAGGCCCAGGTGGCCATCGACCGGGCGGACGTGATTGTTCTGGTGACGGATGTGCGCTGCGGCGTGACTGCCAGCGACTATGCGGTTGCGGATATGCTCCAGAAAAGCGGAAAGCCCGTGGTGCTGGCGGTCAACAAATGCGACAGCATCGGTGAGCCGCCCCTGGAGCTGTATGAATTCTACAACCTGGGCATCGGGGAGCCCTTCCCCATCTCCTCCCAGCACGGCCACGGCACCGGGGATATGCTGGACGAAATCCTGAACTATCTGCCGGAAAGCGACGAAAAGGAATATGACGACGACTGCATCAAGGTTGCGGTCATCGGCAAGCCCAACGCCGGGAAATCCTCCCTCATCAACAAAATCGCCGGGGAGGAACGGGTGATCGTCTCCGACATTGCGGGCACCACCCGGGACGCCACCGACACGGTGGTGGAAAATGAGCAGGGCAAGTTCGTGTTCATCGACACGGCGGGAATCCGCAAAAAGTCAAAGATCACCGACCGGGTGGAGCATTTCAGCGTACTCCGTGCCTATATGGCGGTGGACCGGGCGGACGTATGCATCATCATGATCGACGCCCAGACAGGCTTTACCGAGCAGGATTCCAAGGTGGCGGGCTATGCCCACGAGCAGGGCAAAGCCTCCGTCATTGCCGTAAACAAGTGGGATCTCATCGACAAGGACACCAACACCATGAAGGAATTCCAGGAAAAGCTGGAAAAGGATTTCAGCTTCATGTCCTACGTGCCCTTTGTATTCATTTCCGCCAAAACCGGGCAGCGGATTCCCAAGCTGTTCGAGATGATCCGCTTTGTGGCGGAGCAGAATGCCATCCGGATCTCCACCGGCACCCTGAACGACGTGCTGGCCTATGCCACAACCCGGGTGCAGCCTCCCTCCGACAAGGGCAGACGGCTGAAAATCTATTATATGACCCAGGCATCCACCAAGCCCCCCACCTTTGTCACCTTTGTGAACCGGGCGGATTTATTCCACTTCTCATACCAGCGCTATATCGAAAACCAGATCCGCACCACCTTCGGCCTCACCGGCACCCCCATCCGGTTTGTTGTCCGGGAACGGGGCGGCGGCGATCAGTGATTTCAGATTAGGAGCGATCATTTTTCATGGGACATTTTATTCTGGCAACCGTTCTGTCCGCTCTGCTGGCATATCTGCTGGGCAGCTGCAACAGCGCCATCCTCTTTTCCAAGCTCATCAAGGGACAGGATATCCGAACCCTGGGCAGTCACAACGCTGGCCTCACCAACACCCTGCGCTGCTTCGGCAAGGGCATGGCCGGGCTGGTGCTTGCCGGGGATCTGCTCAAGGGAGTGGCAGCTGTGCTGCTTGCCCGGCTTATCGCCAGCCTGCTGGGAGCAGGGCTCCCCTTCCCCACCGGTGACGATATCACCTATATCGGCTATGTTGCCGGCATCTTCGCCATTCTGGGGCATGTTCGCCCCCTGTATTACGGCTTCCGGGGCGGCAAGGGGGTTTTAGTGGGGGTTTCCATTTTCCTTGTGGTGGATCCCATCGTCTTTGCCGTGCTCATCGGCATTTTCGCCCTGGTGCTCTGGCGCAGTAAATACGTTTCCCTGGGGTCCATCATCGCCACCAGCTTCTGCCCGGTGGTCACCTGCCTGCTGCACCTGTTTGCATACCACACCCCGGGAATACATACCATACTGTATGTGCTGCTGTCCGGGATCATGTCCGCACAGGTCATCATCATGCACCGGAGCAATATCGAACGGCTGCGCACGGGCACGGAGAACAAGTTCTCCTTCCGCAGCAAAAAGGCATAGGAGGGCAAATCCATGGCGAATATTACAATTTTAGGATCCGGCGGCTTCGGCATCGGTCTTGCGGTCATGCTCCACAAGCACGGACACCGGATTACGGTCTGGTCCAAATTCCAGGAGGAGCTGGACGCCATCCGCAGAAACGGAGAACAAGTCCAGAAGCTGCCGGGGGTGGCAATCCCGCCGGAAATCGGCCTGTCCTCCTCTCTGTCCTGCATCCAGGGCAGTGATCTGGTGCTGTTCGGCATTCCCTCCAGCTTCGTCCGCAGCGTGGCACGGGAGGCTTCCCCCTATATCACCTCGGATATGGTGGTGGTCAACACCGGCAAGGGGCTGGAGGAGGGCAGCCTGAAGCTGCTGAGCGAGGTACTCGGCGAGGAAATCCCCCAGGCGGCCATCGTGGTGCTCACCGGCCCCTCCCATGCGGAGGAGGTGGGCAGATGCATCACCACCGCTGTGGTGGCGGCCTCCAGAAGTGCGGCTGCCGCCAGCTATGTGCAGGAAACCCTGTCCAACTCCTGCTTCCGGATCTATGTGAACGATGATGTCATCGGCTGCGAGCTGGGTGGAGCGCTGAAAAATATTATCGCCCTGTGTGCCGGCATCTGCGACGGGCTGGGCTACGGGGACAACACCAAGGCAGCCCTCATGACCCGGGGCATCCACGAGATCGCCCGGCTGGGGGTTGCCATGGGCGCCCGGGCAGCCACCTTCTCCGGGCTCACCGGCATCGGGGATCTGATCGTCACCTGCACAAGTATGCACAGCCGGAACCGGCGGGCAGGCATCCTCATCGGAGAGGGGGTTCTGCCGGACGATGCGGTAAAGCAGGTGGGCACCGTGGAGGGCTATTACTGCTGCCATGTGGCATACCGGCTGGCACAGCAGATGGGCGTGGATATGCCCATTACCGAGCAGCTGTACCGTGTGCTGTTTGAAGGCAGCGACGTGCGGGATGCGCTGGGGAAGCTCATGGCAAGACCCAGCCGGCAGGAAAACGAGGAATCCAGCTTTCTGCGGGATATGATGATATAAACGCAAAACGGCATCTCAGTGCTCCTGAGATGCCGTTTTTTATTCTGCTTTGTCCGGAATCAGCCGATTGCCTTTGCAATCAGATCGTTGGCCTTGGCGTTGTCCTTGGTGCAAACCCAGTAAACATAGTCCCCCTTGGTATTCACACTGGTGGTGCAGAGTCGGTCATATTCCTCTGCCACATAGTCCTTGAAGGCAGTCTTCTGGGACTCCAGCCGCTGATTCACAGCGTCCTTCACCTTGTCGGTCTTGCCCTCTGCCGCCAGAATCACGCATACCTCGTCCGCATAGGCCGCATTGCCGGACCAGTACACGCCGAATTCCTTGAAATCCCCGTCCTCCAGAGAGTACTGCAGCTTCAGGTTATCCGCATTGACCTCGATCATTTCCGGGAATTCAATGCCGCTGTCCATAACCTCCTTGCTGATCTGGGCAGCGGTCTTGCTTGCCTGTGCCGTGGAGGCTGTACTGCCCCCGTCACCGGAGCTGCTGCTGCCGCCGCATGCGGTGCATGCAGAAAGGGTCAGTGCTGCTGCACAAATGAGTACAATACACTTTTTCTTTGATAACATATCCAATTCTCCTTACTTTTTCCGACTGCCCCCCTGAAAGCAGCGGGGCGTCTGTATTCTACAGAGGTGTGTGGCGCAACAGATAGTCCACCAGAACCTCATAGGTAGCTTTGTTGAAGTGCATGCCGTCCTTGCTGGCGTCCGCCACGGGCAGCTTGCCGTCATTGCCCTTCAGGGCCGTGTTGATGTCCAGATAGTGATAGCCGTATTCATTTGCCATCTTCAGCAGCTCGGAATTGTAAACGTCAATATCCGCATTCTGAATGGGGGATTCTGCTGACTGCTCCCTGCCGGCGGTAACCGGCGGAATGGACATGATGACAATTTCCGTATCCGGAGAAACCTCCTGTACGGCGGAGGTGAATTCGTGGTACTGCTTCAGCATGGTTTCGTTGGAGAGCCATGCGATACCGTTGCTGCCCAGCATCACATAAACGTACTTGGGCTTTGCCTGCTTGATGCCATCGAGAATGGGGATTTTCCCGTATTCCGTTGCCACATTTTCCGTCATCACCCGGGTGATATTCAGGCCGATGGTTGCATAGACCCGGGCGGCAGGCACAAACTGATAGGTGGACAGACCCACGGTAATGGAATCCCCCACAAAAATACAGTCGTTAAAGTAGTCGGAGGATTTGGGCTCCCGCTCCGGCAAAGGGTTCACATTGAACGCCGGCGCCGTGGTCTGGACGGGCTCGGTTTCGGTAACCGCCGGCTGGGTGACTGCCGGCTGAGTAGTCTCCCCCTCGGTGGGAGCAGTGACAGCCTCCGTGGTGTCCGAAACGGCAGCCTGGGTTGTCCCCTCCTGGGAGCTGTTCTTGTCCGGATCCTCCCCGAACAGATTGCAGGCAAACATATAAAGGCCGAAGCATGCGCCGAACACCAGCACCCAGATGAATACAATTACCCCGAATCGGAACCGGAGCCTTGGCCGGCGCTTCCGGTTGTGAATCGTATTCTCTGTTCCCTTGCCCTGCTGGCCGGGGGCTCTGCCCGTGGTTCCCATAACTGAATCCTTCTCCCGATAAAATCATTCTGTATCCTCGTGAAACTGCACAGAACCAAAACAAGATTACTGGTCATATTCACGATAATTATGTGCAATCTGACGAAAAATGCACGAAAAGACTGTGCATAACCCCATTTCAGATTGCCATCTCTCTCATTATACTGGAATCCGGCGGATTTTGCAAGGGTTTTCGGAATAAATCTTGCAATTGCCGCTTAGTTATAGTATAATAAAAACGGTGCCGCAGGAACGGCATCACACCATCAAACAAGCCATGCGGGAATTTCCCGCGTTTTTTCAGCAGCTAGGAGGCCGAACTATGTGCGGATATACCGGGTTTACCAATCACATTGACAATTCCAACCGGGTCATCGAGGATATGATGGATCAGATCCGTCACCGGGGGCCGGATGCGGCAGGACGCTATGTGGATGCGGACATTGCACTGGGTCACCGGCGGCTGAGTATTATCGACATTACCGAGCAGGGGGATCAGCCCATCTACAACGAGGACCGCACCAAGGTGCTGGTGTTCAACGGGGAGATCTACAACTACCAGGACATCCGGAAGGAGCTGCTGGCGGCAGGGCATGTGTTCCGCACCCAGACCGATTCCGAGGTTCTGATTCACGGCTACGAGGAATACGGGCCGGAGCTGCTGCCCAGGCTGCGGGGCATGTTCAGCTTCGTGATCTGGGACACGGTGAAAAAGGAACTGTTCGGGGCACGGGACTTTTTCGGCATCAAGCCCCTGTACTATGCTACCATGGGGGAAAGCTTCCTGTTCGGCTCGGAAATCAAGAGCTTTCTGGTGCATCCCCACTTCAAAAAGGAGCTGAACGAAACAGCCCTCGAAAATTATCTGACATTTCAGTATTCCCCCACGGAGGAGACTTTTTTCAAGAACGTATACAAATTGCCGGCTGCCCATTATTTTACTTACGCCAACGGCAAGCTTACCACCAGGCGCTACTGGGAGGTCAAATTTGATGCGGACAACAAACCCCAACTGGAGGACTGGGTAAACGAGATCTCCGACATTTTCCACAATTCCGTCCAGGCGCATAAAATCGCAGACGTAGAAGTGGGCAGCTTCCTGTCCTCCGGTGTGGATTCCAGCTATGTGGCAGCCATTGCGGACGTGGACAAAACCTTTACCGTGGGCTTCGGGGAGGATGAGCGCTACAACGAGATCGGCTGGGCGAAGAATTTTTCC
>JALELB010000024.1 GCA_022768805.1 Ruminococcus sp.
TGTCCCTGCTGTGCCTGCTGGGGGCGATCTATGTGCCGGCGCTCCAGGCGGTGTTCTCCACCGTGGCCCTGTCCCGTGCCGCATTGCTCCGGGCGGTGGGGCTCAGCTTTGCGGTTCCCCTGGTGGCGGCATTGCTGCCCAAGGGGCGATGAGCAGAGGGTCTGGGACTTGCGTCCCAGGCCTTTTCCTTTTGTGACCGTCTGCTTTCTACTTTCTTTGATGCTCTGGGTGCTCTACCTACGCAGTACAGGTTTACCGGTGCTTGGGGAGACAACCCCGGGGGCATACCCAATGCCCCTCTACGCTATGCGAGCGACAACCTCTTTGAGAGGGGGAACGAGCCGTCTAAGATTTTCCCAGGATTTATTCAGCACTGTTCTGTACAGCATCGTGAGAACGTGCAGCGTTGCACCGTCCCCCAAGGGGGGATGGGGAAGAAGGAAAGTGGGGGACTGGGGGAGAAAACCCAGAAGGGGAAGGGGGATAAGCATCTTTGATGCTACCCCCTTCCCCGGGGTTGTCTCCCCAAGCATCTGTAAAACGGTACTGCGTGACCGGAGCACCCAGAGCATAAAAGACAACACAAAAGAAGCCGGTCACTGCAATCAACAGGGCAGGCGGGCGGGAGCCTCAGTTGAGCCAGTACACCTCCTGATCCGCACAGCGGTACACCCGTTCCAGCTCCTCCTCCACCACCTGGGCATGCTTGCCGGAGCGGAACACCAGCCGCACCCGGTCCTGGCTTTCCCAGTCGCAGGAAATATCCCAGGCGCTTTCCGTGCCGGCGGACAGAGTTACCTGATCCAGCCGCTTTGCCAGAAAGGGATTCGTCCCGTCGCATACGGTAAACTCCACCTGCTCCGGCAGGCACCGGGCATACACGGTCACTGCGCTGCCTCCTGCCGGAAAGTGAAAAGCCTGCTGCTGCACCGGAGTCCGGGCGGCAAGGACGATGCCCACCAGGCTCAGGGCAAAGCCGGCTGTCAGTGCGGCTGCCAGCCCCAGACAGGGACGGCTGATCCGCTGCTTTGCGGCGCAATAATACCGCAGGGTCATCCCCAGCAGCAGCACCAGCAGCAAGCCCAGCACCGGGGTCACAAAGCCATGCACCCGGGGCAGCAAAAGCAGATCCCCTGCCCCTGCGGCGATGCACTCCGCCCCCAGCAGCAGGGCGCAGACCAGTGCCGCCGCAAACCATTTTTTATGCCTGGGAATCCGTCGCATTCCTCCGCCCCCTTATGTAAGATAGTCCAGCAGCTTGCCCAGCTCCATGCCCCAGCCGCCGCTGATCTGCCGGATCTGCTGCCAGTCCGCCGCTGCGGTGGGCTCATACACCCCGAAGGTGAAGAAGCCGGCGCCGTTGGCGGTTTCGATGGCGTGCAGCGCATCCTCCGCCACTAAAATCTCCCCCGGGGCATAGCCCAGCCGCCGGGCGCATTCCAGGTAAATATCCGGCTTTGCCTTGGTGCTGCCCACCTGGGAACAGGTCAGCACGAACCGGAACCGTTTAGCAATCCCCAGCCGCTCCAGCGCCGCCTCCACCAAAGAATCATAGGTGGCAGTGGCAATACAGCAGGGGATGCCCCGCTGCTCCAGCGCTTCCAGCACCGGCAGCACCCCGGGCTTTAGGGGAATCCGCAGCCGGTATTCCTCCGCCGCCAGAGCCTCGATCCGGTCAATGACCTGCCGGGGGGTCATGGGCAGGGAGAATGCGTCCACCAGGTACTGTGCCGCCTCCTGAATGCCCATCTGCTTCAGCCGGTCGGAGATCCCCGCCGGAGGCAAAACGCCGTTTTCCCGCAAAAACCGCTGATCCACCTGCTCCCAGACCCCCATGGAATCCAGCAGGGTTCCGTCCAGGTCAAAAATCACTGCCTGCATACTGCCTCCTTATAGGTTTCCGCTCAGATACATCAGCAAAGAAAGGGCGGTTACCGGCGCGGTTTCACACCGGAGAATCCGGGGCCCCAGCCACACCGGCTGCACCCCTGCATTCCGTGCCTGCTCCGCCTCCTCCGGGTCAAAGCCCCCCTCGCTGCCCACCAGCACCCCGATGGTACCGGTGCGGGGCACTGCCAGCTGGGACAGGGATATGCCCTCCGACTCATAGAGCATCACCGGCAGCTGCTGCCGGCCAAGCTCCTCCAGCGCCCGGGAAAAGGGCAGCATATCTGCCACCTCCGGGATGATGCCCCTGCCCGCCTGCTTTGCCGCAGCGTGGGCGATTTTCTGGAGCCGCTGCTGCTTTTTGGCAAACTGTGCCCCATCCGGCCGGGAGATGCACCGGCGGGTCAGCACCGGCACAATCCGCGCCGCCCCCAGCTCCACCGCCTTCTGGACGATCTGCTCCAGCTTATCCCCCTTGGGCATGGCCTGAAACAGGGTCAGCTCCACGGTGGGCTCCCTGCCGCAGGGGCTTTCCTCCAGAATCTCCAGAAATACGCTGTCCGGCGTAATTTCCCGGATCCGGCAGTGATAATCCACTCCGCCGGAACATACGGTAAGGCTCTCCCCCGGGCGCATCCGCAGGGCAAAGCCGATATGACGGGCATCCTCGCCGGCAATCACCGGCCGGCCGGGATCCAGATCAGGCAGGAAAAACCGGGGCATGGCACTCATCCTTTCCGTAGGGTTATTGTTTCATTATAGCCGCCCCGGAAACCCTTGTCAAGGGCGTAAGGGGCATTTTTACATTTTTATGACAAAAAGAAAATCCCAAGAGCATTACTCTTGGGATTTTCCTGCACGCCAAGGATATTTCCCTGACGCAGTGTGGAGCGGATTACGAGGCTCGAACTCGCTACCTCCACCTTGGCAAGGTGGCGCTCTACCAGATGAGCTAAATCCGCATGGAAGAATATGCGCACACGGTAAACCGGTAAGATTCTGTCACGTCAGCGGCAGAACCCTGACATATTCTTGGTGCCTCCGGTCGGAATCGAACCAACGACACGGGGATTTTCAGTCCCCTGCTCTACCGACTGAGCTACAGAGGCATATCGGAATGGCGACCTGGATGAGACTCGAACTCACGACCTCCGCCGTGACAGGGCGGCGTTCTAACCAACTGAACTACCAGGCCAAAGATGGTGGGAGCTATAGGGCTCGAACCTATGACCCTCTGCTTGTAAGGCAGATGCTCTCCCAGCTGAGCTAAGCTCCCACGTTTTGTACCGTCTCTGACGACTTTATTATTTTACTACGGATATGCAAAAATGTCAAGCCCTTTTCGAAAAAAAACTGCACTTTGTATGCTTTGCACAAGGGATATGCGGAAAACGGCCCGAATCCATACAGAATTGCTAATTCAGACCGTTTTCCCCGTTTTTCGCATACAGCCGCACCACGTCCGCCCGGAGTGCGTGATTCGCCGGATCCCGCAGCTGAGGGTCCGCCGCAAGAATCTCCCGGGCAGCCTCCTGGGTCTGGCGCACCAGCTCCATATCCCCGGCAAGCTCCGCCAGATGCACCGGCGGCAGGCCGTGCTGGGCGCTGCCGAAGAAATCCCCGGGCCCCCGCAGCTTCAGATCCTCCTCCGCAATCCGGAAGCCGTCGTTGGTGCTGCTGAGAATCCGCAGCCGCTCCCGGCTTTCCTCGGAGCTGCTGTCGGTGATGAGGATGCAGTGGCTCTGGCGGCTGCCCCTGCCCACTCTGCCCCGGAGCTGATGCAGCTGGGACAGGCCGAACCGATCTGCGTTTTCGATGAGCATCACCGTGGCGTTGGGTACATCCACCCCCACCTCCACCACGGTGGTGCATACCAAAAGATCCAGCTCCCCAGCCTTGAAGGCTGCCATCACCCCATCCTTCTCCGCCGGCTTCAGCTTTCCGTGGAGCAACCCCACCCGGTATGCGGCAAACTCCCCGGCACGGAGCTGCTCCGCATAGCCGGTTACCGCCAGCAAATCGCTTTCCCCCTCCTCGATCATGGGGCAGACCATATAGGCCTGCTCCCCTGCGTCCATCCGGCTGCGGACAAAGCCGTAGGCACGCTGCCGCAGCTTTCCCGTCACCGCATAGGTGCGGATGGGCAGCCGCCCCATGGGCAGCTCGTCCAGCACGGAAATGTCCAGATCCCCGTACACAATCAGCGCCAGGGTCCGGGGAATGGGGGTAGCGGACATGACCAGCTTGTGGGGGGTGCCCCCCTTTTGCGCCAAAGCCGCCCGCTGGGCAACCCCGAACCGGTGCTGCTCGTCGGTGATGACCAGTCCCAGCGCCCGGAATATCGTGTCCTTCTGGATAAGGGCGTGGGTGCCCACCAGCACGTCTAGCTCCCCCTCCTGCAGGGCGGTGCGGATCCGGCGCTTATCCTTCTGGGGCATGGACCCGGTCAGCAGCCCCACCCGGATCCCCAGGGGGGACAGGAACCCCTCCAGGGTGTGGTAATGCTGGGTGGCAAGGATCTCCGTAGGCGCCATCAACGCGCTCTGGAAGCCGTTTTTCCAGGTGAAATAGCAGGCTGCCGCCGCCACGGCGGTTTTGCCGCTGCCCACATCCCCCTGCAGCAGCCGGTTTGCCGGCACCGTTTTGCATAAATCCTGACAGATCTCCGCCGCCGCCCGTTTCTGGGCATTGGTGGGGGCAAAGGGCAGGGAGGCATAAAAGGGGGCAAGGTCCGTGGCGGGATTCATGGTATAGGCGGTCTGGGCACGGCTCCGGCTCCGGAGCATCAGCATCCCCAGCTGCAATTGCAGCAGGGCGTCAAAGGCAAGCCGCCGCTTTGCCTCCTGTAAAATCGGCTCTGACGCAGGCTGATGCACCACCCCCAGAGCCTCCGGCAGGGTGCAAAGCCCATACTGCTGCCGGATCCCGGGGGGCAGTCCGTCAAAGGGCTCCCGGCGGAGGATCTCCAGAGCCTGGCGCATATTCGCCTGCACCATAGCGTTGGTCAAACCGCTGGTCAGGGGATACACCGGCCGCAGCTGCACCGGACAGTCCGCCCGGAGATACTGGGGGGAAGAAAGCTCCCGGCGCAGAAGGGAGCCGGTGAGCTTTCCTGCAAACCGATAGGTCTCCCCGGTTTTCAGGGCGTCAAAGGCGTAGAAATTGTTGTAGAACACCACCGTGAAGTCGCTGACCCCGTCGGTGGCGGTTGCCTTGAACACAGAAAGCCCCTTCCGGATCCGCTGCTCCGGCAGCTTCCGGGTGATGGTACCCTCCACCACGCAGGGGGTATCCGCCGGGGCGGACAGCACGGGCACGGGCTCCCGGAAATCCAGATAGGAACGGGGAATATGGAACAGCAGGTCGTAAGGGGTTTCGATGCCCAGCCGGGCATATGCCTTTGCCCGCTTTTCCCCCACCCCCCGCAGGGCGGAGATGGGCCGGAACAGTTCGTTCATGGGCGGATCCTTTCAAGGCGGCGGACAGCTGCCTGCACACCGCCGGTGAGATATGACAGAATGAAAACAGGCGGCAGCCGGGATCCCCGGTGCCGCCCTGTGGTGTTTATCGCTGTTCGCAGATCAGCTTGATGGCTGTCCGGTCCTCTCCGTCAATGACGATATTGGCAAAGGCGGGAATACAGATCAGATCAATGCCGATGGGCGCCAGATAGCCCCGGGCCACCGCAATGGACTTGATCGCCTGATTTGCTGCCCCGGCGCCAACCGCCTGCACCTCTACGGTGCGCTGCTCCCGGATAACTGCTGCAATGG
Organism: Ruminococcus sp.; assembly: GCA_022768805.1. Classification (GTDB taxonomy): domain Bacteria; phylum Bacillota; class Clostridia; order Oscillospirales; family Ruminococcaceae; genus Ruminococcus_F. Next base: position 5,661 of record JALELB010000024.1, read on the forward strand.
CACCTGCAACGGAATTCGGTACGGATTTTGATGATACCTTCAGAACCTCCATGTTGAAATCCTCCTTGTTCACTGTTGTTTGTTGTTTCTTTTGCTGCATATGAATGATATGCGGGTCCCCATATACTTGAAACTTCTCCTGGGTATGCAGTACCCCCTTGAATATTGCTTATTATACTACAGAGAGGACAAAAAAGCAAGAGTTTTACCGCATGTTTGTGGATTCTCTCATAAAGATACGCTGAATTTTGGTACATTTGCCAGTTGACGGGTCGAATGCAATCGAAACACCGTTCAGCATAGCGGGTCCATCCGCTTCAATAAACTGCACCGGGCAGTGGAGCCGCTGCTTGTCCGTTGCCCGCTGCACATCCACCCCCAGCACGGAACGGGCAGGGCCGGTCATCCCCGCGTCGGTGATATAGCCCGTGTGCCCCTCCAGAATCTCCTCGTCCGCCGTCTGCACATGGGTATGGGTGCCGCACACCGCCGTCACCCGCCCCGCCAGGTAATAGCCCATGCACTTTTTCTCCGAGGTGGCCTCTGCGTGGAAATCCACGAAAATATTCGGGGTGTCGATACCTGCCAGCAAGGCGTCCGCTGCGGCAAAGGGATTGTCCAGCGCCTCCAGATACACCGTCCCCATCAGATTCAGCACCGCCACCCGGCACCGGCCCAGATCCAGAATCTCCAGCCCATGGCCGGGGCAGCCCTCCGGATAATTTGCCGGCCGGAGGATCTCCCTGCGCTCAAAGACGGCAAGGCTGTCCCGGCGCTGGAAGGCGTGGTTCCCGGTGGTAATCAGATCCGCCCCGCAGCGGAGAATCTGTTCGGCGGAGGCGGCGGTGATGCCGTTGCCAGGAGCGGAATTTTCTCCGTTCACGATGGTCACATCCGCCCCGTACTGCCGCCGAAGCTCCGGCAGCGTCCGCTCCAGGTACCGGCAGCCGCTTTTGCCCACCACGTCCCCGATGAATAAAATCTGCATAGGAATACCCCCTCTTTCTCCGTTCTATTGTACTATATGCAGGGAAGAAATGCAAGGGGGCAGGCTACCGGGCAGACTGCTGCTGCAAAAGCTCCATCCGGTACCCGATGCCCACATGGGTGTGGATACAGGGGGCGCCGCTGCCCTCCTCCAGCTTCCGGCGCAGGGCGGCCATAAACACCCGCAGGGACGCCATGTCGTTGTCCCAGCTGCTGCCCCACACATGCTGCATAATATAAGTATGGGTCAGAACCTTTCCCGCATTCCGGGCAAAGAGACAAAGCAGCCTGTATTCAATGGGGGTCAGATGCAGCTCCCTGCCCTCCAGATAGGCGCATCCGGCGGCATAATCAATCCGCAAAGCCCCGTTCACAAACACCGGGGACTGGTTCTGAACCCCCGCAGCCATCAGCCCCAGCCGCCGCTGGGTCACCCGGATCCGGGCAAGCAGCTCCTCCACGGAAAAGGGCTTGGTCAGGTAATCGTCCGCCCCTGCGTCCAGCGCCCCCACCTTGTCCGCCTCCCGGCTCCGGCTGCTGACAATCAGCACGGGCATATGGGACCAGCTGCGGATTCTCTCCAGCACCTCCAGCCCGTCCATATCCGGCAGTCCCAGATCCAGCAGCACAATGTCCGGGTTGTGGGAGGAGGCCTCCAGCAGGGCGGTTGCGCCGTTGGCGGCGGTGATGCAGGGGTAGTCATGGGTTTTCAGTGCGGTGATGATGAGATTCCGCACCATGGCGTCATCCTCCACCACCAGAATCAGAGGGTTGTGCATCAAATCCACCTCGCTCAAAGAAATGGCAGACCCGGACGCCGCCGGGTCTGCTTCATTATAGCACAGTTTTCCGGGTTCGTCCATGGGGCAAAGCGCAAAAAACGGGAGCCTTTCCTAAGCCTCCCGTTTGCATCAGCCTGCTGCCTATACTTCATATGTGCGGAGAATCTCCTCCGCAATCTCCCGCTTGGGCAGCCGCATATCCATCGCCTGCCGCTCGATATACTTGTGGGCCTCCTGCTCGGTCATCCGCAGGTAGGAAATCAAAGCGCATTTCGCCCGGTCCACAATGCGCAGATCCTCGATCTTCTGCTGCAGCTTCCGGTTTTCGCAGTACATCCGCTGCATCTTCACGCTGGCTGCCTGGGTCACCTTGATGGCATTCCAGAACAGTCCCCGGTTCACGGGCTTTGCCACGGTGATGACCCCGCAGTCCTCCACCTTGTGGCAGATGGAGTCAAACTGCTCCGCCTTCACCACCAGAATCACCTCGCTGGTGGTGTGCAGAGCAATGCTGCAGCTGAGCCCCTCCCCGTATTCGTCCGGCAGGGGGGCGTTGATGACGCAGATGTCATATTCATATTCCAGCATCCGGCGCCGGGCCTCTCCGGCGGAGGAAACCACCGTCAGGTCACGGATTCCCGCATGCCCCAGCATTTCCCGGAAAAACGCCACGCTTTTTTCCGTGGAGGAGATAATCAGTCCCCGTTCCATCAGGCTTCCCCCTTTCGTCTGGATTCCTGTTCCACGTGGAACATCCGGCAAAAACCGATTAAAGCTCCGCCCGCTTTCCGTCGAAATAGTGGGTGCAGATTCTGTCTCCCAGCACCTTATGCACAAATTCCGACTGCTCCGCAATGGCCAGAGCCTCCCCCAGGCTCGTGGGCAGCTTTTCCAGCCTGTCCGTTACCGCAGGGGGCGCCTGGTAGAGATTTTCGTTCAGGGGCGGCGCCAGCTCCCGCTTTTCCCGGATGCCCTCCAGCCCGGCGGCAAGGATCAGGGAGAACGCCAGATAGGGGTTCACCATAGGGTCCGGGGAGCGGAGCTGCATCTGCACCTTGTCCCCGGTGGCTGCCGGCAGCCGGATCAGCTGGGAACGGTTCTGGGGGGACCAGCTGATATACAGGGGCGCATGGTTGGAGCCCAGCCGGTGGTAGGAGTTGGGGATGGGGTTGAGAAAGGCGGTCATCTCCGCAGAACGGTGCAGGATGCCTGCCATAAACTGTCTGGATGCTTCGCTGCGGCTGGCAAACAGATTCTGTCCGTCCCGCAGCAGGGTCAGGTTCACGTGCATGCCGCTGCTGGCCTGATCCGGCAGAGGCTTGGGCAGAAAGCATGCGCTAAGGCCGTTCCGGGCGGAGATATTCCGCACCACCGTCTGGAAGGTCAGCAGATTCTCCGCCGCCTCCAGAGGGTCCGCGGTCTTGAAGTCGATTTCGTTCTGGCCGCTGCCCATTTCGTGGTGGGAGGTTTCCGGGGTGATGCCCATTTCCTCCAGGCACAGGCAGATTTCCCGGCGCACATTCTCCCCCTTGTCCAGGGGCGCCACGTCGCAGTAGCTGCCGCTGTCTAAGGGAATGGAGGTGGGGGCCCCGTTCTCGTCGGTTTTGAACAGATAGAACTCGCACTCGGTGCCCATCCGGCAGGTGTAGTCCATCTCCCGGCACTCCTCCATCACCCGCTTGAGGATGGCACGGGTGTCGGATTCAAAAATACTGCCGTCCGGCCGCTTGATGTCGCAGTAAAAGCGGATGACGCCCCCCTGCTGGGGACGCCAGGGCAGTGCGGACAGGGTGGAAAGCTCCGGCACAAGAAACAGGTCGGATTCGGTAACGTCGGTGAAGCCTGCAATTGCGCTGGCGTCAAAGGGGATGCCCTCGTGATAGGCACGGAGCAGCTCGCTGGGCAGAATGGAAATATTCTTCTGCACGCCGAACAGATCGCAGAATGCAAGGCGGATAAATTTCACATCATTCTCCCGCACAAAGGCGGAGATTTCCTGAATGGTCGGCTTCACCGACAGCACCTCCTGAACTTAATTGACGGTATACAAGCGTTTGTAAGGGTTCTTTGCGTTGGGGCTCAGCCGGTAAAAGGGCTTGTCCAGAATGGTTTCCATGGACACCCCGAAGAGCTTTGCATAGTTTGCCAGATAGGGCAGAATCTCCTGGGGGTCTGCCTGCTCCACGCATACCTGGGCCGGCAGCTTTTCCGGCTTGCTGCTGCTGCGGATCCAGATCTGCCCACCGTGCATGCCCGTGCCGGTGAAATTTCCCACGGGAACCTCCTCCGTATTCAGCCCCAGCACAATCATCATGCCTCCTGCCAGGTACTCCCCCAGGAAGCTGCCGGTGCTGCCGCCGATGACGATCAGCGGGCGCTTTTCCATGTATTCCTTCATATGGATCCCCGCCCGGTAGCCGGCGCTGCCCTTGACGTAGATCTCTCCGCCCCGCATGGCATAGCCCAGGGCGTCCCCTGCGTTGCCGTGGATGACGATTCTGCCGGCGTTCATGGTATCTCCCACTGCGTCCTGGGCATTGCCGTTGACGATCATGGTGGCGCCGTTCAGGTATGCACCCATGGCGTTGCCCGGGGTACCGTTGACGGTAATGGTCTTGTCCGCTGCGCCGCAGCCCACAAACCGCTCTCCGAAGCAGTCGTTGATTTCAATTTCTCCGGCGGTATTCCGCACCGCCTCGTTCAGCTTTTCATATCCAAGCTCTTTTGCAGAAAAAATCATTTCTCCCGCCCTCCTAACGTTACCTTGCGATCCGCCTGGCTGAAGGCCATCAGCTCCGGCTCCCTGCACAGCAGCTCAAAGTCCACGGTGCTCAGGGGCGTCCGGTTGCGGATCAAAGCGGTGTAGATGCCGGCACGGCGGATATCCCCCACAAGGATATAGCCGCAGAGCCGGTCGTCCTCATAGAACAGCTCCTTGAAGGTGGTGCCGTCGTCCTGCACATAGGTCTTGCCGTGGTAGGTGCCGGCGGTCATCATATGGAGCCCGAACAGGCCGATGGAGTTCATGGGAATGGCCGTGTCAAAGACTGCGTCTCCCCCCGCCATATTGGCGCCGGCACAGGCACCCTGCATATAGGCGTTGGGCAGCAGCGCCATGATCTTTACCTGCTGCTCGGCACAGTCCATGCTTTCGGTGCAGTCCCCTGCGGCGTATACATCCGGCAGGGAGGTGCGCATATGGTCGTCCAGGGTGATGCCCCTGCCCACTGCGCCCCCTGCATCCTTCACCAGAGCGGTATTGGCACGGACGCCCACCGCCAGCACCAGGCAGTCAAATTCAATCTGGCCGCCGCCGGTAAGGGTGGCGGTATTTCCGGAAAATTCCTTCACGCTCTCCCCCAGGAAGAAGCGGATGTCATGCTGCTCCAGGTAGTGCTGCACCTTTGCGGAGGCAGCCTCGTCCAGGATACTGGACAGTACTCTGGGCGCAAGATCCACCACGGTGATGGACTTTACCGTGTCCGCAATGCCCTCGGCGCACTTGAGGCCGATAAGCCCGGCGCCGATGATGAGCACCCGGCTTCTGGAATCAATCATGCCGGACAGCCGCTTTGCATCATCCAGGGAGCCGAAGGTGGTCTTGTGCTCCACCGTGTCCAGCCCGGCCATGGGGGGCACAAAGGGGGAGGAGCCGGTGGCAACCAGCACCTTGTCGTAGGGCACGGCGCTGCCGTCTGCCAGGAGCACCTCTTTCTTGTCCGGATCCAGCTTCACCGCAGTGGTGCCGGGCCGGAAGTCGCAGTGCATCTTTTCGTAAAAATCCGCCGGCCGGTAAGCCATCTTCTCCTCTGTGGTTTTCCCCAGCAGCAGGTAGGAGATCAGCGGACGGGAATAGGTGTGGTAGGGCTCGGAGGAAAGAATTACAATCTTTCCCTCCGTATCGGTTTTCCGGATGGCCTCCACTGCGCCGATGGCTGCGGCGGAGTTGCCGATAATCACATAATTCATACTGACACCTTCCTTTCCTCGCTGTCCTCAAATACAATGGCGCCGTTGGGGCAGCCCTGTACGCAGTTGGGCAGTCCCGTTGCGGTATTGACGCAAAGCTCGCACTTCTTGACGGCTCCGCTGTCGGAGGGGACAATGGCCCCGTAGGGACAGGCAAGTATGCAGGTGTAGCAGTGAATGCATCGGTCGGAGTTGATGCGGATCACCCCATCCTCCACGGACAGGGCGCCGGTAAGACAGCTCTTGACGCAGATGGGATCCTCACAGTGGCGGCAGGATACGGCAAAATGCACCTGTCCCTGCTCCTCCACGTGAATCCGGGGGCGGATGGTCTGATGCTTCAGGGCAAGAGCCATATTGTCCTTGCCGGTTTCGGCAAAGGCACAGTAATATTCACACAGATGGCATCCGAGACACCATTCCTCATTTACATATACTCGTTTCATCGGTTTTTTTCCTCTTTTCTCGCAGATTTCTCATGCCTTACTCGCCGGCATGCTTTACGCCGAGGATTTCCAGCTCCCGGTCGGTGAGTCCCACGCCCCGGAGCATCAGCCGGTTGCCCCGGAGGCTCTCGATGGAGTTGATGCCCATGCCGCCCATAAGCTCCATAAGCTCATGCCGCCATGCGGTAACCAGATTCACCAGCCGCTGATAGCCCAGCTCCGGATTCAGCCGCTTTACAAGCTCCGGCTGCTGGGTTGCGATGCCCCAGTTGCACTTGCCGGTCTGGCAGCTGCGGCACAGATGGCAGCCCAGAGCCAGCAGGGCTGCGGTACCGATATACACTGCGTCCGCACCCAGGGCAATTGCCTTGACCATGTCCGCACTGGAGCGGATGCTGCCCCCTACCACGATGGACACGTTGTTGCGGATGCCCTCGTCCCGGAGCCGCTTGTCCACGCTGGCCAGGGCAAGCTCGATGGGGATGCCCACATTGTCCCGGATCCGGGTGGGTGCAGCGCCGGTGCCTCCCCGGAAGCCGTCGATGGCGATGATGTCCGCACCGCTGCGGGCGATACCGCTGGCGATGGCGGAGATATTATGCACTGCGGCAATCTTCACGATAACGGGCTTTTTGTAGCCGGTGGCCTCCTTCAGGGAGTAAACCAGCTGCCGCAGATCCTCAATGGAGTAGATGTCGTGGTGGGGCGCCGGAGAAATGGCGTCGCTGCCCACGGGAACCATACGGGTCTTTGCCACGTCCCCTACGATCTTTGCCCCGGGCAGATGTCCGCCGATGCCGGGCTTTGCCCCCTGTCCCATCTTGATCTCGATGGCGGCGCCGCTTTCCAGATAGCCCTTGTGAACCCCGAACCGGCCGGATGCCACCTGCACGATGGTGTTGGCGCCGTATTTCACGAAATCCTCGTGGAGGCCACCCTCACCGGTGTTGTAGAGGATGCCCAGCTCCTGGGCCGCCCGGGCAAGGGAGGCGTGGGCGTTGTAGCTGATGGAGCCGTAGCTCATGGCGGAGAACATAATGGGCACGGACAGGCTGATCTGGGGGGACAGGTTGTTCACCAGCTCCCCGTTGGCGTCCCGCTGAACCTTTGCGGGCTTTGCCCCTAAGAATACCCGGGTTTCCATAGGCTCCCGGAGGGGGTCGATGGGGGGATTGGTTACCTGGGAGGCGTTCAGCAGCAGCTTGTCGAAATACACCGGGTAAGGCTCCGGATTGCCCATACTGGACAGCAGCACGCCGCCGGTGTTTGCCTGCTTATAGATTTCCTGGATGGTCTTGCCGCTCCAGTTGGCGTTTTCCTTAAAGGTGTGATCGTTCTTGACGATCTTCAGGGCGTGGGTGGGACACAGGGTCACGCACCGGTGGCAGTTCACGCATTTTGTCTCGTCCGAAAGCATTTTGTCCAGCTCCGGATTATAGCTGTGCACCTCGTTGGCGCACTGTCGTTCACAGACCCGGCAGCCGATGCACCGGTCAGCATTGCGGACTACCTCATAGTCCGGATAAAGAAAATTGATGGCCATTACGCCTTACCTCCTTCCAGTGTAACCAGCACGCACTCTCCGCCCTTGGGGGACCATACCTTGTCCAGCTCCGGCTGGATCACCCGGATTGCGGACTCCTCGCTGGCAACATAGAACATATCGTCCTTTTCGCCCACAACCATACTCCGGAGCTTCAGCCGGTCGTTGAGGGCCATCATGCCGCCCTCAAAGCCCACCAGAATGGAGAAGGGGCCGGTAATCAGCTGGGAGGCAAATACGTTCCGCAGGTATTCGTGCTTTTTCCGCTCCTGTTCCGGCATCCCCTCGATGGTCTGCCAGAAGGGGGCAGCGATGACGGAGCAGATCTCCTGCCAGTTCAGCCCCTGCTTTCTGTGCAGGTAGTCGATGATATAGGCAATGACCTCCGTATCCGTCTGGAGGGTACATTTGTAGCCGTACATTTCAATGGCACGGCGGTTAGCGTCGTAGGAGGAAATTTCCCCGTTGTGGACAACGGTGTAGTCCAGCAGGGCAAAGGGGTGTGCGCCGCCCCACCAGCCCGGGGTGTTGGTGGGGTATCTGCCGTGGGCGGTGAAGCAGTAGCCGGCGTATTCATCCAGCCGGTAGAATCTGCCCACATCCTCCGGGAAGCCTACCGCTTTGAACACGCCCATGTTCTTGCCGCTGGAGAATACATAGCTGCCCTTGATGCGGGTGTTGATATGGAACACGCACTTTGCCACGAATTCCCGCTCATCCAGCTGACTTTCCGCCAGCTTTGTGGGCAAGGGGGTGACAAAGTACCGCCAGATCAGGGGCACGTCCGTAATCTGGGGCATTTTCCGGGTGGGAATCTTGGACAGGTTGATGATGTCAAAGTGATGCTCCAGGAACCGCTCGCACTCCTGCTTGGTGGAAATATCGTCATAGAAAATGTGGAATGCGTAGTATTCCTTGTACTCCGGGTAGATGCCGTAGGCAGCAAAGCCGCCCCCCAGACCGTTGGAACGGTCGTGCATCACTTCAATGGACCGGATAATCTGTTCTCCGTTCATCCGTTTGCCGGATTTTGAAAACATGCCGGAAACCGCACATCCCGACGGGATCCGGACCTCTCCTTCTCTTGGTAAGCTCATAGCCAGTGACCTCCTTTATCAATACCTGCGCCCGGCGCTCTCCTTATACGCCCGGCACATGGGATAGGACAACACCCCGCAGGCTCCGCCTGAGTGCCCTGGGGTGCTGTGCCCGAAAAACAAAAAAGAGCCCATTGCGCAGGACACAGACCGCCCGTAGGCAGTACGCATGCTGCGCAATGAACTCCTTTGTTCACGCTACTATTATAAATCCCGGACTTTGAAGTTGTCAACACCGCAGCACAAATTTCTGCACGATTCGTAGAACTTCGACAAGGAAAACCCGGGAAGCACCGTGAGTTTTAGTCACTTTCCATGAATTGAAAAAAAGCAGTTGACATTCCGCAGCCGGGGTGCTATAATACAAGCATAAACAGCAAAGGCGCTGTGAACCAACAACGGGTTCGCAGCGTCTTTTTTTGTTTGATTTTTTAGGCTATACAAGGAAAGGAGGCGGACGGCGATGGACAAAACCGACCTGCACACCCTGTTCGGCAGCATGGTGTTCAACGACGCTGTGATGCTGGACAGGCTGCCCCGGGATGTATACCGGGCCCTGCGCAAAACCATGGAAAAGGGCACCCACCTGGAGCTGGACGTTGCAAATGTGGTGGCAAGCGCCATGAAGGACTGGGCGGTGGAAAAGGGGGCAACCCACTTCACCCACTGGTTCCAGCCCATGACCGGGGTCACCGCAGAAAAGCACGACAGCTTCATCACCCCGGATGGCGGCGGCTCCGTGATTATGGAGTTTTCCGGCAAGGAGCTGGTTCGGGGCGAGCCGGACGCCTCCTCCTTCCCCTCCGGCGGGCTCCGGGCAACCTTTGAGGCCAGGGGCTACACCGCCTGGGATCCCACCGCCTACGCCTTTATCCGGGGGCATACCTTATATATCCCCACGGTGTTCTGCTCCTACGGGGGCGAGGCGCTGGACAAGAAAACCCCGCTGCTCCGCTCCATGGACGCCATCAACCGGCAGGCTCTCCGGGTACTGCGGCTCTTCGGCAACAAGGACGCCGGCAGGGTCATCACCACGGTGGGGCCGGAGCAGGAATACTTCCTCATTGACCGGAAGCTGTACGAAAAGCGGCGGGATCTCCGCTGCTGCGGCAGAACCCTTTTCGGGGCAAGACCCCCCAAGGGTCAGGAGCTGGAGGATCACTACTTCGGATCCATCCCGGCACGGGTCAGCGGCTTTATGTCCCAGCTGGATCAGGAGCTGTGGAAGCTAGGCGTCCTTGCCAAGACGGAGCACAACGAGGTGGCTCCCGCCCAGCACGAGCTGGCGCCCATCTTCACCACCGCCAATCTGGCCTGCGACCATAACCAGCTCACCATGGAGCTGATGAAAACCGTTGCCGCCGAGCACGGCATGGTCTGTCTCTTACACGAAAAACCCTTTGCCGGGGTCAACGGCTCCGGCAAGCACAATAACTGGTCGATATCCACGGACACGGGCATGAACCTCCTGGAGCCGGGCGGAACGCCCCACGAAAATGCCCAATTTCTCCTTTTCCTGTGCGCAGTGATCGAGGCTGTGGACGAGTACCAGGATCTGCTCCGGGTCTCGGTTGCCAGCGCCGGGAACGATCACCGGCTGGGCGCCAACGAAGCGCCCCCTGCGATCGTTTCCATGTTCCTGGGAGATGAGCTGACGGAAATTCTCCAGGCCATCGAAACCGGCACCCTTTACGTAGGCAAGGAACAGGTACAGATGGAAATCGGCGCCACGGTGCTGCCCCACTTCTTCCGGGACGCCACCGACCGGAACCGGACATCTCCCTTTGCCTTTACCGGCAACAAGTTTGAATTCCGGATGCTGGGCTCCGCCCAGTCCATTACCGGCCCCAATACCATACTCAATACCATCGTGGCGGACGTGCTGGGCAGATACGCTGACCGGCTGGAGCAGAGCAGCCAGTTCCAGAAGGATCTGGGGCAGCTGATCCGGGAAGTGATCCGGGATCACAAGCGGATCATCTTCAACGGCAACAACTACTCCCCCCAGTGGGTGGCAGAGGCGGAAAAGCGGGGGCTCACCAATCTTCCCGGCACACCGGAGGCCCTGCGGACCCTGGTGGATCCGAAAAACATCGCCCTGTTTGCCCGGAACGGCGTCCTCACCGAAGCGGAGGTTCGTTCCCGGTATGCAATCCTCCTTGAAAACTACAGCAAGCTCGCCCACATCGAGGCGCTGACCATGATCGACATGGTGAACCAGGAGATCATCCCGGCGGTGGTCAAGTACCAGAACAGCCTGGCGTCCCTGGCCGCCAACAAGAAAACCGCCCGGTCCGAGGCCTCCACCGCACTGGAGGAGGTGCTGCTGAAAAAGCTGGGCAGGCTCAGCGAATGCCTGGTGAAGCGAACCCAGAGCCTGTCGGACTGCCTGATGGAGATCAAGCCCATCCAGGATCCCTACGAGCTGGCAAGCGCCTACCGGGCAAGGGTATATCCCGCCATGACGGAGCTCCGGTGCGTGGCGGACAATCTGGAGCTGATCTGCGGCAGGGAATACTGGCCGCTTCCCTCCTACGGAGATATGCTGTTCTCCATCGAATAACACAATTTAATCGGCACAATGGCGTGCATAACCTTACCACCTGAAATGCAGGCGGCGAGGATATGTACGCCTTTTGTTATACAATTACAGGCTGGCTGCTTGCCGGGATCAAAAGCAGCATTCTGCACCACCTGTGCAGAAAGAAGGGGGTTTCTATGAACGCTGAAGCAATCTTTGAAGCCGTGGACAACGAGTTATGGGGCGTCTGGTTCCTGATCGGCGCTGCGCTGGTATTCTTCATGCAGTGCGGCTTTGCCATGGTGGAAACCGGCTTCACCCGTGCCAAGAACGCGGGCAACATCATCATGAAGAACCTGATGGACTTCTGTATCGGTACCGTGGTATTCATCCTCATCGGCTTTAGCCTGCTGCTGGGGGAGGATATGATTGGTCTGATCGGCAAGCCCGGTCTGGATATCTTCACCGCATACGAAAACTTTGATTTCTCCAACTTCGTCTTCAACCTGGTATTCTGTGCAACCACAGCGACCATCGTATCCGGCGCTATGGCAGAGCGGACAAAGTTCCTGTCCTACTGCGTATACTCCGGTGTAATCTCCGCACTGATCTACCCCATTGAGGCACACTGGATCTGGGGCGGCGGCTGGCTGGCTCAGATGGGCTTCCACGATTTCGCAGGCTCCACCGCCATCCACATGGTAGGCGGCCTCTCCGCCCTGATCGGCGCCAAGATCCTTGGACCGAGAATCGGCAAATTTGAAAAGGACAAGGACGGCAAGATCACAAAGGTCAACGCAATTCCCGGCCACTCCCTGACCCTGGGCGCCCTGGGTGTGTTCATCCTCTGGTTCGGCTGGTACGGCTTCAACGGTGCCGCTGCCAAGTCCATTGACCAGCTGGGCTCCATCTTCCTGGCAACGACTGTAGCACCTGCTATCGCAACCGTAACCTGCATGATCTTTACCTGGCTGAAATACGGCAAGCCGGATGTATCCATGTGTCTGAACGCTTCCCTGGCGGGCCTGGTAGGCGTAACCGCTCCCTGCGACGTGGTTGACTGCCTGGGCGCTTCCATCATCGGTATCGTTTCCGGTCTGCTGGTTGTATTCGGCGTATGGCTCCTGGACTACAAGCTCCACATCGACGACCCGGTAGGTGCGGTTGCCGTACACTTCATGAACGGTATGTGGGGTACGATTGCAGTAGGTCTCTTTGCAAACCCGAAGGTTCCGGGTTATTCCCTGGCAAATGCAGACGGCAAGGAGCTTGCCGGTGTATTCTACGGCGGCGGCGTTGAGCTGTTCGGCTATCAGCTGCTTGGTATGCTGGCAGTCCTGGCATGGACAGCTGTTACCATCACCATTACCTTCCTGGCAATCAAGCACACCATCGGTCTGCGGGCAAGCCGCCACGAAGAGGTTGTTGGTCTGGACATCACCGAGCACGGCCTGACTTCTTCCTATGCAGACTTCATCCCCTCCACCCACATTGAAACCACATCCTCCGGCAAGGAGAAGGAGGTTGCCAACGTGATCCCGGCAGCACCGGTTGAAAAGTCCGTGCCGGTAGAGCACAAGAAGGCTGTGGGCATCGCAAATGACGCAGGGGTCAAGATGACCAAGGTTGACATTATCACCAACATCGAGCGCTTCGAGGCACTGAAGAGTGCCCTGTACGATATCGGCATCACCGGCATGACAGTGACCAACGCAATGGGCTGCGGCATGCAGAAGGGCGCAGCGGAGTATTACCGCGGCGTTCCGGTAGAAGCAAGACTGCTGCCCAAGGTAAAGGTTGAGGTTGTTGTCTGCAAGATTCCGGTTGAGACCGTAATCGAGACGGTTAAGCAGGCGTTGTACACCGGCAAGATCGGTGACGGCAAGATCTTCGTTTATGACGTAGAGAATGTGCTCAAGGTCAGAACGGGTGAATCCGGCTACGACGCATTGCAGGATGATTAAGCTGCCCCTTCTATCTCATCGGGCGCCTGTACTCCTTCGGGAGTGCGGGCGTCCGTTTTTTGTCCCCGCCCGCCGTCCCTGTTTTCGGGTGTCCGGGGGTTGTGGTTCAACTTTTATTATTAACCGTTACGCTTTCGCAGTACCGTTCTACCTGATACTTGGGGAGACAACCCCAGGGCAAACCCTGAGCGGTTAACCCCTATGCGAGAGACAACCTCCTTAGGAAGGGAGAGAGCGCATCAAAGATGCTTATTCTCTCCCCTCCCAACGGTTTTCTCTCGCGCTCTCTTTTCCACACTCTCCCCTCTCTTTGGGGAAACGTCCGCTTGTGATGGTTCCCAGGATTTCCTGCGCAAAACTCTATTCATTCCCGTTCTGCGCAGCATCGTGGAAACGTACAGAGCACGACCGTGCCCCAAGGGGGATGGGGAAGAAGGAAAGTGGGGGACTGGGGGAGAAAACCCAGAAGGGGAAGGGGGATTGCAGCAGTGCTGCACCCCCCTTCCCTGGGGTTGTCTCCCCAAGACAGCGGTGGAACGGTCATGCGTAACCGGCACGGTTTCGCATAAAGACCGCCACCCCCCCGCAAACAACAAAAACCCGCCGCCCCTGCCGGGAACGGCGGATTTTCCTTACAGCAGATACCCCTGCTGCCGCAGACTGTCGATCACATCCCCCAGCACCGCACAGTTGGTGGCGGATACGGAATGCAGCAGATAAATGCCGCCCCCGTGGGCCGCCTGGGTCATGCGGCTGTAGGCCTGTGCCGGATCCGGCTGCTGGTCTGTGAGCCAGTCCACATAGGCAAAGCTCCAGAATACGGTCTTGTACCCCAGGGCCTGTACGGCCGCCAGGGTCTCCTCGGAATATTCCCCGCAGGGAGGCCGCAGATACTGCATCTCATAGCCGTAGGTGTCCAGCACATAGTCGTGGAGGCTCATGATCTCCTCCTCCAGCCCCGCCCTGTCCAGCCTGGGCATGGAAGCGTGGGTCATGCCGTGGTTCCCCAGCACATGCCCCTCGTCCACCATCCGCTGCACCAGAGCGGTTTCCTTCTTTGCATAATCCCCGGTAAGGAAGAAAATCGCCTTTACGTTTTTCTCCTTCAGGGTGTCCAGAATCTGTGCCGTGTAGCCGTTTTCATAGCCCTGGTCAAAGGTCAGCAGAATATACCGGTCATCCCCGGACAGGGCACAGGCGTCATAGCCCCCGTACTGGGCATTGAATTCCACCGCCCCCACCGGACGGTTCTCTGTGTCATAGCGGCAGCCCTGGCCGTAGCCCTGTATGCCGGCGGCATCCACAGCCCCTCCGGCCATCCAGACCCCCAGCAGCAGCCCCGCTATACCGGATTTCCATTTTCTCATTGCCTGTTCCATCCTTTGCAAATCTGGCACACCGGACGGTGCACCCAGGTTAGTATATGCGCCTCAGGCAGCCGCATACCCGGAGAAAAACGGAAACGGCAGCAGAGGCGTTCTGCTGCCGTTCCGGGCTGTGGCCTATATGGATTATCAGGCGAATCCTTAGTTTTCCAGGTAGTTTTTGACGAGAACCTGAAGAAGCTCGTCCCGGTCAATGTGCCGGATCAGACTGCGTGCGTTGTTATAGGTGGTTATGTAGGTGGGATCCTCGGACAGGATGTAGCCTACGATCTGGTTGATGGGGTTGTAGCCCTTCTGCACCAGTGCGTCATACACGATGGTGAGATTCCGCTTCAGTTCATTTTCCCGTTCCTGATTCACAGAAAATGTCATAGTCTTGTCACACATAGCAATCCAATGGGACCGGAGCCCTGCTCCGTCCACGCTCCTTTCTTTCAGTTTTCCCTTACTTCTCAAGTCTATTATACTATATTTCAAAAGGTTTCACAAGAGAAATTTTTTCAAATTGGCGTTTTGCTGTATTTACATGTTAGGTTTTTGTACAAATTAAACAAGGGAAGGAAGCGGGGCATTCCGCCCCGCTCCGAAGGCCCTGTTTAGCTGCCGCTGCGCAGCTCGAAGGAGTTGCAGTCCGTGCATTCGCACATGGTGGGGTTCGGCTCGTGGGTGCCGATCCGGATCACGTCCAGAGAGCACAGGTTGCAGCCGGTGTTGTTGTGCTTGCACTGCTGAACAGTGCACTGAATGTGTGCGTTCTTTTCCATCTTGTTCATCCTTCTTTCTTCATAACTGTTCGCTAGGGAACAATTCTAGTATAGCCGGGAAAACCGGAACTATACAGCCGGAATCCTGGACAAGCTGCACAAGAAAATGTTCCGCAAATATACAAGGTGCCGAAATTTATGATTTTCTGTTGAAAAAGTGTGAAAAACTGAGTACAATACTATTAGTAGAAAAAGCGACAGATTACAATCAAACGATATGGGAAAGGATGGAACTGCGCGTGGAACAGAAAAATCTGAACAAACGTCCGCATCTGACATTTGAAACCTACATTCCGGAACAGGGGGAGCCGACCTCCAAGATGCTGCGCACAGTGGATGTGCTGCGCAGCGCCAAGCCGGACTATGTGCTGGCAACAGCAAACCACCGGCACGGCATGGGGCTGGACCGGGCGGTGGAATTCGCAGCCATGATCCAGTCTGAATGCAACATTCCCGGGGCGGTGCTGATCCCCTCCATCTGCTACACCCGGACAAGGCTGAAGCTGCAATTGCAGCAGATGCAGCACCGGGGCGTATCCCGGATTCTGGCGGTACGGGGAGACGGGATGCACCCGGAGCTGGAATACTCCGACTTCCCCAGTGCGGCAGAGCTCATCACCTTTATCAAGGAACAGGGAGATTTCCGGATCGCCTCCGGCTGCTTCCCGGAGAATCACCCGGAATCCCGGGGCATCGTCACCGACGTATGGCAGCTCCGGCGGCAGGCTGACGCAGGTTCAACCCGGCTCATCACCCGTATGTTCTACAGCTTCCGGTACTTTGAAGCCGTAACCAGCCGGCTGGAGATTGCGGGAGTCAATCTGCCCATGGACGCAGGGATTATGCCCATCCTCCGGAAGGAATCCATCCCCCGGCTGCGGCAGGATTTCGGCGTGCGGCTGCCCCGTTCCTTTGCAGCCCGGCTGGCTGCCCATGAGGACGATCCCCGGGGCTTTTACGAGGAAGGCATCAAATACGCCACCGAGCAGATCCGGCGGCTTATCGCCATGGGGGTGGAGGGTATCCACATTTTCAGCTACAACGACGTGGAGCTGATTACCCGGCTGTCCCATGCCTTCTACGACGCAGTGGCAGATTATCAGGCAGGAAAGCTGACGCTGGATCCTCCCGGCGAACAGTAAGCAGCGGCGTGCATGCTCCGGTGTGCACGCTGTTTTTCTGTCCCCGCCCGCCCCTGCCTTGTCTGTTGTCTTCTTCTGCGTTGCTCCATTTGTTTAACCGTACCATTTACAAGCTAGGGACTTACCAATGCTTGGGGAGGCAACCCAAGGGAAGGGGGGGCGCATTTGCATGCTTATCCCCCTTCCCCTTCCGGGTTTTCTCCCCCAGTCCCCCACTTTCCTACTTCCCCATCCCCCTTGGGGGTACGGTCATACTCTGCACGCTCTCACGATGTTGCACAGAACGGAAATAAACCAGTCTTGCGCAGGAAATCCTGGGAACTATTCAGCACGCCCCTTCCCTGGGGTTGTCTCCCCAAGCTCCGGTAAACCCTCTCAAGGAGGTTGTCGCTCGCACAATGGCAGAGGGGTCATGGGTAATGACCCGGTTAAGAAAATGGAACAACACAAATTCTCCCCCAGCATAAGTAACCCCACAAAAAAGCCGGAGCGCCATGCTCCGGCTTTCCTTATGCAATTATTCCACGGAAATAATGTAATAGTACACCGGCTGTCCGCCGTTCACCAGCATAACCTCGATCTTGTCGCTGAGCTTTGCCGAAAGCAGCGCCTGTACGTGCTCCGCCTGCTCGTCGGTAACATCCGCCCCGTAAATCAGGGTCACATAGCTGGTATCCCCCTTCACCAGCCGGCGGGTCAGCTTGACGGTGGCCTTTTCCACGTCCTTGTCCGTAAAGGACAGCCTGCTGTTGTCCAGCGCCAGAATCTCGCCCTTTTTGATCTGGTGTCCCTCATAGTCGGAATCCCGAGCCGCAAAGGTGATCTGACCGGTGGAAACCCGCTCAAATGCCTTGGTCATATTGATCCGGTTATCCGCTAAGGATGCGTCCGGGTCAAAGGCAAGCATTGCGGAAATACCCTGGGGAATGGTCCGGGTCTGAAGCACGCATACGTTCCTGTCCGCCAGCTTGATGGCCTGCTCTGCCGCCATGATGATATTCTTGTTGTTGGGCAGCACGAATACGGTCTTTGCCGGGGTGGCGGTAATGGCCTTGAGAATATCGTCCGTGGAGGGGTTCATGGTCTGACCGCCCCGGACTACCTGATCCACACCCAGATCCGTGAACATGGATTCCACACCCAGCCCTGCGGCAACCGCCACAAAGCCGAATTCCTTTTCCGGCTCTGCGGGCCGGAACTCCTGCTGCTTGGTGATCTTTGCCTCCAGCACCTTGTTTTCGTGCTGAATCCGCATATTTTCAATCTTGGGCTTGGGGTCGTTGATGAAGATGCCGAACTCCAGCGCCTTGGTCAGCGCCATACCCGGGCTGTCCGTGTGGACATGCACCTTGATGATCTCCTCATCGTCCACCACAACCACGCAGTCCCCGATGGTTTCCAGGTACGCCCGCAGCTTGGAAGCGTCCGGAGAATCCGGGTTTTTCTGCACGATGAATTCAGTGCAGTAGGTAAAGTTGATGACCTCGTCGAATTCCCCCACAGCGGTGCTGAATTCAATCTGCTTTTCTTCCTTTGCCTTTTCCGCCGGAACAGCCATGCCGCCCCCCTGGAATACCTCCAGCATAGCCTTGAAGATCAGCACCAGGCCCTGTCCGCCGGCGTCCACTACCCCTGCCTTTTTCAGCACCGGCAGCATATCCGGGGTCTTTTCCAGGGCGGCCTCCGCCTCCTTGCAGACCTCCTCCCACAGGATCACCGGGTCGTTGGTGGTGTGGACGCATTCCTGTGCCTTCACGCTGGCAAGCCGTGCAACCGTAAGGATGGTACCCTCGGTGGGCTTCATCACCGCCTTGTATGCGGCGGACACGCCCAGCTCCAGGGCATTGGCCATGGCCTCACAGTCCGCCTCCGCCATGCCTGCAAGCCCCTTGGAAATACCCCGGAACAGCAAAGAGAGGATCACGCCGGAGTTGCCCCGGGCACCCCGGAGCAGTGCGGACGCCGCCGTATCCGCAACCTGTGCCACGGTAACGTCATCCCCCATAAGCTCCAGGGCACGGAGCGCCGCCCCCATGGTCATGGACATATTGGTGCCTGTATCCCCGTCCGGAACGGGATATACGTTCAGTTCATCCACCGAACGCTTTTTGTTTGCAATGCTGATTGCCGCGGACATCATAGCGTCCTTCAGCTGTTTTCCGTTTATCACAATCGTGCTCCCCCTTATGAATTCATGCCGTCAATGAACACATTGACCTTGGACACGGTAATGCCCGTTGCCTCCTCCACCGCAAAGCGCACCTTGTTGGAAATGCTGTCGGCAATGGCTGCAATATTGGTGCCGAAGGTCACGGAGATATGCAGGTTGACGATCAGCTGTTTATCCTTGGACTGAATGGTAACGCCCTTGTCGATCTGCTTTGCACGGCGCAGAACGGACAGCAGCGCTTCCCTGGGAGAAGCGTCGTTCATATCCGAAACCCCGAAGCAGCTGGTGACGGTGTAGCCCACCAGGGCGGAAAGATATGCGGCGGTAATGGTGATTTTCCCGATATGATTCTCGACGATAATCATAAGATCACTCCTTTACAGAACGTGTGGGTATGCCGGAGCAGAGAGATGGCTTTGCATAGCTCCGGACAGCCGGAGCCGGTCCGGCAAAAGCGTCCATATATTCTTATTATAGCACGGCGCTCCGGGTTTTACAAGCCCTTTTTCATATCCCGCCCGCCCGCCTTTTTTATTTTTGTTCGCACTTGGTTTCGTTGGTTCTATGATACTCTGGGTGCTGGGGGATGTATAACCGTTTTACCGTTGTCCGGGGGAGACAACCCCAGGGGGCATACCCAATGCCCCTCCACGCTTTGCGAGCGACAACCTCCTTGAAAATGCTTGGGGAGACAACCCCAGGGCACACCCATGACGGTTTACTGTTATGCGAGCGTCAACCTCTTTGGGAGGGGAGAGAGCGCATCAAGCTGCTTATTCTCCCCCCTCCCAGCGGTTTTCTCACGCGCTCTCTTTTCCACACTCTCCCCTCACTTGTGGGGAACGAACCAACGAGATACTTTCCCACGATTTCATGAGCAAGACCCTGTTTTGCCCCGTCCTGCGGAGCATCGTGAGAATGCAGAATAGCTGCACCGTCCCCCAAGGAGGATGGGGAAGAAGGAAAGTGGGGG
>JALELB010000047.1 GCA_022768805.1 Ruminococcus sp.
TTCATGTTCCTCAGGGGCACATACCATGGTTGGAACACTGCCGAACATCACAAGGGTATCCTTTTCCGTAAGGCAGGACGGCAATGATACGCCCTCCGGCATTTCTGTCATAAGCTCTGACACAGCCATTAAAGAGCAAGAGGCTGTTCCGATTTCTTCTGCGGATGCAGCGTTAACGCAAACGACTTCGCCCTCTGTGCCCGACGCTACAGACAGGTTGCTGACCTTTGCAACCGCTGATACCCTGTACCTGTGTCCGTTCTCAAAGGTTTTCAGTGCATTATTCCCGAGACTGCCGCCCGATAAAGCGATTACACCTGTATACCAGTCCATAAACTCCGTATCTGATATATAAGTGCTGTAGCTGCCGCAGTTATAGCATTCGTCCTCCCAGAGATAACCCAGCAATTCATACTCCAGAGAAGAACCGCTTAACGCCGGCGACTGCGGAACTTTTCCCGGCACAGGACGAGTTATTGTCAGGGTGCAGTCATATGTTCCTGCCGCTGTTACCGTATTCTGATTGGTAACTGTAACACCCAGCAGCATGACTGCGGACAAGGCAAGGGAAATCATTCGGTTTCGCATTTTTCTTTTCATCAAAAACACCTCCTAAAAATTTAAGGCAGCACCACACAAAGCACGCCTGAGGGCTTTATGCAGTGCTGCCTTCAAAACACTGATACAGCCCGGGTTCCTTGGTTTTAATTTGTAACCTTATTATATCAGCTAAACGGCTGCCTGTCAAGACAGAACAGCAAGGAAACGCCGGTTAACAGGCACAGAGCTATCCCCAGTGCCGGCATGCCGCCTGTGCCGTCCCCCGCTCTTCTTGACAAAAAACGATCTGTATTGTACAATTTAAGACAATACCCCACAAAGCTTGTGCGGTGTTCCCTTAAACATAAAGGTGATGAAAAAATGAACCAAAGATGGTATACATACAGAGGACTGCGGTTTGTATTTGCCCCCCTGTTCCGGCTGCTGTTCCGGCCCCGGATTATGGGAAACGAGCACATCCCCCCACAGGGAGCAGTGATCCTGGCGGGCAATCACATGCATGCCCTGGATCCGATCCTGATTGATATTTCCACCAAGCGCATTGTACGCACCCTGGCAAAAAAGGACCTGCATGACGGTCCCTTCGGCTTTATATTCCGGGCAGTACACACCATTCCGGTGGATCTGCACAGCAAGCACAATCCCGCAGCGCTGCATGCTGCTGTCCAGGCGCTGCAGCAGGGGGACGCTGTGAATGTGTCCCCGGAGGCCAAGCGAAATTACACAGACCAGCTGCTGCTACCCTTTAAATACGGTGCGGTGGCCATGTCCGCCAAAGCCCATGCACCCATTGTACCTTACGCCATTGCCGGCATATACAAGCCCTTTACCGGCAGGGTCACAGTATCATTCGGAGCACCCTTTTATGCATCCGGAGATCTGACCGCCGACAACCGGGAGCTGTACAATCAGGTGGCGGCGCTGCTGCGCAGTGTAACAGAGCCTGCTGTCCTGGCACAGAAGCATTTTACTGCATTTGATGTATGGAGCTGTCAGCATGAAACGTCATCTTGAGTATCCGGATTGCTCCCTGTACGGTCAGATTGCCAAAACCGCAGCAGCATACCCGGACAACCGCGCCATCTCCTATTACGGCAGGCACATCTCCTACCGACAGCTGATGCAGCACATCGACCGGTGTGCAGAGGCCCTCAGCAGTCTAAAGATCAGGAAAGGCGACAGCATGTCTGTGATCCTGCCGAACATTCCCCAGGCGGTCATTGGGTTTTATGCCATAAACAAGCTGGGCGCTGTTGCAAACATGATTCACCCCCTTTCCGCAAGAGGGGAAATTGAATACGCTTTACAGCTCAGCGGCAGCAGAGTAACCCTGGCGCTGGACGCCATTGCGGAAAAGCTGACAGGTCTGCCGGCGGATAGGGTGATTTTCGCTTCTCCGGACAGCTTTATGCCCCTGCCCCTGGGGATGGCATACCGGATTCGTACCAGGAAAATCAGGCACACCGGTATGAACTGGGAACAACTGATGCAGCAGCTGGGAACACCGGTAACAGATACGGGAACCGGCGCAGACGGGGCGGCAGTGCTTTACACCGGCGGTACCACCGGCAAGCCCAAGGGCATCCTGCTGACGAATCTGAATTTCAATGCATTGGCTCTGCAAAGCATCGACAGCTGCGGATGCCTGGAGCCCGGTGACCGGGTGCTTTCCGTGATGCCCGTCTTTCATGGCTTCGGACTGGGCGTTTGCATCCACACCGTGCTGACCTTCGGGGGCACTGCCATTATGCTGCCCCGGTTCAATCCCCGGGAATTTCACAAGCTGATTCTCCGGTACCGGCCCAATGTCATCGCCGGGGTGCCCTCCATTTACGAATATCTGCTCCGCAGTGACCTGGGCAGCAAAAAGCTGGATTTTCTCAAGGTGGCCATCTCCGGCGGAGATTCCCTGGCAGGCAGCACCAAACGGCAGCTGGATGAGGTGCTCCGGCAGCACGGCAGCCCTGCCCGGATCCGGGAAGGGTACGGACTGACGGAATGCGTCACCGGCTCCTGTCTGATGCCCCGGGAAAGGGAAAGGGAGGGCAGCGTGGGTCTGCCCTATGCGGATATGCAGTACAAAATCTATGATAATGACCGGAAGGTGGAGCTGCCTCCGGGAGAAACCGGCGAAATTATTCTCCGGGGGCCAACGGTGATGCAGGGCTATCTGCAAAACCCGGAGGAAACTGCCCGGGCGCTGCAAACCCATGCGGACGGGCAAACATGGCTTCACACCGGGGATCTGGGATATATGGACGAAGAGGGATATGTATACTTCAAGCAGCGGCACAAGCGGGTAATCGTATCCAACGGCTATAGTATTTACCCCCAGAGCATCGAAAACGCCATCCTGTCCTGTGCTGAGGTTGCTGCATGCGCTGTGGTAGGCGTACCGGACCCTATCCGGGGGCAACAGGTGCAGGCCTTTGTGGTGCTGTGTGACGGGGCTGATCCTGCACAGACAGAACCAATTCTCCGGGCAATTTGCCGGGAACAGGTGGCAGCCTATGCCCTGCCCCGGAGGTTTCATTTCCTGGAGGCCCTGCCGAAAACCCTGGTGGGGAAAATCGCCTACAGCCAACTGGAAGCCATGGGCAGTACGGAGGACAAAACATGAAACAAATCCAGCGGGTGCTGCTGATACACCCGGAAATATCCCGTACAAAGTACAACTTTGCCGGAGTTATCGACAACGAGCCACTGGAGCTGGAATACATCGCCGCCCTGCTCCGGGATCAGGGCATCGGCTACGAGATCTGGGATGGACAGGTGGAACAGATCCCCGCAGCTGAAAAAATGAAGGCATACATGCCAGAGCTGGTCTATGTCTGCGGCCGCACCCGGCAGGAACGCTTTATGCTGGAATACTGCGAAGCCGCAAAGCAGCTTTGCGGAAGCATAACCGTCATCGGCGGACTCCACGCCCAGCAAAGCTATACCAGGCTGTACACAGACAGCGTGGACTATATTCTCACCTCCTTTAATCTCTTTCATCTGATCGAACTGATCGGAGGCACCCCGCCGGAGCAGCTGAACGGGATATGCTTCCGGTCAGCGGACGGGTGGCAGGCAATACCGCCGGAGCCCTTTGATATCCAGCGGCTGCCCCTGCCGGACAGAACCTATTTTTATGCCCATACCGACCGATACCGGTATCTGGAGCTGCTGCCCTGTGCCCATGTGCGGACAGCCTACTGCTGTCCCTACCGGTGCAGCTTCTGCAGCCGGAACCGGCTCAACTGCGGGGTATACACCCGCCGGGACATCCGGGAGGTGGTGGAGGAAATCGGACAGATTTCCTGTGAAAACATCTATCTGGTGGACGATGACTTTTTGGTGGACAGTGAGCGGATCCGGCAGTTTATTGCACTGATTAAGGAGCGGAATATCCGCAAGCGCTATGTATGCTACGGCAGGGCGGACTTTATTGTCCGGCACCCGGAGCTGATGCAGCAGCTCAGCGAAATCGGCTTTTACTACATCCTCACCGGGCTGGAGGCCCTGGACGACCGGCACCTTGCCGCCTACAACAAAAAATGCGATATGGACTGCAATGCAAGGGCGGTGGAGATTCTCCACCAGGCAGGGATTCATATGATGGGCATGTTCATTGCGGATCTGGACTTTACCGCCCGGGATTTTCGCGGCATGTACCGGTGGATCAAGACCCATAAGCTGCGGCATACGGCAGTGTCCATCTTCACCCCGGAGCTGGACAGTGCACTGTATCAGCAGTATGCGGACCGGATTCTCACGGATGACCCGGGTGCATGGGACTACCTGCATGTGGTGGCAAAGCCAGGCAGCATGAGCGTCCGCTCCTATTACTTTCACTATCACATCCTGCTGATCCGGCTGTTTCTCCGGGGCTGGCGGGACGGCATCTATGACTTTGTGGACTACGGGTATTATATCCGCTCCTTTTTGAAAAATATGTTCCGGTTCGGAGGGTAATATGGCTTATCAAAATCCGGTAAAAAAAATCATCCCCAGCAGGCTGGAGACCGGCGTGCAGCAGTTTTTGTACAAGCATGTGGGCAAGCATATTCCCGGCTGGATGACCCCAAATCAGGTCACCCTGATCGGCGCACTGGGCGGGCTGCTTGCCATTGTGTCCACTGTACTGACCAGGCTGTCCCCCTGGTTTTTCCTCGGCACCATTGCCGGGCTGGCGGTGCATCTGATTGCGGACGATCTGGACGGCTATGTGGCACGTCAGCGGCAGATGGCCTCCCGGGCGGGGGCATACTTTGACCTGATTACGGACGTGCTCATATCCACCTTTCTGCTGATTGCCCTGGGCTTTTCCCCCTACGGCAGTCTGGAGGTCATGATTTTTGCCGCTCCGGTATACGGCATCGTCAATGTGACCGCCATGAATTATATTCTCTACTGCAATGAATTCCTGTTCCCCCGCCTGGGACCCATCGAGGCCCATATCACCTACGGGCTGGTGGCGGTTCTGAGCATGCTGACACGGGGGCATGTGCTGTTCACCCTGTTCGGGGTTCCCTTCCGTATCGCCGATCTGATTGTGAGCGTGGGACTGCTCCCCATGTATTATGAAATGTTCCGGCTTCAGATCCAGCTGTTCTGCCGGCTCAAAAACCAGGAGAAGCCATGAAGCAGATCTATATTGTACTGATCCGTGCCCATACCGGCCTTGCCCGGATGGCGAGACTGGCAACAGGGTACCCCTATACTCACATTGCGGTAAGCCTGGATTCCTCCCTGACGGACTTTATCACCTACTCCCGGCGGTTTCACAACCTGCCCGCCTGTGCCGGCTTCATGCACGAAAAGCGGGATTATTACGCCTTCGGGAAATATCAATGCTTCGGGGCAAAGGTCTTCCGGCTGCCGGTGGAGGATGCACAGTACCGGCGTATTCTCAGCTTTATCCGGCAGTGTGAAACCGACAAGGAACAGCTGTTTAACCTGTTGTCTATGGTCACTATGCCGGTGCTGCATGGATTTCCCATTTACAAGGCCCACAACTGCATGAGCTTTACCGCAAGGATCCTGGCGCTTTCCGGTCTGTTTTCCATGGACCGCCCCGATTACCGATACGACATCCGGGATATGGACAGACTGATGCAGGGCTACTGTATCTACGAAGGCAGGCTCCGGCGTATGGATTCCCCGGGCTACGCCGCCTATATGCAGCCCTTTCCCCTGTACCGGCGGATCTGCTCCGGATGCCGGCTCACCGGACAGCTGCTGTACCGGATGCTTACCAGAAAAGGAGGAAACCGGAATGCATGAAAATCCTCTCTCCATATTGCTGGGAAAAAAGCCGCTTCTGCGGATTCTGGAAGCGGTCAACGGACTGGAGGCCTATAC
>JALELB010000064.1 GCA_022768805.1 Ruminococcus sp.
CATAAACAACGAAGCGGTCAGCAGGCAAAGGATGACTTTTATCAGCAAAATTGCGGAAAAGCCAATCTCCAGATGGCTCCAGGCATAGGAAAGCGTAAAGATGCCAAAGGCAAGCTGCCCCAGCCCCTTAATGTCAAACACCTCGGACATGTAGTAGAAAAACAGATTGATTGGCCGGAAGCAGTATTTGATGAAATCACCGGAATAGACGTAATGCCGCAGATTCCAGTTGTTGTCAAAGAGACATTGTACCGGCGTCAGGGCGATTAACGAAAAACCGTAGAGAAAGAGCATTTCGTGATAACCCCATCCCATGATGGAGGGAAAGTTCTGAAACAGAATCCAGAAGGACAAAAAACCGGAAAGGTTGGTGAAGATCATACCGATGGTGGAAATAATAAAATCCGCCCGGTAGCTCATCTTGCTTTTCAGATCCTGCACCAGAATCTTCCGATAAATCCGGAGGTAAAAGCCGAATGTTCGTTTTTTCATAGAATCAACCTCCGTTTACCGTAATCTTGCGTATGGATCTGCGCCAGAACAGACTGGTGAGCAGAAGCATCACACATGCCCAGAACAGTTGGACGGCCAGCATAGTCAGGGTTTCCTGCAGAGGCATGCTGTTCCGGATCAGAATGGTCAAGGGCGTGTTATAGATGGACTGGAAGGGCAGATAGGATACAATCCGGCGCAGGGTGTCCGGAAAAAATGCCAGCGGAATGGTTGCACCGGACAGCAGCAGCACGATGACCTCTTTCATGATGTTGATGCCCCAGATGGACTGGGTATACAGACACACGGTGCCGATAAAAAAGTCAATGCAGAAATTGATGGTCAGGGCAAACACCACAGAAACCATAAAAAACAGCAGATTGACCCCCAGGTGAATGACACCGTCCGTCAGAAAGTATACCACCAGGAAGGTAGGCAGAAAGGTCATCAGAAAGGACATGACCAGGGAACCGGACTGTGTCCAGAACAGAAATTTCCGGTATCCTATGGGCTTGATCAGATCCAGCACGATTTTACCGCTCTGGATGTCGTTCCCCATATACCAGACCAGATACATTTCCATAAAGCTGAACAGGGCGGAAGCCAGTACCAGATAAATCAGCGTATCCGAAAAGGTCATGCCGTTGACCTCATCCGTCCCCGCAGAGGCGAATATGGCTTTCCACAGAAAATAAATGAGTACAAGATAAATGAGATTGCCGGCAACGGTGACCAGAGAGCCAAGGCGGAACTGCAGCTGCTCCAGCATGCCGGCACGGGTCATGGA
Source organism: Ruminococcus sp. (assembly GCA_022768805.1). Classification (GTDB taxonomy): domain Bacteria; phylum Bacillota; class Clostridia; order Oscillospirales; family Ruminococcaceae; genus Ruminococcus_F. Next base: position 1,280 of record JALELB010000064.1, read on the forward strand.
AAAATAGCGGCGCAGCTTCATTGTACCCCCTCCTCATAGATTTTTCGGATGATCTGCTCGGTGGAGAGCTCCTCCAGCTTGATATCCTCAATGGGATGCAGATGCTGTACCGTATTCAGCACATCCATCATAGACAGCTTGTCCTCATCGATGACAATGTTCACCCATTCCTCCTGGACGGAAACCGACGGAGTAGCCGGATCCGGAAATGCCTGGGCAAGCTCTGTCTGAATCCGTTTGCAGGCATCCTCCGGCGCAGCTTCCTTCAGCCGCAGCTTCAGGGTGCGGTAGCAGCCGAAGAATTTCTGTAAGTGGGCAATGTCGTTATCATACAGCATTTTGCCGTGGTCAATGATGACAATCCGCTGACAGAGTGCATCCACATCCCCCATGTCATGGGTGGTCAGAATCACCGTGGTATGCTTCTCCTGGTTCAGGGCATGAATAAGCCCACGGATTTTGTTTTTCATGGAAACATCCAGACCGATGGTAGGCTCGTCCAGGAACACCACCTTCGGATTATGCAGGAACGCAGCCAGAATATCACTGAGCGTACGCTGTCCCAGGGACATCTGCCGGACAGGCTTGTGCAGCAGCGGCTCCAGATCCACCAGGTCGCTGTACAGCCCCATCATCTGGTCGTACTGCTTCTGGGGAATCTGATAAATATCCCGCAGCAGCTTGAAGGATTCGATCAAGGGCAACGCCCACCAGAGCTGGGAACGCTGTCCGAATACAACACCGATTTCCTGGGCGTTCCGGGTCCGGTTCCGGTAGGGCACCTGACCGTTAACGAGAATTTCACCGGAGGTTGGCTCCAGCACGCCGGTCATCATCTTGATGGTGGTGGACTTCCCTGCCCCGTTTGGCCCCAGGTATCCAACCATTTCTCCGGGGGCAATATCCATGGATATATCATCCACTGCCCGGACGATCTTGTAGTCCCGGGAAAACAGATCCTTCAGGCTCCCCTTCAACCCTTCCCGGCGGTTCAGAACCTTGAATTCCTTTGTAATGTGTTTAATCTGAATCATGCTGTCCATTGGTGCATCTCCTTTCCTTGCTGAAAGCAATGCCGGTTAGCGCATATACGGAAAATTCTTTATGGGTACATTTTATCATATAAACCGGATACCTGCAAGGTTTATATAGTCTTTGTTGCGCAATAAGAGATTTTTTGTAGAAGTAGATAATTTATTGGCGATAAGCGAAGGCAGTTTGGGGATTCTGCATAGAAAGCGATCTCCGGAAAGCAGAAAAACGCTGTCCCTGACACATTGCATCAGGGACAGCGCTGATCTTATCTCATTCTTCTTGTCTGTGGGATTATTCTGTACGCAGTGCCACTACAGCATCCTTCCGGGAAGCCATTTTCGCCGGAATATGACCGCCCAGCATGGTCAGGATCGTGCTGATTGCCACCAGCAGAACCGCATGCCCGATCTGCAGCGTTGCTACATTTTTCAGATCCGTCATGGCTTCAATGACTGCATTGATGGGGAAGGTGCCGATCCAGGCGATTACCACGCCCAGGGTGCCGGAGAATACGCCCAGAATACAGGTTTCCGCATCAAATACCCGGGTAATATCCTTTTTCCGGGCACCCAGCGCACGCAGCACACCGATTTCCTTAGTACGCTCCAGCACAGAGGTGTAGGTAATGATGCAGATCATAATCAGGCTGACAATCAGCGAAATGGCAGCAAAGGCAACCAGCACCATGGTAATTGCATTCATAATGCCCTTGGTCATGGAAGAAATAGAGGCTGCCAGATCCGTATACACAATGGCGTCCTCTTCGCTCTTGCCCACATTCCATGCATCCAGATATTCTGTGATTGCATCCTTAGTATCGAAATCCTTGGGGTACAGCATCAGCATGTATGGAGTTTCGTCTCCGCCCAGGGAAGCCAGCGTCATCTGCTTCTGGGTTTCATCCAGTGCTTCCATGGTAAATACGCTGGTACTGCTGTCCTTCTGCGCCTTGACAACCTGGGAATCCAACGCCCGGTCTATTACCAGCTTGGAGAGAGAATCACTGTAAATAATACCGCATCCCAGCAGTGCCAGATCATTATCCGGATCAATCCGGATGATACCGGTGATGGTCAGTGTCAGACTATCCGAAGCGTTGTACATGGCTTCATAATCCGTAGCGGGGATAAATGTGCCGTATTCGGTCTGATCGTAGAACGCATCGTTGGAAATCAGGCGCATCTGGGTGCCGATGATCTCGTCAAAGGACAGCTTTTCCACGTCCTTTACATCAAAGCCCAGGCTTTCCAGTATGGTCTGATCCAGCCGGTTCTGATTGTCCACCAGAAGAACCAGGTCTGTTTCCTTCTGGGGGAAGCTGCCTGCCAGCAGGTCATAGTTCTTTTCCAGGAAATCCGGACTGTTCTGATCTAGATTGATGGGATAGGAGGATAAGCCGGCAGAGCTCATGCTGGTCAGGTTGGTGGATGAAGTACCTGCGGAAATGCCGGAGCTGATGGAAACGGGCATATACTTGCCGTCCACCTCCCGGACCAGGTTCATATTCACCATACGGAAATAACCGATGGAGCCGCACTTTGCCGGATCAATGCTTTCCACATACTTTACAAACTCCGGCGTAAACCGATTGTAATGGGTGGTGTTGTTTTTTTCCGGGTCATATAAGTATACTTCTTTGGTATCCGGGAAGAGGGCTTCATTGTTTTTATCAAAGGAGCCCTGCATTTCCTGGATGTCATCTTCCGTAATCTGGGTTATTGCCTGGGAAATCATAATGGGAAATTCGCTGAGGGCATTAGCCTGGTATTCATCAATCTGCTTCTGAAAGCCTGTGGAAAGGCTCAGAATCAGGGCAATGCCGATGATGCCGATGCTGGAGGCGAAGGCTGTGAGAAAGGTTCTCCCCTTCTTGGTGCGAATATTGTTGAAGGAAAGTCCCAGGGCGGTGGGAAAAGACATGCTGGTTTTCTTCAGCTTGAACTGATCCTCCTTGGGGCGCTCCCGGTGGGGATGGCTGTCACTGATAATCTTGCCGTCGGAAAATTCTACAATCCGGTCCGCATATTTTTTCGCAAGCTCCGGATTGTGGGTTACCATAATAACCAGCTTATCCTTTGCTACTTCCCGGATAAGATCCATGATCTGAACACTTGTTGTAGTATCCAGCGCACCGGTGGGTTCATCGCAAAGCAAAATTTCCGGGTCATTTGCCAACGCCCGGGCGATTGCCACACGCTGCATCTGTCCGCCGGAAAGCTGATTCGGCTTCTTGTGGAGATGATCCTTCAGCCCTACCTGTTCCAGTACCTCCAGGGCCCGCTTATGCTTTTCCGCTTTGGATACACCGCTGAGGGTCATGCCCAGCTCTACGTTTGCCACTATAGAGAGGTGCGGAATCAGATTATAGCTCTGGAAAATAAATCCGATGGAATTGTTCCGGTAAGCGTCCCAGTCCCGGTCGGAAAAGTCAGAGGTATGTTTCCCCTTGATGATGAGCTCCCCGGAATCATAGCGATCCAGTCCCCCGATGATATTCAGACAAGTGGTTTTCCCCGAACCGCTTGTGCCAAGAATTGCAACAAACTCCTTCTCCCGGAATGCAACGCTGATACCATCCAGCGCTTTTGTCTCGGTTTCCCCTACCCGATAGGTTTTTTTGATGTTCTTTAACTCCAGCAAGATTGTTCCTCCCTTTCGGTGTGGCCTTAGAAATTAGAACCGTTCCAGCCCCAGTTGTCTGTTTCGCTATAGTTTACATACACACGATTCTGGGGCAGTCCCAGCTCATCAGAACAGATTTTGCAAATCCGGGCAGTCATCTTCTCGTATGCTGCAGGGTCTGCACTGCCAAACACCTCTACATGCACCATTGCAGCCGGCGCATTGCTTCCCTGGAACCACAGTGCGCAGTCGGGCTGGATGCCCACCATAAGCCACTGTTCGCTTTTTCCGGGCAGCAGGGTGATTGCCTGCCCCAGAGCGGATTTCAGAGCCGTTTTCTGTGCATCAGAAACCGCCGCATTTGTTTTCAGATCGATATAAGGCATAATGATTCTCCCTTTCTGACGGTGTATCCCGTCGCAATATTCTTTCAGTATAGCACATTCTGCCGGGTTTTGCAAGGCTATATCATCGATGCGCCAAGGTCATATGCCTGCTGCAGCGTATCCCCCGCCCTGATGATGTCCCCTTTTTCCCGGACACCCCGGACAAGAACCTGCCCCACATGCTGTAGCTGAAAATAGTTGCAGGTCAGCTGATATTCCATCAGGATTGCATCAAACAGCTCCGGCAAAGTGGCTGCGCCCACAAGCAGAAGCCCGGTCCGGCGAATCCGAAAACTGTCCCGCATTGGGGTATGCAGTCGGTCAATTACTGCCTTCAGCTGGGCACTGATGCCATAGAAGTATACAGGCGACGCCAGCACCAGCATATCTGCATCCCGGAGTTTCGGGTAAATCCTCTGCATATCATCCTGCTGTACGCAGGAATTGCCCGGCCGTTGAAAACACGCATTACAGCCCAGGCAGGGATTCACCTGATAATCCGCCACAGAAAGGATTTCTACATGATTGTGCAGGCCTGCACCCCGGGCAAAGGCTTCCGCCAGCAGCTCTGTGTTACCGCCCCGGCGCATGCTGCCGTTCAGAATGACGATATTGCTCATACTGCTTCCTCCGGTTCTTCACCGCATAGTCTGACCATAGCCAGTGCGGTCAGTTCTGCAATTTTCAGCAAGCTTTCCACCCGGATGGATTCATCTGCGCCGTGCATTTGGTTTTCCTCCCCCGGAAATTCCGCACCGAATGCCACACCGCCGGGAATATCGTGAACATAGGTTCCTCCGCCGATGGCAAGACAATGTGCTGGCTGACCGGTGGCACGCTGGTATACATTCAGCAGGGTCTGTACAAAGGGACTGTCCTCCGGGGTTTCATGGGGCGGATGGTGCATCTGCACCCGGGTAGAGATGCCGCCGGATTGCAGGGATTCTCTGATCCGGGCGGAGATTTCTTCTCCATGGCCGCAAAGCGGATACCGCAGATCCACTGCAGCCGTCAGGGTACCGGCTTTGTAGGTCAGAAGACTCAGCACCTGGGTCAGTCCGCCGGATTTATCATCCCGGCAGGCAATGCCAAGGGCACTGCCGTCCGTATCTCCGTAGGGAAATGCCCTGTGCAGCGCCAGCAGCATGGCATGCTGCTGTGCCGGCAGATTCAGCTTTACCAGCAGCTCCAGCAATGCGGTCAGTGCATTTTTTCCAAGCTCCGGCTTGGAGGCATGGGCACTCTGTCCCTGTAATGTCACACAGCAGCAGCCGGCTTCTTCGGAGCACTCCCCTTGTATCCCCTCTGGCAGCTGTCTGAAAAGTGTTTCAATCTCCTGTCCGGTACAGCCCCGGATCCATGCCTGTGCCCGGGCAGGCACTCCGTTGATGACCGTGCCTCCTTCTATCGTTTCCACCCGGCAGCCGGATTGAGCCGGTTCCGCTTGGGCAGTCAGCTCCAGACGCAGCATTCCCTTTTCAATATTGATGACCGGATAATCCCCGTCCGGCGTAAAGACCATGGGCGGCATAGTCCGGTGCTTCCGGTATAAAACCAGGTCGGAGGAGCCGTTTTCCTCGTCCGTCCCCAGCAAAAGACGCACTCCCTGCCGCATGGGAATGTCAAGCTCCCGGATGGCACGCATGGCAAACAATGCCGCAACCGCCGGACCTTTGTTATCAATGGCTCCCCTGCCGTAGAGCCGTCCCGTATCCTGCCGGTAAACCAGCGTAAAGGGATCCTGGGTCCAGCCCTCTCCTGCCGGCACCACATCCAGGTGGCACAGTACTGCCAACGCAGGGGGCAGCTGGTTCAGATCGGCGCTGCCCATGCAGTCTGCCACTTGCTCTGTGGAAAAGCCAAAGGCTGTGCATTGCTCCAGAGCAAGGGTCAGCATGCGGGCAGGTCCCTCCCCGAAGGGCATACCGGGCTGTGCCTCACCCCGGACACTGGGTACGGCAACCCATGCCGCCAGTGTATCGATCATTTCCTGCCTGTGTGCCTGAAAATACGTCCGCAAAGCTACAGAAATGTCCATATGGGTTCCCTCACTTTCTTTGTCGGGTGTTGCCTTTAGTGTAACACAGGATGCAGTAAACCGCAATGTGAGAAAACCCACAAAAAACTGTTTACTTTTTCCGAAGAATATGTTATGATAAATAAGAATATTATGCTCGGAAAGGAATATGACTATGGCACAGAAAAACAAGAGAAGAGTTGTCCGTTATGACCGGATTATCGCCGTTGCTGTGATTTTTATCATTCTGATTGTGCTGCTGGTGTCCTGTATCAGCTCCTGCGGTGAAGGCGGTTCATCCGATGGCAGCAGCTCAGGGACGGATAATTCTTCAGCTTCCACAGACTCCGGCGGCAGTGCTCCGGAGGGAACGGACAATTCCGGCACAGACTCTTCTTCCCCGGCTGATCCGGCCGGCTATACATCCGTTTCCATGGAGGCGGATGCGGTTTACGCAGGGGATCTGATTGTGGTCAACAAGGATTATGCATATCATTTCCCGGAAAATGAGGATAACCTGGTATCCATCTATCTCAACAAGCTGTCCACCTATCAGGCCAAGGACTGGGATACCTTGCTGGACAAGGATATCCTGACCCAGTTCAATGCACTGATGGACGGCTATTACAAGAGCACCCACAATGTGGATATTATGGTCATTTCCGGCTACCGCAGCAAGGCGACTCAGGAAAGCATGCATACCTCCAAAACCAGCGAGGTTGCGGCGGGATATACGGAATATCATACCGGTATGAACTTTGATCTGGGTATCTTCCCCAAGGGCAAAAACTCCTACTATTACAAAGCGGAAGGCGATTACAAGTGGATTTCGGACAATATGCCTTCCTATGGATTTATCCTGCGCTATCCGGAAGATAAGGAAACACTCACCGGCATCAAGGGAAAAAGCTATAAATTCCGCTATGTGGGTGTGCCCCATGCGGCCTATATCACGGAAAACAGCCTGTGCCTGGAGGAATACCTGGAAGCGCTCAAATCCTACAATCCGGAGAAGCCCCTGAATGTTGAAGCCGGCGGAAAAAGCTATCGCATCTACTATGTGGCAGCCTCCAAATCCGGCAGTACGGATGTTTCCGTACCTACGGATAAGCCATATACCATTTCCGGCAATAACATGGACGGCTTTATTGTCACCGTGGAGATGAACTGAACATGCAGCAGACCCGATCAGCAGATAATCCGGAAATCCTGAACGATTATCTTGTTTTTCTGAGCATCGTCAAGGGGCGGTCTCCCCGGACGGTAGCGGAATATAATCTGGATCTCCGGCTGTTTCTCAAGTACATCAAATTCATGAAAACCGAGCACAATACGGCGGCGATAGAGGATATGGATATCCGGGATGTGGATATCACCCTCCTGCGGAAGGTCACCCTGCAGGATATTTATCAGTTTGAATACTACCTGAAGGACGACAGACAGAACAAGGATCGGGCCCGCAGCCGGAAAACCTCAGCAGTGAAGGGCTTCTTTTCCTATCTTACCTACAATGCAGCTCTGCTGGAAAAGAACCCGGCAGAACACCTGGAGCTTCCCGGAATCAAGCAAAGCCTTCCCAAATTCCTGTCCCTGGAGGAAAGCCTTCGTATGCTGTCTGCTGTGGATTCGGACCACCCCCAGCGGGATTACTGCATTCTGGTGCTGTTTCTCAACTGCGGCATCCGGTTAAGCGAACTTGTGGGCATCAACGTACAGGATATTGATATGTATGAACGCCGGATGCGCGTGCTGGGCAAGGGCAATAAGGAACGGATGATTTACCTGAATGATGCCTGTCTGTCCGCCATTACGGAATATCTGCAAACAAGAGAAAACCCTCCCACAGAGCCGGATGCCCTGTTTTTAAGCCGGAACAACAGGCGCATCAGCCGCCGGCGGGTGCAGCAGATTGTAGAAACCGTACTCCGGAATGCTGATCTTGGGGGCAGAGGTCTATCCACCCACAAGCTCCGGCATACGGCTGCTACTTTGATGTATCAGCACGGAAATGTGGATACGCTGACACTGAAGGAAATTCTGGGGCATAAGAGCATTGCCACCACGGAAATCTATACGCATCTTTCCGATGAACAGCGGCAGGAAGCCATTGAGCATAATCCATTGGCCAATGTAAAGAATCCGTATAAGGGTAAGACCCGGAAGGAGTAGGAGGACACGTTGAAAAATATCATTTATGCTGCAATCGCCATATTCCTGGTTCTGCTGATGGGCATTTTGGGGATTACCCTGAACCGCATAGGAGATCAGAAGGAGGCTTCCTCCTCAACACCGGACATAGTAGAAACCATTCCCCCTGAAACCAAGAGCATCTGGGATGTGATTGAGGAGCAGCAGACTCAGACCACTGTGCCGGAGGTCTTGATGACGGATGAATACGGCAACGTCATGACGGATGAAAACGGAAATCCGCTGCCGGCAATAACCGGAGACACCACGGAAACCCAAGTGGTAACCGGCACAGATATTCCCGGAGCAGAAACAAATGTACCGGACTCTACGGATACAACGGATACTACCGGAGTACCCGAGACGACTGCACCGCCCCAGACCCTGCCCTGGCTGCTTCAGACCACCACGAATGATGTGTTGGTCATTCCCTTTATCGAGTAAAAGAAAAGCCCCTGGATCAAAAGATCCAGGGGTTACGTTATGCTTCTGTGCGCCGCAGCAGTTCTGCTTCGTCAATGATTTCAATCCCCAGGGATTCCGCCTTGGTCAGCTTGCTGCCGGCATCCTCACCCGCAACCACAACTGCTGTCTTTTTGGAAACGCTGCCGGATACCTTTCCTCCAAAGGATTCAATCAGCTGTTTTGCCTCATCACGCTTCATGGTGGGCAGTGTGCCGGTCAGCACAAAGGTCATGCCTGCAAAGCGCTGATCCTGTGCCTGTACTTTATGATACTGCATGGTAACGCCGCATGCCTGCAGACGCTTGACCAGCGCCACCCGATGGGGTTCCCGGAATGCCTGCACCACACTCTCTGCCATAATCGTACCAAAGCCGTCGATATACGCAAGCTGCTCAGCGGAGGCTCCCATAATCTGTTCCATATCCGGGAACCGCTCACAAAGCAGAACCGCTGCCCGTTGACCGATACCCCGGATTCCCAGCCCGAAGATTACCCGATCCAGCGGGGCGGACTTGGACGCTTCAATGGCATCCAGCAGATTCCGGGCAGATTTCTCCGCAAAACGATCCAGGGAAAGCAGATCCTCCATGGTAAGGGTATAAAGGTCCGCAACGGAGCGGATTTTCCCGTTATCCAGCAATGCCTGGGCAATGGCAGGACCCATGCCATCAATATTCATGGCGCCCTTGCTGGCAAAATGAATGACATTTTTCAAAAGCTGTGCCGGGCAGTCCGTATTGGGGCACCGCAGCACGCTTTCCTCCGGATCCCGTACAGCTTCGGTGCCGCAGACAGGACAGTGGGTAGGAAGCATATAGGGGTCGGAGCCCGGCTGGTGGGATACGGAAGCCAGTACCTCCGGGATGATCTCCCCTGCCTTCCGGACTCGGATGATATCCCCCACCCGGATATCCTTGTCGGTGATAAACTGCTGATTGTGCAGCACGGCACGGCTGACGCTGGTTCCTGCGAGAAGAATGGGATCAAAGACGGCCACCGGTGTAATGGCGCCGGTTCTGCCCACATTGACCTCAATCCGCTGGAGCCGGGTTTCCTTTTCCTCCGGCGGAAACTTATAGGCAACCGCCCATTTTGGCACCTTGGTGGTGGCTCCCATTACCTCTCGCTGTGCCAGGTCATTGACCTTGATGACCACTCCGTCAATGTCATAGGGCAGCTTTGCACGCTCCTCTCCGATCCGGCGGATTTCTGCCTCAATTTCCGGGTAATTCGCACACAGCCGGAAGTCCACGGTTTTAAATCCAAGCTGCCGCATCCAGTTCAGGGACTCCCCATGGGTGCCGTGAAGCCCCCCGGTCATCTGCTGTACGTTGAATACGAAAATATCCAGCCGACGCTTCGCAGTGATTTCGGCATGCTTCTGCCGCAGGGAGCCTGCTGCTGCATTTCTGGGATTCTTGAAGGGTTGCTCGTCTGCAAGCTCCTGCTGCTCCACCAGCTTGATAAAGCTGTCCCGGGGCATGAAAACCTCCCCTCGGACCTCTAGCAGCGGCGGAGCATCCTCCAGACGGAGGGGAATGGAGCGGATGGTTCGGATATTCCCGGTTACGTCCTCTCCCACGAAACCATCTCCCCGGGTGGAGCCGCAGGTCAGCACACCGTTTTCATACAACAGGGATACGGACAGTCCGTCAATCTTTGGCTCTACCGTAAACTGGGGCTTCTCCAGCTTCTGCCTGCACTCTGCAACGAATGCTGCAACCTCCTCAAAGGAGAACACATCCCGGAGACTGCCCATCTGCACCTTGTGGTTTACCTTCTGAAAGTCACTCAGGGCAGCGCCGCCCACCCGCTGGGAGGGAGAATGGGGGGTAATCAGCTGAGGGTATTCCGCTTCAATCTCCTTCAGCTCCCGCATCAGGGCATCATAATCACAGTCCTCAATGGTGGGGGCATCCAACACATAGTAGGCGTAATTGTGGGCTTCGATTTCCTTTGTCAGCTGGGCAAGCCGCAGCTTTGCTTGTTCAAACTCCATTGCTTTCTCCTTAATGCGCCCAGATCCCATCGGGCGTTTTTCCTACGATGATTGTTTCCGACAGCAGACAGGTATATGTAACCGTGACCGGCTGACAGTTCATGGGCGCTGCCACATCCAGGGTCACCGTCAGCCGCAGAAGAATCTGATGACAGGTCTGGTTGATCCCTGCCTGGCTGAATTCCGTAAGCAGCTCTGCCTGTACGCTGCCTGCCGGACGTACCCGGATACGCACATTAGGACCCCGGCCGGCAAGCAGCGTCATACCGCTTGCCGAGCCCAGAGGAACCAGCACGTCGCTGCGTGCGTATGCGTTCAGTGCATCGTTTACCCTGCCGGTTACCTGATTCTGAAACATACTGACTACACCGGACAGCAATTCAACAGAAACAACTTCACCGGCTTCGTTTTTCACCACTGCGGCAAATTCCGTAGACTCCAGCTGAGCCTGCTGCATGGTTTGTTCTGCGCAGTCCACCAGAATACCGGTTGCATCCTGCCGGATTACATGACTGCATGCCGCGGAAAATGGCTCCCAGATGCGGATGCCCAGCCACAGAATCCAGAGAATCAGTCCGCAAAGCAGGAGTATGCAGATCAGGATTCTTTTCCGGGGACAGCGCCTTCTGCGGTATCGCATAGCACCTCCTTAACCGGAAAACGGGCGACTTACAGCCGCCCTGTTTTCATGAACCGTCACAGCCGCAGCCTTCCTGGTTCCCTGTTGCCTCAAGAGGCGTGGGAGAGAATTCTTCCGCAGGGAACTGCAGCCGGCTGAATACCTGGCAGGGGCTGTCGCTGTTGGCGCAGCATGCCTTTGTAGGTACGGTGTAGGGATAAGTGGGAACCAGTACGGTTACCGGCCGGGACAACTCCACAATGGAGAATAAGCCCAGCGTCAGGATTACCGACCGATGGGGCATCTCCGACTCCCCGGCTGCACATTTGCAGTGCCCCCGGCCGATTTTCGCCTCCAGCACCACCGGATCCACAACCTGAACAGATGCAACAGGCAGATTCACAATGTTGCAGCAGTGATTGGTGTGTCCGGTGCATGCACCGGAGCTGGAAAAGGTCTTGGTTGCGGATTCGCTGCCGTAGAGTATGCAGGTTTTTGCCGCAGTGGCTGTGCCGTGCAGGGGCATACCCGGCTCGCAGGCATGTTCACTGACCAGCAGATCCACATCAAAGGTATAGGTGAGATCAATAGAATAGAATCCCCGGTTAAAGGGCACCGGTTCCACTGAAATACACACATCCCGGATGGATACACACTTGGTTTTGACGAATGTGCTGTGGGGCGGCAGCTCACAGCCCTCCAGCCGGACAACCACGCCGGTCAGACAATCCTTATCGCTGCAGCTGTCGAACACACGGTTCACTTTTACCGGAACAGCTTCCTGGGGACAATCCGGATGCAAAGACTCGCTCATATCCTTCCTCCTTCACAATGCTTTCTGAAGCGCAGAAATTGTACTTCTGTACATCATATTCGCCGGAAGGGGAAAATGTGACTGTGCAAAGAATCAGGTTTCCCGGTCCACCTGCTTGAATACCTTCAGGTTGCCGATCTTCTTGCTGCGCTCCTCCAGAACCGCCTCCACTTCAGAAAAAGGAAGGTTCTCCTCTGCGCACAGCACCATGATATGATACAACAGATCGGAAATCTCATTTTTCAGCTCATCGTTATCGTGATTCTTTGCAGCGATAACCATTTCTGTGCACTCCTCGCCGCATTTTTTCAGAATCTTATTCTCCCCCTGGGAAAACAGATAACAGGTATAGGACTTCTTCTTGATTTCCTCTGCGGATTCGCCGCTTTCTGCATACTGTGCCTTCCGATCCAGCACAACCTGGTACAGATCTTCTAAAACATTCTTCGACATGATTCAATCCTCCGTCTGTCGTTCAAAAATTCTCGTATAAAAACAGCTGTGGTGTCCGGTGTGGCATGCCGCCCCGGTCTGCTCCACGGTTATCAACAGGGTGTCATTGTCACAGTCTGCGTCAATGGACAGCACCTTCTGTAGATGACCGGAGGTGGCTCCCTTGTTCCAAAGCTCCTGCCGGGAACGGCTCCAGAACCAGGTGTATCCGGTTTCCAGCGTCTTCTGCATGCTCTCCCGGTTCATGTAGGCCAGCATCAGTACCTGCCCGGTGCTTGCCTCATATACAATAGCAGGAATTAGTTCTCCCTTTTGAAAGTATTGCTCCAGATTCATACTGCCTCCTTACCGCACGGCAATGCCCTGCTGCTTTAAATGGGTCTTGACCTGCTGCACAGTCAGCTCTTTGAAATGAAACAGAGAGGCCGCCAGGGCAGCTGTGGCTCCCGTTTGTGCAAATACATCAGAAAAATCCGACAGGCAGCCGCAACCGCCGCTGGCGATCACTGGAATCTTTACCGCATCGCATACAGCGTTCAGCATTTCAATATCAAAACCCGCCTTGGTACCGTCTGCATCAATGGAGTTCAGGCAGATTTCCCCTGCCCCCAGCTGCTCCACCTGCTTGACCCACTGGATCAGATCCAGGTGCATGTCAATGCGGCCGCCGTTCACGTATACCGTATAGCCACCCAGGCCGTTCCGCTTGGCATCTACGCCTACCACCACGCACTGGCTGCCGAAAATATCCGCCGCTTCTGCGATCAGCTTGGGATTCTTCACCGCGGAGGAATTGATGGATACCTTGTCCGCACCGGCACGCAGGGTTTCCCGGAAATCTTCGATGGTGGAAATGCCGCCCCCTACAGTCAGGGGAACAAATACCTGCTGCGCCGTCCTCCGGACAACGTCCAGGATGACCCCCCGTCCCTCATGGGAAGCAGTGATGTCATAAAACACAAGCTCATCCGCACCCTGTCGGTTGTATTCTGCTGCGCATGCCACCGGGTCTCCCACGTCCTGGATGCCCTCAAAGTTGACACCCTTGACCACCTTGCCGTTGCGCACATCCAGACAGGGTATGATTCGTTTTGCAAGCATAGCTGATGCTCCTTTCAGTCAGTATCGCCTATACACGCCGGCCCTCTGCAATGGCTTCCCGAAGATCCAGCGTTCCCTTGTACAGGGACTTGCCGCAGATGGTACCGTAAAGCCCCATGTCCCGGCAGATCCGGATATCCGCAATGGTATGCACACCGCCGCTGGCAATAATGTTGCATGCACCCCGGGTAGCTTCTGCTAGGGCGGACAGCTGTTCCGCATTGACCCCGGACAGGGTGCCGTCCTTGGAAATATCCGTAAAAATAAATGTCCGTACTCCCGCCTGAATCATTTCCCGGGCAAGGGTAATGTAATCCACATCCGAATCATCCAGCCAGCCCTCGGCGGCAACCTTTCCGTTTTTGGCGTCAATACCCACGGCAATCCGTTCCCCGTATTCCGCAGCAGCTTCTTTTACAATCTGCGGATTTTTCAGGGCAATGGATCCCAGAATCACCCGGCTGATGCCGCCGGAAAGATAGTATTCCACTGTATCCAGGGAGCGGATTCCGCCTCCAAGCTCCACCTTCAACGGTGTATGCTTTGCCACATCCAGAAAGATCTCCCCGTTTACCGGCTTTGCGGATTTGGCGCCGTCCAGATCTACCATATGGATCCACTCTGCACCCGCCTTTGCAAAGCTCTGGGCCGTGTCCATATAGCTTTCCGCCACCTGCTCGGCTGTCTGGAAATCCCCTTTCCACAGCCGGACGCACTTGCCATCCTTAATGTCAATCGCTGGTAAAATAATCATAAGCCTTCTCCTTATGCCAATGCCGCAAAGTTTTTCAGCATCTGTAAGCCAACCTCGCCGCTCTTTTCCGGGTGGAACTGGGCGCCGAATACATATGCCCCATCGTACACCAGTGCCGGAATGGTGCTGCCGTATGCACAGGAGGCAGCAATCACCGAATCCGGACACATTGCCTGATAGGAATGCACAAAGTACACATATGCTTCCTCCGGCAGACCCTGCAGCATGGGGCAGTCCAGCTTGCAGTCCAGCTTATTCCAGCCCATATGGGGGATCACCAGTCCGTGATCCGGAATCCGCTCCACGGTTCCCGGCAGCAGTCCCAGTCCCGCACAGGGTTCAAATTCAAAGCTTTTTTCAAACAGCATCTGCATACCAAGGCAGATACCCAGAAAGGGCTTTTCCTTTGCCTGCTGCTGCAAAAGCTCCGTGAGTCCGTGGGCATGGAGCATCTGCATGGCACTGGGGAATGCGCCTACCCCCGGCAGAATAATGGCATCCGCCCGGCGGATGGTATCCGGATCATCCGTCAGTACATGCTCCTGTCCCAGATACCGCAGGGCATTTTCTACGCTGAAAATATTGCCTGCGCCGTAGTCAATTACCGCAATCATTACAACGCCCCCTTTGTGGAAAGCAGTGCGCCTGTTTCATTTTCCTTCACCGCAGCCTGCAGTGCATGGGCAACCGCCTTGAAAGCTGCCTCACACTTGTGGTGGTCGTTGCTGCCGTACAGCATGTTCACATGCAGGGTGATGCCGGCATGAAAGGCAAAGGCGCGAAAAAATTCTTCTGCAAGGTTGGTATCAAAGGCACCGATCATGGGTGTAGTGAAGCTGCCGTTCCACACCAGAAAGGGCCGGTTGCTGATGTCCAGAGAGGCAAAGGCAAGGGATTCGTCCATGGGGATACAGGCGGTTCCGTACCGGCAGATACCGGACTTATCCCCCAGCGCCTGCTTCAGCGCCTCCCCCAGTACGATGCCCGTATCCTCCACTGTGTGATGGGCATCCACATGCAAATCACCCTTGGACTGAATCACCATACTGATTCCGCTGTGGGCGGACAGGGCCGTGAGCATATGGTCAAAAAAGCCGATGCCTGTGTCAATCTGGGCGGTGCCCTTTCCGTCCAGCAGGACTTCTACGTGAATCTGTGTTTCCCGGGTCTTCCGGTCTACAGCTCCTGTTCTCATTTCCTTCCCTCCTCGCTGCAAATGGTATCCAGACTCCGGGTCAGTGCCTCCAGCAAAGCAGCATTCTCCTCCGAGGATCCGGTGCAGATCCGCAGGAAGCCCCGGAACCGGCGAACTGCGATGGATGCATCCAGCAGCAGCTGATAAAGCTGTGCATCATAGGCGGTTTTGACAAACACAAAGTTTGTGCAGCTGTCATACACCTGTTCCAGGATGGCGGAATACTGCTTTTGCAGCTGCAGCATATCCCGGTGCAGCTGTTTTGCATGCGCTGTGATTTGGGATGTACAGTCACGGAGATATTCCGGCTTATTAAACAGAATTCTGCCAATGGTCTGGGCGATCATGTCCGTATTGTAAGGAGATTTGGCTGCCCGCAGAGCACGGGTAATGGTCTTCCCGGCTACTGCAAAGCCAAGCCGGATGCCTGCCAGCCCCAGCGCCTTGGAGCAGGTTTTGAGGATGATACAGTTATCATAGCGGGAAAGCTCCGGCAGCATGCTTTGATCCCAGAAATCCATATAGGCTTCGTCCAGGATTACCAGACAATCCAGGCTCTCCAGCAGGCGGCGGATCTCCTCCCGGTTCACGCCCAGGGACGTGGGGTTGCAAGGGTTAGAGAAAACCACCGCTTTTGCATGGGTTTTCCTGCAGAAGGCAATCAGTGCGTCCACGTCAATGGTCAGATCCTCCCGCTTGGGGCATACCTCCACATGCAGTTCATAGAGGCTGCTGTAAAAGGCGTACATGGAAAAATCCTGCGACAGGGTGACGATGGTGTCCCCGGATTCCAGAAAGCAGCTGGTAATGATGCTGATGAGTTCGTCCGACCCGTTGCCGGAGGTGACACAGTCCGGATCCAGCCCGTAATAGGCAGCAAATGCTGCGTTTACATCCCTGGACAGAGGATCCGGATACCGGTTCAGGGGCAGTGCCCCCACCGCATCACCGATCTGCCGGCGCAGCTCCTCCGGCAGGGATATGTAGGATTCATTGGCATCCAGCCGGATCCGGTAGCAGCCCTGAATCGGGTCATAGGGCACCAGATCCGCCAGCTTCTGATTCAGCTGATACTGCATAGCGTTCTCTCCTTCCGGTCAATCCTTTGCGAACCGTACCTTGATGGCATTTGCGTGAGCGGTAAGCCCCTCCCGCTCGGCAATCAGCACAATATCATCCTTGGCGTCCGCCAGGGCCTCCTTGGTGTAGTACACATAGCCGGAACGCTTCAGAAAGCTGGAAACGGACAGGGGTGAGAAGAACCGGGCAGTACCGCTGGTGGGCAGAACGTGGTTGGGGCCGGCAAAATAATCACCCAGGGGCTCGGAAGCATACTGCCCCAGGAAGATGGAGCCTGCATTATCCAGCCTGCCCAGATACTCCATGGGGTTCTGCAGGTGTACCTCCAGGTGCTCCGGCGCAATGGCGTTGGCCAGTTCAACTGCACAGTCCACGCAGTCGCAGATCAGGATGGCGCCCTGATCCCGCAGGGAAGCCTCGATGATCTCCTTCCGGGACAGGCTCTGCACCTGCTTTTCCAGCTCAACAATCACTGCATCCGCCAGTTCTTCACTGGTGGTCACCAGAATGGAGGAGGCCAGCTTGTCGTGTTCCGCCTGGGACATGAGATCCGCTGCCACAAAGGAGGGATCCGCAGAATCATCCGTCAGCACCAGGATTTCGCTGGGACCAGCCACCATATCAATATCCACAACCCCGTACAGCAGCTTCTTTGCAGTTGCCACGTAAATGTTTCCGGGACCTACGATCTTGTCCACCCGGGGGATCTGTTCCGTGCCGTATGCCAGCGCTGCAATGGCCTGGGCTCCGCCGCTGAGGAATACTCTGTCCACGCCGCAGATTGCAGCTGCCACCAGAATATCCGGGTTCGGCGTGCCGTCCTTCCGGGGGGGCGTTACCATAATAATCTCCTCCACCCCGGCGATTTTTGCCGGAATAGCATTCATCAGCACACTGGAGGGATAGGCAGCCGTACCGCCGGGCACATAAAGACCAACCCGCTTCAGACCCCGTACACGCTGTCCAAGCAGCACACCGTTGGGCAGGGCGTTCACAAAGCTGTTTTCACGCTGGCGATTGTGAAAATCTGCGATATTTTCCATGGCATCCAGCAGGGCATTGACAAAATCCTCGTCCGCCTCATTCAGGGCATCCTCGATGACTTCCCGGGGAACCTCATAATACTGGGGCAGCTCTCCGTCAAACTGCTTGGTATAATTCTGTACAGCCTGATCCCCGCCCTTGCGGACGGTTTCAATGATTTCGGTAACGATCTGGCTGACCTTCTTGTCGGTTTCGCCGTTGCGCTGTGCAAGCTGCTCCAGAAAGGCCTTTTCGTCGGTACCGTTGGCATAAATTTTCTTCATCATGGCTCTGTCCTCCTATTTGTTCAGCTGGGCTTCGATTTTTTCAATCAGGGCTTCAATCTGCTGCTGCCGCAGCTTCAGACTTACTGTATTGACGATGAGCCGGGCGGAAATCGGCGCTACATCCTCAAAGACCTCCAGCCCATTTTCTCTCAGAGTGGACCCTGTTTCTACAATATCCACAATGCCATTGGCAAGCTCCAGCAGGGGCGCCAGCTCCACAGAGCCTTCAATCTTAACGATCTCCACGTCCATGCCCTTGGCTTCAAAGAATGCCCGTGCTACATTGGGATACTTGGTGGCAATGGTCTTGACGCCGATGCCGGCATAAAAGTCATCACCCTTTTTACCGGCAAGGGCAAATTTGCATTTGCCGAAGCCCAGATCCACCAGCTCATAGAATTTCCCGTTCATTTCCATAATGGTATCCTTGCCGACAACACCCATATCACAGACCCCGTGCTCCACATAGGTAATGACATCCGCCGCCTTGGCAAGTACTACCTCCAGATTGGCATCCGGAATCGGCAGAATCAGCTTTCTCCCCTTTTCCCGGACTGCGGTGCAGTCAAAGCCCAGAGATTCCAGCAGCCCAATCGTATCCTTTTCCAGTCTGCCCTTTGTCAGGGCAATGCGCAATGGTTTTTCCATTTCCGTTTCTCCTTTATCCCATCAGCCGGAAATGATTTCCGTTGCTGTTTCGTCATTGATGATTACGAGCTTGGCGATACCTCTCTGCCGGGCGTATTCTCTTGCATCCTCCACAGAATCCTGCATAGCAAGCTCTACAATAAGCCCCTCTGCCCGCAGCTTTTTGGCACGGCTGATTGCCTGTACTTCACAGCCCTCGCCGGCAAAAATCAGCACATCACTGTGTGCAGACACCTGGGGATCATGCTTTGCATACACCTGGGAAATGGCGTCCACATGGACGGCAAAGCCCGTGGCCGGCACGTCGTAGCCAAACTCTGCGATCAGCTTGTCGTAACGCCCGCCGGAAAGCACCTCGTCTCCATAGCCGGACAGGTAGCCCTTGATGATGATGCCGGTGTAATAATCCGTCCGGTTCACCATACCAAGATCAATGGTCACCTTGCCGTTGCCGCACATCCGTACTGCATCCTCATACACGCTGCGGAGATTATTCAGGATTTCCTGCATTCTCTCCCCCTTGAAGTAATGGGCGGCCTTTGCAAAGACCTCCTCGCCGCCAAACAGACGGGGCAGCATTTTCACCGCCCGGACAGTCTCACTGTCCCCGATGGTATCCAGCAGATCGTTGAGGGCAGGATAGTTCTTGAATTCAATCAGACTGCGGATCTGCTCCTGGGTTTCCTCGTCCGTGTGGAGCTGGTTCATCAGTTCCTTGAATACGGCGATGTCTCCAAGCTCCAGGGAGAAGGTATCATAGGCGCAAGCCTCCAGTACCTCCAGTGCGGTGGAGATCACCTCAAGATCGGCCAGCTTGGAATCCGAACCGATAAGCTCAATGCCGGTCTGGGCAACCTGATCGCTGCGGCCCTTCAGCTGAGGGGTATTTGCATACACACACTGGTTGTAGTACAGCCGCAGGGGCAGGGGCGCATCCTTCAGCCGGGTTGCAACCACCCGGGCAATGGGCATGGTGGAATCCGGACGGATCACCAGCAGCCGCCCCTTGCTGTCTGCGAATTTATACATCTGCTCCTGGGGAAAATATGCGGATTTGTGGCTGAATACATCAAAAAACTCCAGCACAGGGGTGATGATCTCGGAAAAGCCCCGGCTTTTGAAAATCTGCTCGATCCTGTGCTCCACGCTGCGTCGCTGTGCGCATTCGGTAAACAGATAGTCCTTCGTACCCTCCGGCGTAATCAAATCATAATATCTCATGGCTGCCTGCGGCTGCTGCCGCACTCCTTTCATCACTTTACTATGCTAATATGTTAGCATAGTATTATAAAAAAGTCAAGTTAGAACAGGGTCATCTGGCTGGATTTCGGCAATGCGCCCAAAGCGCCGATGCTTTCCAGGGTGTCCACTATGGTTTTTGACACACCGCATTTGTTCTGGAACTCTTCTATGGAAACAAAATCCCTTGCCTGTGCAGTTTCGTACAGGCTCATGGCTGCTGCCTCCCCCACACCGGACAGAGCCCCGAAGGGAATGCGGATCTTGCCGTCTTCAATCAGATATTTGACCGCATGGGATTTGTAAAGATCGATGGGCAGAAATTCAAAGCCCCGGGACATCATTTCGTTGACAATCAACAAAATATCGTAAAGGTCGGACTCCTTCTTGCTCCGGTCATTGCCAAGGGCACGCAGCTCCTCAATCCGGTTGCGGACAGCGGCAATGCCCCGCACGGCAAGCTCTGCGTCAAAGTCTCCGCCCCGGACGGTAAAGTAAGTGGAGTAAAACTCCAGGGGCTTATGCAGCTTGAACCATCCCAGCTTGATGGCTGCAATGACATAGGCTGCCGCATGGGCCTTCGGGAACATGTACTTGATTTTCAGACAGCTGTCAATATACCACTGGGGCACATTGTGATCCTTCAGCATCTGGATTCTTTCCGGGGTAAAGGTTTTGGGCGCCTTGCCCTTTCGGGTATCCTCCATGATCTGGAACGCCTGCTTGGGCTCTACCCCCTTGTACAGCAGATAGGTCATAATACTGTCACGGGTACCGATAACCTCGGAAATGGTACAGGTCTTGTTCTCGATCAGATCCTTTGCGTTGCCCAGCCATACGTCCGTACCATGGGACAGACCGGAGATTTGCAGAAAGTCGCTGAATTTGGTGGGCTTTGCGTCCATCAGCATACCGATGGTGAAATTGGTACCCATCTCCGGAATACCCAGACTGCCGGTGGGACAATAAATATCCTCCTTGGTGACCCCAAGCACGGATACGTCCGTACACATACGGATGACGTCCGGATCCGTAGTCGGAACGTCTGCAATTTTGATGCCGGTCAGATCCTCCAGATGCTTATAGAGGGTGGGCACCACATGCCCCAGCTCATCCAGCTTCAGGATGGTGTCGTGGAGACTGTGGAAGTCGAAATGGGTGGTAATCACGTCGGAATCCGCACAGTCAGCCGGATGCTGCACCGGGGTAAAGTCATATACATCGTAATCAGAGGGCACAACCACCATGCCCCCAGGATGCTGTCCGGTGGTACGCTTGACGCCGGTACAGCCCTTGGCAAGACGGTTTTCCTCCGCCGGATTCTGGGATTCGTTCCGTTCCTCCAGAAAATGCTTGGCATAGCCAAAGGCGGTTTTTTCTGCCACGGTGCTGATGGTGCCTGCCTTGAACACGTTGGCTCTGCCGAACAGCTCCTCCGTATACCGGTGGGCAGAGGACTGGTACTCGCCGGAGAAGTTCAGGTCTATATCCGGCGCCTTGTCTCCGTCAAAGCCCAGGAAGGTTTCAAAGGGTATGTCATGCCCGTCCCGGCGCATTTCAATGCCGCAGTCCGGACAGTTTTTGGCGGGAAGATCAAAACCGGAGCCGTAGCTGCCGTCAGTAATGAATTCGCTGTGCTTACACTTGGGGCATACATAATGGGGAACCAGAGGATTGACCTCGGAAATGCCCGCCATGGACGCCACAAAGGAGGAGCCGACGGATCCACGGGAGCCCACCAGATAGCCGTGTTCCTCGGAATTGGAAACCAGCTTCTGGGCGATAATGTACAGTACGGAAAAGCCGTGCTTGATGATGGAGGAAAGCTCCCGGTCCAGCCGCTTTGCCACAATCTCCGGCAGAGGATCCCCATAGATCTCTCTGGCTCTGGCATTGGTAATCCGGGTCAGATCTTCCTCTGCGCCCTCAATATTCGGGGTAAAGGTACCCTTGGGAATGGGGCGGACAAAATCAATCTGGTCTGCAATCCGGTTGGTGTTTTCCACAACCACCTCATAGGCCTTTTCCTGCCCCAGGTAGGAAAACTCCTCCAGCATTTCATCGGTGGTGCGCAGATACAAAGGCGCCTGCTGGTCCGCATCCTTGAACCCGTTGCCCGCCATCAGAATCTGCCGGTACTTTCCGTCCTTAAGGTCCATAAAATGTACATCACAGGTTGCCACCACGGGCAATCCCAGATCGTCCCCGATCTTACAGATCATCCGGTTCCAGTTTTTCAGATCCTCCTCGGATTCCGCCGTACCGTTCCGGAGCATAAAGGCATTATTTCCCAGAGGCTGTATTTCCAGATAGTCATAGAATTTCGCAAGCTCCAGCAGCTCTGCATAGGGTCTGCCCTCCACCATGGCACGGAACAGCTCTCCCGCTTCACAGGCACTGCCGAACAGCAGTCCCTCATGATGCTTGAGCAGCTGGGATTTTGGCATCAGGGGCTTTTTATAGAAGCAGTCTATATGCCCGTAGGAAATCAGCCGATAAAGATTTTTGAGGCCGGTCTGGTTTTTCGCCAGAATAATCTGGTGATAGGATTTCAGCTTCTTTGCATCGATCTTCTGCACCTTGGTATTCAGCTCGGACAGGTATTCCAGCTTCTTGTCCGTAATCAGCCGCCCCACAAGCTCCAGATAGATTTTCGCCAGCATCATGGCGTCATTGTCCGCCCGGTGGTGATCGAACTTGCCCAGCTTTAGATGCTTTGCCACAATGTTCAGCTTATGCTTTGCAAGATCCGGCAGCATGGCCTGACACAGCACCAGGCTGTCGATGTAGGCATAGGCATACCGCTGTCCTGCCCGTGCCGCCGCCGCATCTAAAAAGCTGGTATCAAACCGGGCGTTGTGGGCAACCAGCACCGGATCCTCTCCGCAGAAGGCAAAGAACGCCTGCAGCGCCTGAGGTGCCTTGGGCGCATCCGCCACCATGCCCTCATGAATGCCGGTAAGCTCGGTGATCTCCGGCGGAATGGGGCGCTCCGGATTCACATAGGTGTGGAAGGAATCCGCCACCCGCATATTCTTGATTTTCACTGCACCGATTTCGGTAAGTCTGTCCCGCTCGGCGCTGAGTCCGGTGGTTTCCACGTCAAAAATGATAATGGTATCGTTAACTGTCTTATCGGTTTCTCCGATCAGAATGTTCCGCTGGGCAATGTCGTTGACCACATAGGCTTCGCACCCATAGATGACCTTAAAATCCTTTGCCTTGCCGATGGCGTTCATGGCCTCCGGGAATGCCTGTGCCACACCGTGATCCGTAATGGCAATGGCGGAATGTCCCCAGGCCTGGGCCCGGGCAATCAGGTCAGAGGCGGAGCTTACCGCATCCATTGCGGACATGGTGGTATGCATATGCAGCTCCACACGCTTTTTCGGCGCATTGTCCATACGCAGCTTCCGCTTTACCAGCATCAGATCCATAGGCATCAGGGTGATGTCCTTATTGAAGGTGTCAAACTCAATATTGCCCTTTGCCACCACAGTGCAGCCGTTTTTCAGTTTGTCATAGGCAGCCTCGGACAGCTTCTTGGTGTCAATGAACATCTTCAGCATGATGGACCCGGTATAATCCGTAATGTAATAGCTGAGGATGGTTTTCTGCCCGTTCTTGACTTCTTTCCGGTCCGGAACGTCAAAAATATCTCCCCAAACCACCACCTTGGTGTCCAGCCGGCCGGTGGCTTCCTGGAGGGAAATGGGCTGTTCCTTGATGGTGCTGCCCCGGATCACCAGCGCCGAGCCTTCTTCAATTTCAAAGGGAAGATGCAGCAGCGCCGTATTGGCGGAAACCACCTTCGGGGCAGCCGGCTTGTCGGAACCGCCGGAAGCAGTTGCAGCCAGCTGTTCCGTATGCTGGGGAATAGCGGCAGCCACCTTGGCGATCAGTTCCTCATGCTGGGCAGGAGCTACCGTGGTTTCGCCATCCAGCTCGACCTGAAGCTGGATGCCGTACTGCTCCTGTATCAGCATACTCAGGGCACGGCAGAAGCCGGCTTGCTCCAGAATGTCCCGTCCCCCATGCACCAGGGAGATGGTCAGCTTGTCTTCTTCCCGCTTGACAGCCGCATGATCCAGAAAGCCGTTGAGCACGGACATCCGGCGCTTCAGCAGGGTAATCAGGGCGGGATAGCTGGTTTCCAGCCGGAACAGCTCCGGCGCATACCGACAGGCAAGGGTAACCCTGGACAGGGAAAGCCGATGCTCCAGTGCAGCCTCAAAGGCGAAGATGGCCTCTGCCTCCAGCACCTGGTCGTAACGCACATGAAAGGTCATTTCCGTCCGGTTTTCCGTATAGGTCAGACGATAAAGCATACCCTCCAGTGCAGCCCCCGGCAGCTCCGGTGCAAGATCCGACAAAAAGTCAGCGAGTTTCAGTTCCATGCAATCACCTTACAGCTTTTCGATTTCCTTCAGCAGCTCCGGCACAATTTCCGACTCCGGAATCTTGCGCAGGCACTGATCCTTTTTGAAGATCACGGCGCAGCCGTCTCCCCCTGCCACGCCGATGTCTGCTTCCCGTGCTTCACCGGGTCCGTTGACAATACAGCCCATAACGGCGATCTTGATGTCCTTATCCAGGTTAGCCACAGCAGCTTCCACTTCCTTTGCCGCCCGCACCAGATCAATCCTGGTCCGGCCGCAGGTGGGACAGGATACGATCTGTACACCGCTGCGTTTGCCTACTCCCTTGAGAATATCCCGGGCAGCGGCAATCTCCTTGATGGGATCATCCGTCAGGGATACCCGGATGGTTTCCCCGATGTCATCCGCCAGCAGTGCCCCGATGCCGATGGCGGATTTGATGAGCCCCATGCGCTCCGTACCTGCTTCGGTAACGCCCAGATGCAGCGGATAGGGGCAGGCCTGGGCTGCAAGCCGGTATGCCCGGATCATGGTGGGCACATCCGAGGACTTGATCGAAATCACAATATCGTCAAAGTCAAACCGGTTGAGCATTGCCACATGCCCCATGGCGCTTTCCACCAGAGCCTCCGGCGTGGGAGCCCCGTACTTTGCCAGCAGTTCCTTTTCCAGAGAGCCGGAATTTACCCCGATCCGGATGGGAATCTGCCGGGACTTACAAGCCTCTACCACCTGTCTGACCCGATCCATATCCCCGATATTTCCCGGATTGATGCGGATCTTGTCCACACCTGCTGCTGCTGCCTCAATGGCAAGCCGGTAATCAAAGTGAATATCCGCCACCAGGGGAATATGCAGCTTTTCCTTCAGTGCCCCCACAAGCCGTACCGCATCCATATCCGGAATAGCAGCACGCACAATCTCACAGCCTGCCTGTTCCAGGGCAAGAGCCTGTTCCACACTGCCTGCAATATCATCGGAACGGCGGTTCAGCATGGACTGGATATAAATATGCTTGCCGTCCAGCAGGCAATCCCCGACTTTTACCGGTTTTACTGTTCGCATGATTTCTTCTCCTTTGGTTTATTGAATCAGTCTGACAATGTCGTTATAGGTCACCGCCAGCATCAGCAGCATCAGCAGCCCCATGCCCACCAGATGAACCATACCCTCATGCTCCGGCTTGATGGGCTTCCGGCGGATGGCTTCGATGATGAGGAATACCAGCCGTCCCCCATCCAGCGCCGGCAGGGGCAGCAGATTGCAGAAGCCCAGATTGATGGTCACAAGAGTGGACAGGCTCAGCAGGGACAGCACATGCTCCCGGAGGGTTTCCCCAAGGGTAGCCGCCTCTCCGATGGCGTTGACGATGCCCACAGGACCGGACATATCATGAAAGCCCACATTGCCCCGGATGAGATCCAGAAAGCACACCCAGGTCATCCGGGCAATGGAGTAGGTATTTTTCGCCGCATAGGACAGTACACTGCCCACCGTGGGCTTCTGTCCATATACCCAGAAATCCAGTCTGCCGGTGGTGGCGGTATCCTCAAAGCGTACATGCTCCAATGTCACGATCTCACCATTCCGGCGCACATCCACGGTAAAATCATTGTCATTGGTATACTGCAGCTTATAGGAAAGGTCCGTATCGGTATAGATCCGCATGCCGTTAATCCGGACAATGGTGTCATTCACCTGCAATCCGGAGCTTTCGCTGGAGGAAACCGAATTGCCGTTCTCGTCCGTGTGGAACCGGCTGATGGTGGTGGTGGTAATGGCGTCCCCCATGCCGGTGGTGATTACCAGCAGGATAAACCCCAGCAAAAGGTTCATGACTGCACCGGCCACCACCACAGCCATACGCCGGGGTACACTTTTGTGATTGAATGCCCGGGAGTCCTCGCTGGCCTCGTCCTCCCCCTCCATGGAGCAGAACCCGCCAATGGGCAGCAGCCGGAGGGAATACTCTGTTTCTCCCCACTTCTTTTTCAGAATAGCAGGACCCATACCGATGGCAAACTGATTCACCCGGATGCCGCAGAGCTTCGCTATTGCAAAATGCCCGAATTCGTGAATCGCTACAATGATGCCCAGCACCAGAATTGCAAGGATAATTTTTACCATAATACACCTTTCTCAATTAGAGAATTACAACAGATTTTCTTCCACAAATGCCCGTGCCTGCGTATCAGCCTGCATCACGTCCTCATAGCAGTGCAGCTGCATAAACGGGAAATGGGAGACTGCCGCTGATACCAGTTCGCCAATCCGCAGAAACGGAATGTCCCCCGCCAGGAAATGGGCAACAGCCGCTTCATTGGCTCCGTTTGCAATGCAGGGATAGGCCCCGCCTCTTGTAATGGCGTCAATGCAGGTGCGCAGACAGTCAAATATTTCCAGATCCGGCTTTGCAAAGGTCAGGGTACCGTAATCCGTCAGGGAAAGGGACTGCGTGGGACAGGGCATCCTATCCGGATACAAAAGCGCATACTGAATGGGTATTTTCATATCCGGCACACCAAGCTGGGCGATTACGGAATAATCCTGATACTCCACAGCAGAATGCACAACGCTTTGCCGGTGTACCACAATTTCAATCTGATCCGGCTCCAGATCAAAAAGCCACTTGGCTTCAATAAATTCCAGACCCTTGTTCATGAGGG
The DNA here is from genome assembly GCA_022768805.1 of Ruminococcus sp. Taxonomy (GTDB): domain Bacteria; phylum Bacillota; class Clostridia; order Oscillospirales; family Ruminococcaceae; genus Ruminococcus_F. The sequence goes on from JALELB010000064.1 coordinate 28,249, forward strand.
TGGCAGAATCAATGGTGATTTTGCTGCCCATGCTCCAGTTGGGATGTTTGAGGGCCTGCTGAACCGTTACATGCTTCAGCTCCTCCCGGGTTTTGCCAAAGAATGGTCCGCCGGAGGCGGTGAGAATGATTTTCCGCAGCTGGGAACGCTTGTTCCCCTGCAGACACTGAAAAATGGCGGAATGCTCACTGTCCACCGGATAGATGGGAACCTGCTTGCGTCTTGCAGCCTCCATCACCAGCTGACCGCCTGCAACCAGGGTTTCCTTGTTGGCCAGAGCAATGTCCTTCCCTGCTTCAATGGCAGTCAGGGTCGGGAGTAATCCCACCATGCCAACCACTGCGTTTAAAAAGGTATCCGCTTCCTTTTGCTGTGCAATTTCACATAGCCCATCCATTCCGCAGAGTACCCGGATGCTGGTATCCGCCAGCCGCTGCTTCAATTCTGCATATTGCCCTTCGTTATAGATACAGACGCACAAGGGGGAAAATTCTCTTGCCTGCTGCTCCAGCTTTTCCACACTGCTGTGTGCAGCCAGCGCTGTTATGTTCAGTTTATGCTGCCTGGCAACGTCCAATGCCTGGGTACCGATGGACCCGGTACTGCCCAATATGGCTACAGATTTCAAATTCATCCCTCCAATGAAGATTCCCGTAAACAAGGGAAAAAGAGGCTACCCCCAAGCGGAAAATAGCCCCTTATGTTTAATAGCTGTACAGCGGCGTAAGCTGGAGCACGGCGCAGAAAAACGGCACAACAAGCAGAACACTGTCAAACCGGTCCAGCAGTCCCCCATGCCCCGGCATAATATTTCCGTAATCCTTGATCTGAAAATGCCGCTTGATCAGGGAAGCGGTCAGATCCCCCACTGTGCCGATCAGGGCGCATGCCATGCCCAGCAGACATACCGTCACATAATGCACTGTAAATACATCTCCGCGGGCTGCCATAATCCGGCTGTAAACCGCAGCAAAAGCAATGAACAGTATCCCGTTGGTCAGAACGCCGCCCAGAAAGCCCTCCACGGTTTTCTTCGGACTGATCTTCGGACATAGCTTATGTCTGCCGCAAAAGGTACCCACAAAATATGCTCCGGAATCAGCAAGCCAGGCACCGCACAGCGCCATGACAACATAGATGATGCCATGAATGCCGTCCATCCCGTTCATGGTAATGCAGCAGCACATGGAGTAGGGAATCAGCAAAGTGCCGAATACCAGCATTATGGCATGGAACAGGGACATGCGTGTATGCTGCAGAATGTACGTTGCAAAAAGCAGAATACATGCAATTGCAGCAGCCAGCGGACGATATGCCGACTTGCCAAAGTACACAAGAAACGGAAGTACTCCCCCGTAGAGGAATGCAATCCCCGCCGAAAGCCGGTAGCGCAGACAGCCTGCTGCCCGGAACAGCTCAAACATCAGAATCATGCTGACTGCTGCAATGGCAATGGGAAACACCACCGTGTTATGCAGAAGCAGAACCCCGATTGCCAACGCACTGGCCACCGCAGAGGAGATCAGACGTATACCCATCTCACACCCCTCCGAATCTTCTGCCCCGTCCGGCATAATCCACCAGAGCCTTATCCAGTTCCTTCTGGGAAAAATCCGGCCAAAGCACGTTGGTGAAGTAGAATTCCGCATAGGCACACTGCCAGATCATGTAGTTGGAGAGGCGCAGCTCTCCGCTGGGTCGGATCAGCAGATCCACATCCGGCACACCGGCGGTATAGAGATATTGCTCGAACATATCCTCCGTCAATGTGTCAGGGTCAAGCTGCCCATCCTGTGCCTTCAGGGCAATCTGCTTTGCAGCGTGGACAATCTCATCCCGACCGCCGTAGTTGATGGCGATCATCATGGTCATCTTGTCAAAGTGTGCCGTATCCCGTTCCACTGCCAGCATCTTTTCCCGCAGTTCAGGAGTGAACCTAGACTTATCCCCCAGAAAAATCAGCTTTGTTTCCAGATCAAAGAATTCCCGCACATCGTCGATATACTGGTCAAAGAGCTTCATCAGCGCATCCACCTCATCCTGGGGTCTTTTCCAGTTCTCGGTGGAGAACGCATAGAACGAAATATACGGAATATTCAGATTCCGGCAGTACCGGGCAATGGTCTTGAAGGTCTTGGCACCTTCCCGGTGTCCCAGCTTCCGGGGCAAGCCACGTTTTTTTGCCCACCTGCCGTTTCCGTCCAGGATAAAACCAATATGCCGGGGCAGCTTTTCCGGCGGCGGCAGGGTTAGTTCTGTCTGTTTTGATTTAAATGCCATAGCTTCTCCATCTTGTACTTACAGGCTCATAACTTCCTTTTCCTTATCGGAAACCATGGAATCCGTCTGTGCGCAGTATTTATCGGTAATATTCTGGATTTTCTTTTCTGCATCCTTCAGCTCATCTTCGGTGATTTCACTGTTTTTCTTGAGCGCCTTGAATTTTTCCATAGTATCCCGACGGATATTCCGGACTGCCACCTTGGTTTCATCACCGTATTTCTTGATGGACTTGCAGATCTCCTTACGTCTGTCCTCGGTGAGCTGAGGAAATACCAGGCGGATTACCTTGCCGTCATCCGTGGGGGTAATGCCGATATCCGAAGCCAGCAGCGCCTTGTTGATTGCTTTAATCATGGAAGCATCCCAGGGCTGAATCAGCAGAATGCGTGCCTCAGAAACAGTAACGGCAGCCATCTGGTTCACGGGAGTCGGTGCACCATAATAATCCACAGTGACCTTGTCCAGAATGCCCGGATTGGCACGTCCTGCACGGATGGAAGCAAACTCAGCGGAAAGATGCTGAAGAGCCTTGTCCATTTTTTCTTCTGCGAGTTTAATCTGTTCGTTCATCGTCAATTCTCCTTAATCAAAGTACCCACATCCTGACCCATGATGGCATCATAGATGTTGTCGGGGCGTTCCATATTGAATACCAGCATGGACATGCCGTTATCCTTGCAAAGGGTTGCTGCTGTGCTGTCCATAACAGCCAGTCCATTTGCCAGCACCTCACTGTAGGTCAGGGTCTCATACTTTACAGCATCCGGATAACGGTGGGGATCCTTATTATATACCCCATCCACCATTGTGGCCTTAAAGAATACCTCTGCTTCGATTTCCACAGCACGCAGTGCAGCCGCAGTGTCCGTGGAGAAGAAGGGATTTCCGGTTCCGCAGCCAAAAATCACAACTCTGTGCTTTTCCAGGTGGCGGATTGCCCGGTTCCGGATATAGGGCTCTGCAACCTGCTGCATGGTGATGGCGGTCTGAACCCGGACCTCTACCCCGAGGGACTCCAGTACATCCGCAATGGCAAGTGCATTCATGGTGGTTGCAAGCATACCCATATGGTCTGCTCTGGTCCGATCCATGCCGCCGCTTTCCCGGCCACGCCAGAAGTTTCCGCCGCCTACAACAATACCGATCTGCACACCCAGATCTGCACATTTTTTGATACTGCGGCAGATATCCGTAATCACATCATAATTCAAACCAAACCTCTTGTCACCGGCCAGTGCCTCGCCGCTGAGCTTCAATAAAATCCGTTTGTACTTCGGCTCCATTCCAATCATGCCCTTCTATCGTATTCTGTTCCGGTGTGTACTGATCTCACCCAGTACACCCTATTCTATTTTACACTATTTCCTTCTGCTTGTAAAGTGTAAAAGTGTAAAAAAATAAAGAACACCGAAATTTTTCAGTGTTCTTTATTAGTTGAAATAATCCTGGATTACTTAATCATGCTTGCAACTTCGTCAGCAAAATTATCCACACGCTTTTCAATACCCTCGCCGCGCTCAAACCGAACAAACTTGGTGATCTTGATATCGGAGCCGATGGTCTTTGCAACACTGTCTGCATACTGGGTGATGGTCATGGAGCTGTCCTTGACGAAATCCTGTTCCAGCAGGCAGTTCTCGGAATAGTACTTGCCAACCTTACCTTCAACAATCTTTACACGAACCTGTTCCGGCTTGGATGCCATTTTAGGATCCTCAGCCATCTGTGCCAGCAGAATCTTCTTCTCCTCATCCAGAACGGAAGCAGGAACTTCCTCTCTGCACAGGTAAGCCGGATTCATTGCAGCAATCTGCAGTGCACAGTCCTTAGCCACAGTCAGAACCTCAGGCTTAGCGCCTGCCTCACATGCAGCCTGTACCAGTACGCCGATCTTGCCGTCACCGTGTACATAGGGAACCAGAATGCCCTCCAGCCGCTCAAAACGACGGATCTGCAGATTCTCACGGATCTTCAGGAACAGATCCTGCAGAGCTTCAGCAACGGTCTTGTCGGAACCACTCATCTTTGCGTTGTTCAGTGCATCCAGATCAGCAGGGTTCTGCTCGATAACAGTCTTTGCAACGTTGTTGACAAATTCCTTGAATTCAGCGTTCTTTGCAACAAAGTCGGTTTCAGAGTTAACCTCTACAATTGCGCCTACGGAATGATCCTCATTGACGATTGCAGCAACCAGGCCCTCAGCAGCAACTCTGCCTGCTTTCTTCGCCTGGGTAGCCAGGCCCTTTTCACGCAGAATGGTAATTGCCTTTTCTACGTCACCGTCTGCCTCGATCAGTGCCTTCTTGCAGTCCATAATGCCGACACCGGTGCTCTTGCGCAGCTCGTTTACTTCCTTAGCAGAAAAATTAGCCATTGTGAAATCCTCCATTTCAGATTTTAGCTTCGTATAGAAAACCCGAATATATCGCAACATATCCGGGTTTTGAATTATTCTTTATTCAGCAGCCTCAGCTTCTGCGGGAGCTTCCTGTGCAGCCTCAGCAGCAGCATTGTCAGCGCCCTGCTTGCCTTCGATGATTGCATTGGCAATGGTGCCGGCAATCAGCTTTACAGCACGGATTGCATCGTCGTTGCCGGGGATGACATAATCCACTTCATCCGGATCACAGTTGGTGTCCACAATTGCAACGATCGGAATGTTCAGCTTCTTCGCCTCAGCAACAGCAATCTTTTCCTTGCGGGGGTCAACGATGAACAGTGCACCCGGCAGCTGCTTCATGTTCTTGATACCGCCCATGAACTTTTCCAGCTTCTCAATCTCCAGGTTCAGCTTGATAACTTCCTTCTTGGGCAGCAGATTGAAGGTGCCATCTGCCTCCATAGCGTGAAGCTGCTCCAGACGCTGGAGTCTTCTCTGGATGGTCTTGAAGTTGGTCATCATACCGCCCAGCCAACGTGCATTTACATAGTAAGCGCCGGCACGGGTTGCTTCTTCCTTTACGGAATCGCCGGCCTGCTTCTTGGTGCCTACGAACAGAACGCTCTTGCCCTCTGCGGACAGATCCCGAACGAACATGTAAGCTTCCTCAAGCTTCTTGACTGTCTTCTGCAGATCGATGATGTAGATGCCATTTCTTTCGGTGAAAATGTACGGTGCCATTTTCGGGTTCCATCTTCTTGTCTGGTGACCAAAGTGTACACCGGCTTCAAGAAGCTGCTTCATTGATACTACGCCCATTGTGTAGTCCTCCTATTGGTTTTAAATTTTCCCGCCGCAGCCGCTTCCCGTCGGGAACAACCTTTCGCAAGGCACCAACCCCCGTTCACAGCTGCGTGTGAATTACTGAATTATTATATCACATTTCTCTTTTTGATGCAAGTCATTTCACACTGTTTATTTGAACAAATCTTCAACATGAAATGCCTTGAATCCTGTCCTTTTTGCACAATCCGGTTTTGCATGTTCCTGATCCCGGACCACAAGAATCGTGTCTGTGCCGATCAGCTGAATCTGCCGGAACGGAATCATCAGATCCTGTTCCCTGCCCAGCAGACCGAACAGGCGCTCCCGCCCCCGGATGACGAAGGCGGCAACTGCTGCGGACTGGGCATCAAATTCAAGATCATCCACATATCCAAGCTTTTCGCCGTTGCCCACATCAATGACTTCCTTGCTGCGGAATTCTGCAAAGCTGTACAGCATCCGATCACCCCCGGTATACATATCTATGCATCACCGGAGGTTTCTTAGGCTACTTTTTCTTTTTCAGCATCAGACAAAGAATAATCAGCACCAACGCAATGCCGCCCAGCACCGCATACAGCGCAATGGGGGTGGTATCCCCGGTCTTGACCGCATCCATCATGGTCAGCAGCTGCATCCAGTTCATGCTTACGCACCTCCTTCAACATGTCGTAATGTAACAGTCACAATTTCCGGCCGGTTGCCGACCCGGAAGGGAAACCCGCTGTTTCCTGCACCCCGGTTCACAATCAGCATGTGACCGTTTCCGTAAAAAGCTCCTCCGTCATATTCCGGCAGGATTCCCTGATCCGGTGCATACAGTCCGCCGATGAGCGGGAACCGGAACTGTCCTCCGTGGGTATGGCCGGTCAAGGTCAGATCGGCATCGGACTGAAGGAACGCTTCCGCATCCGCCGGGTTATGCTCCAGCAGCACCACAAAGTCCGTTTCTGCATCCGAGATCTGCTTCAACGCAAAGTAATCTGCTTTTTGAATGCTCTCCAGTCCGGACAGTGTAATCGACGCTCCATTCCGGGTCAGTTCCACATTCCGGTTAAGCATGAAAATCACCCCGCAGGCATGCATCCGGTCGAAAAGCTCCCTCCGGTAACTGTATTCCGCTAACATCTCGTGATTCCCCGATACATAATACACCGGTGCAAGCTTCACAGCCTGCTCACAGAACCGTGCCGCAGGCTCCACCTTTGGCCGATTGCCGTCCATTATATCCCCGGTGAGCACAATAATATCCGGCTGTGCTGCCTGGATTGCTTCCATCATACGTTCCTGATCCTTGCCCCACCATTTGTTGTGCAGGTCGGAAATCTGGACGATACGGTAACCGTCAAATGCTTCGGGAATATCCGGGCTCTCACAGGTGTAGCCGATCTGCATCAGATCATTATCCTGCCAATACAGATAGCCGCTCAGCAGCAGTGCCGCCGCCAGGCAGAGGATCCATCGTTTTCGTCGTTTCTTTTTCTTCTGTTCGTCCATATATACCTCACTTGAACAGGGTGACACTTTCAAACCCATCCAGCAGCACGTCCCGGCGGCGGAATGCCTTTGCGGTTCCCTTTGCTACACAGGTTTCCGCATCCTTTGCCACATGGCATCTGACCCCCAGGGTCCGGCTGATGAGCTTTTCCAGCCCCCCCAGATAGGAAGAGCCGCCGGTCAGCAGGATGCCGTTGTCGTAGATGTCTCCGATCAGTTCCGGAGGCGTCTGCTCCAGCACATGACGCACTGCCTCGATGATGGAAAATACATCCTCCTCCAAAGCCTCGAACATTTCCACCTCCGTGAGCTCTGCTGAATCCGGCAATCCCCGCATCAGATTCTTTCCCCGGACAGTCAGGCGCACATCCCCACTGGGGTCATACAGATTGGCAAGGGCAATCTTGGCGTCCTCTGCTGTCCGTTCTCCGATCATCAGCTTGTACTTGTTGGATACATACCGGATGATAGCTTCGTCCAGCCTGTTCCCTGCCACCTTGATGGAGTGGGAGGTGACAATGCCGTTCATGGATACCACAGCAATATCCGTGGTTCCGCCGCCAATGTCCACCACCATATGTCCGTTTGCCTGCCCGATGCTGACTCCTGCCCCCAGCATGGCGGCAAGGGGCTCCTGGATAAGATTCACCTTCCGGGAGCCCGCACTCCGGGCAGCCTCCATTACCGCGCGCCGCTCCACATCCGTGATAAAGGAGGGAACACAGATAATAATCCGCGGCTTAATCAGCTGCTTGCCGCTGACCTTGAGAATAAACTCCCGGATCATACACTGGGTCAGCTCATCGTCTGAAATCACGCCGTCCTTCAGGGGTCGCACCACCGCCAGATAGTCCGGCGCTCTGCCGATCATGGCATAAGCCTTACGACCGATGGCCACCACCTGTTCCGTCCGCTTGTGAAAGGCAATCACTGAGGGCTCATTGAGTACAACCCCCCGTTTGCCCATGGTCATCACGATATTAGCCGTACCCAGATCGATGCCAATATCCACGTTCATTTCTCCTTTGCTTGATTGCTTCTGTCATGCTCTGTAAGGCATTCCCGTACAACGGAACAGCCCACAGCTAGTGCAACATCCGCAGCTCCCATCTGCCGCAGAAGCTCTGCGCAGCGCTGTGCCGTGCTGCCGGTGGTGAGCACATCGTCACACAGCAGGATCCGCATACCCTCCAGCTTATGTCCCGATGCTTCATACAGCTTTGCATGTTCCCTACGTTCCCTGGCACCAAGATCATGCTGCCGGATATCGGACTGCCGCTGGATCAAACAATCCTTCCGGACCGGAAGCCCGATGCTGGCGCCGATGGCAGCACCAATTCGCTCTGCCTGGTTGTAGCCTCTCTCCCGGATACGCCGCTCGGACATGGGCACCGGAACAATGCAGTCATACGCCGCCGCCGGAATCCGTTCACCCAGCACCCTGCCAAGATGCACAGCAAAATTCAGGTTATTTCCCCGTTTCAGAGAAAGAATCCCGTCCCGGGCTCTGTCCTTGTATGCATATGCAGCATATACCCGGGAGTAAGGCAGCTTGTCCTCACCGGTACAGGGCATTTTACCGCAATGAGAACAAAGGGACGCGGGCATAAGGGATGCCGCACAGTCCGGGCACAGCAGCCCGTTCCATGGAATGAAAGCCCCGCAGCAGCCGCACCGGTTGGGATAGAACAGATCCAGCAGCCAGGCTTTAACCGCTTGCCTGTTCATTCTGCATCAGCATGTGCCGCAGACAGGAATACCGGTTGGTTCTGCGGTTATTATGTACCATTTCCTCAATCTTCTTCCGGGAGCCAACCAGAATCAGCAGCTTTTTTGCACGGGTTACCGCCGTATACAGCAGATTGCGGTAATAGAGCTTTTCAAAGCCCCCCAGAATGGGAATCACCACTGCCTCAAACTCGCTGCCCTGGCTTTTATGTACGGTAATGGCATAGGCAAGCTCCAGCTGATCCAGCTGATCCAGAGGGTAAGGGGTGATCCGCCCGTCAAAATCAATGGTGGCCATCATCTGGGCCCGGTTGATCTCCAGGATCCGCCCGATGTCCCCGTTGAAAATCCCGGTTCCCTGCTCCCCGTCCTTTTTCCACAGAATATCATAGTTGTTCCGGGTCTGCATGACCTTATCCCCCACCCGGAAGGTGTACAGGGGCGTTTTGCACTCTGCCCTCCCCTTTTGCTTCGGGTTCAGGGCATTCTGCAGAGCCTGGTTTAGGGCAATCACCCCAAGGGTTCCCTTCCGGGCAGGCGCGATGACCTGAATGTCATTCAAGGGATCAAAGCCGTATGCTTTCGGCAGACGATCCCGGCACAGGGAAATCACCAGCTCACAGGCAGGCTCAGGCTCCAGCCGCTGTAAAAAAAAGAAGTCACTCTGCTTCTGCATCAGATCCGGATCCTCCCCCCGGACGATCCGGTGGGCGTTGGTGACAATGCAGCTTTTCTGCGCCTGGCGGAAGATTTCCTGCAAGGCGATAACGGGAATACTTCCCCCGTCAATCAGATCCCGCAGCAGATTTCCGGCACCCACCGAAGGCAGCTGGTCACTGTCCCCTACCAGCACCATGCGGCAGTGCAGCTTCAGCGCCCGGAGCAGATGCTCAAACAGCAGTACATCCACCATGGACATTTCATCCACCACCAGCACATCGCAGTCCAGAGGATCCTTTTCGTTATGTTTGAAGCTGAGCCGCTCGTTGCTGTCAAACTGCACCTCCAGCAGCCGGTGGATGGTCTTGGCCTCGTAGCCGGTGAGATCTGAAATCCGCTTGGCAGCTCTTCCGGTGGGGGCGGCAATCATCACCTTCTTGCCCTGCTTTTCGTAAAGAGAAATGATGGCGTTAAGGGTAGTGGTCTTGCCGGTTCCGGGCCCGCCGGTAAGCACCATCAGTCCCCGGGATAAAGCAGTGGTAATGGCTTTCCGCTGAAGCGCTTCATACCGGATCTGCTTCTCCTGCTCCTCAAGATCAATCAGTGCATCAAAGTCGTAATCCTCCGGAGAGCTGAACGCCAGAATCACCTGGATACGATCTGCAATATAGGACTCGGCAATGTAGTATTCCGGCAGATATACAAACTCCCGTTCGCCCTTTTTGTACTCATACAGGGTCTGTTCTTCCAGCGCCTGATTGTAAATGGAATAGAAAGCCTGTTCCCCGATTCCCAGATACCGGCATGCCAGGGGCTGCAGCCTGTCCAGGGGCAGACAGGTATGTCCGCTGAAGGTATTTTCCGTCAAAAGATACTGGATTCCTGCCAGAATGCGCTGCTCTGAATCCATGGAAATCCGAAGGGAACGGGCCAGCACCTCCGCCTTCTGGAAGGGAAGCCCCACCAGCTCACTGCATAGGGAATAGGGATTGCTGTCAATCACATCCCGGCTTTTCACGCCCCACTGCTGAAAGGCCTTCATGGCATAGCGGGCAGGAATACGGTACTGGGAGAGATAGGTCATCAGACTCCGCAGGGTGAAGATCTTCTGCACCTCCCGGGCAATCTCCTGACACTTCTTCTGGGATATTCCCTTAATGGAGGCCAGCTGTTCCGGATGCTGTTCCATAATCTCCAAGGTCTTGTCCCCGAACACATCCACAATACGCTTGGCAAGGGAAGGACCAATGCCGGAAATGACGCCGGAGGAAAGATATTTCCGGATATTCTCCGCCGTACTGGGCAGCTTCCGCTCACAGTATTCCGCCCGAAACTGCATGCCGAACTTGCTGTGGCTGATATACTGCCCCATCACAAGCAGGGTTTCGCCGTCCTCGATTTCTCCCAGCTCGCCCACAACCGTTTCGATGGACTGCTCCGTTTCCAGCTCCAGCACAATGTATCCATTAGTGGCGTTGAAAAACAGTACCCTGTCCACCACGCCCTCCAGCTTCAGGGGCTGCTGCTCCGGCTCCGTCATCATATCCCTCCTCTCACCATATGCTCATATTCTTTTATTATACACGATTCCGTGAAAAAAATCAATGATTTTCCCCCAGGTGAGGACGGATCCGCACTTCTCCGGAGGAGAGCACATCCTCCCTGCCGTCCGGATAACGCACCAGCAGACGGCAGCCGTCGTCAATGCCCAGCACCAGTGCGTCCTGTTCCCGTTCTCCCTGCACTACCGTCACCGGTCTGCCGGTGAGCATGGAACGCTCCCGGTACCTAGACAGGAAATCGTGGGAGGGCAGCGCCTTGTACCGGGCATCAAAGGCGGAAAGAACACCTGCTGCCAGCTTGTCTGCAAAGCAATCGGGAATACCGTCCTCCGGAAATAGGGATCCTGCAATGCCGGAAAGCTCCGGAGGAAAGCCTCCTGCCGGCGGCGTGAGATTGACGCCGATGCCCAGTACCGCATACCGGAGCATGCCATTTTCCAGGTCCAGCGCAGCCTCTGTCAGAATGCCGCAGATCTTCCGCTCCTGCAGGTAAATATCATTTACCCACTTGATTTGGGTATGCATCTGTGCAGTGGCGTCAATAGCCTCAGAAACAGCTACTGCAGCGGCTGCTGTAATAAACAGTGTTTCCTCCACCGGCATTTTCGGACGCAGCAGCAGACTCATATACATGCCGGAACGGCTGGGGGAATAGAATGTCCTGCCGCATCTTCCCTTGCCGGCGGTCTGTGCATTTGCCAGCACCACCGTGCCCTCCGGAGCGTCCTGCTGGGCAAGCTCCCGCACCAGGGTATTGGTGGAGGTTACCGTATCATGCACATGCAGTGTAAATGCCTGGGGATCCGAAAGGTGTCCGTATATCCCGGAAGCAGAAAGTCCCTGCTTTGCGGGAATCATGGCATAGCCCCGGTTTGGGATTGCCTCCATGGGGACGCCCTCCTTCTCCAGTGCCTGTACCGCCTTCCACACCGCATTGCGGCTTACCCCCAGCTGCCGGGCAAGCTGAGCGCCGGACAAAAAGCTGCCTCCGGCACGCTCAAGCTCCAACCGTACCTGTTCCTTAGTGGTCAATGTCCATCCGTCCTTTCCCTGCAAACTCTTCCTGAAAAGTATAGCACATCCCTCCGGACCAGTCAACCGCCCGAGCATGCAGACCGGGTCAGACTGTCCGGTGGGTTCAGTATCTCTGCGGCAATTTTTCGTTTTGTCAATCCATTCCGGGTAATTCTGAAAAAATCTCTATAACATCCTTTATGAAGCGCTTGACAGATCCAGAAAAAAATGATATAATCTTTATGTAATGTATTTCTGCGCCGGTGTGATGGAATTGGTAGACGTAGTGGACTCAAAATCCACCGCCAGCGATGGCGTGGCGGTTCGAGTCCGGACACCGGCACCATGTCGAGTGTTCATAAAGTCCTTTACTTTATGAACACTCGATTTTTTGTGTGATACAATCAGCATTGCGCTCTGCCCCATCCCGCCGATAGTATTCATGGATGCATACCCTTTCCCATTCTGCCAGCAGGTGCTGCTATTCCAAGCCTGGAAGTGCGTGTTGACAGAAGCCGGTGGCTCTGCTATAATGAAATCCATCAAGTGCTAACAACAGGAGTGTGATAAATGATGACACATAAATTATTTGCCTGTGCTGCAGCAGCTGTCTTACTGCTCGGGTGTATGACAGGCTGCTCCTCTGACCGGCAAAGCAGCCAGGATGCAATACAGAACGCCACCGACTCCACCATATCCGGCGCCTATGCAGACATCATAGAACGGTCCTTGCTGTCTTTGGGCAATACAACCCGGATACGGGCTGCCATGGACCGGGCGCAAAACGGGAATGCCACAATCGGCTTTATCGGCGGCTCCATTACCGAGGGGATGACTGCCGGAGGCAGTGACTGCTATGCCGCATGTACCTACCGTTACTTTCAGGAGCATTTCGCCGGGAATAATCAGGTGCAGTACGTAAACGCCGGACTCAGCGGCACCTCCTCCGTGCTTGGACTTCTCCGGGCACAGAAAGAATTATTTCAGTATGCTCCGGATGTGATTTTCATTGAGTTTGCGGTCAATGACGCCCAGGATGAAGAGCACCGCATTGCCTATGAAAGTCTTGTGAAATCCTGTCTCAATCAACCTCAGCAGCCGGCGGTGGTGCTGGTATTTACTATGCTGAAGGACGGATATTCCTGTCAGGAGCAGATGACCAAGATTGGTGAGGCGTATCAGCTTCCCATGATCAGCGTGGGAGATGCGCTGAACCCGGAATTCCAGTTGGGGCGCATGCAGTGGAGTGAGTACTCCGATGATTCCTCCCATCCCAACAAATTCGGTCATCAGCTGGTGGCTTCGATGATTTCCAACTATCTGGAGAAGGCGGCAGTTCAGCCCCCTGCGGAGGAATCCCTGCCCCAGACTCCGGTGTACGGGGATGGATATATGGGAGCGACACTGGTGGATCTGTCCGGCGTGACAAGTCTGGGTTCCTTTGAACCCAGGAGCTTTTCCCAGCTGTTTGACCGGGGATATGCTGCAAAAGCAGACGGGACTGCCCAGCCCCTGAGCTTTACGGTAACGGGCAAAAAGCTGTTTCTGGTGTACACTGCCCAGAACAGTGCGGACTGGGGCATTGCCGGCGTCTATGTGAATGACAGGCTAGTCAGCACGGTGTCGGCCAACAGCAAGAACGGCTGGGGCGGTCCGGCGGTAGTGCTTGCCTATGAAAGTGATACTCCCCAGGAGATGCATGTACAGCTCTCCATGCTCCAGGAACAGGAATCCAAGCAGTTCCAGCTTCTCGGGGTGGGAATCCAGTAACACAGAAAGCCATGTATGCATCAGCTGCATACATGGCTTTTTTGCAATGAGGCCTCACACCTTTACCTTTTCCTGCTTTGTTGGAATACTGTCTATTCCGGAAACCCCCGATTCAGCATGAACCGGGGGTTTTTCAATATCCTGGTTCATCTTGAACACGTCTGCCACATCACTGATGGTAATATAGGCGGCGGGGTCGATGCTGTGTACAATGGTTTTCATTTTACTGATCTGAAACCGGTTAAGCACGATATAGATCACATTCCGGTCAGCGCCGGAATAAAAGCCCTTTGCGGACAGGATGGTCATGCCCTGTTCAAACTCCAGGGATAATGCTCTGCACACCTGCTTCTGCTTTTCAGACACGATCAGAGCCGCCTTGGAACGATCCAGGCCTTCCACAATAAAGTCCACGGTTTTCAGCGCAGCCATATAGGTGACAATCGAGTAGAGAGGCAGAATCCAGCTGTGCATGACACAGCCGCAGATAATATACAACAGGATGTTGTATGCCATAACAAATGTCCCAACGGTGATGCCCAGCCGCTTGGCAAAGATCACAGCCATTACCTCAATGCCATCCATGGCACCGCCGAACCGGATAGCTGTGCCGCTGCCCAGACCGGAAATCAGTCCCCCGAAAAGAGCACACAGCAGCAGATCCTCTCCGGCAAGGGGGGAGGCGATGCTGACATCCACCGGCAGAACATCTGTGATGAGCCATGCACCAAGTGAGTAGATTGCCACAGCGTAAATCGCATAGATCGTAAACTGGATTCCCTGCTTTTTCAGACCATACAGAAACAGAGGAATATTCAAAAGGATGAGGAATACAGAAAGGCTCCATGCCTCCGGTGTAATCTGGGCAAGCAGCATGGAGGTGCCGGAAATGCCGCTGTCATAGAGTTTGACCGGTGAAAGAAAGATCGTGACGCCAAACGCGTTGATGAAGCCGGCAATGGTCAGCATCAGAAAATTCTTCGGGTTCAGACGTTTCAGCTCACGCTTGTATTTCAGCAGTCTGTGGGTGATTTTCATATGTGTCCTCCTGTTCTGTCCGGGCGGGTGCTTTGCTTACATCATCTGAACATGTACTGGGCATAACCGTTTGCGTGCAGCCAGGCTTCTGCCTGTTCCCGTTCCTGCTGCCGGAAGGAACGCTCCCGGAAACAAGGAATAAGATGCATATCGCCGCAAAGCTCCTGGGCAATAGGCATCAGAACCTCCAGTCTTTCCGGCATGCTCATTCCGGAAAGATTCACCTTTGCGTTATTGTACCAGAAAGAATCCCGGAAGGAATTGGGGTCAATGTACACCACTGCGCTCTGGGTATTGAGTATCACCGGCTGCAAAGCCTCTGCATCCCGGTTCAGCGCATCATAAAGGGAAAAGCCGTACATGGCGGCACCGCCCTGGTCTGATGCGGTCTGGTTTACACTGTTGAGCACCCGGATCAGAGCCTCCGCCCGGGTTTGCCGGTTCTGCACCTGATTTCCAAGCAGTTCTAGGTCCGTATCGTAAAAGGCAGGGTACTCCAGATCCGTGCAAAGAATAAGCGGAAATCCCGCCTGCATGATTTCGCCGGTCAGCGCCTGTAAATACCCGATTGCAGAATCCGAAAAGGGCGACATCCAGGGCTTTCCGCTCTTTTCCGGCTTATTGTCCAGCCAGCGGCTGAAGCCATCTTCCAGCAGAAAGCCGGCAGTGGGATCATAAGCCGGATAATATGTATCCTCCAGCAGGGCAAGCTGCGCTATACCGGATAGCTGATGAGCCTGGAGTGCCTGTGCAATCTCCGCTATGGTCAGTGCTGCATCCCCGGTTGCTCCGCTGGCAGAAGCCCCCTGGACCTCCGAACGGTACAGCAAAGCACCGCCCTCACACTTGAGGGGCACAATCACACAGCTCCCCGCCGGCAGCTCCGCCAGTGCTGCATCCAGGGCAAAGGTGCTTTTTAGTGCATCCTCCCCGAGGCAATAGCCCACATACGTATAGGATTTTAGCCCGATGTCTGCTGTTGGCACGGCAGTTGTGGTGAATTGGGCAGTCGTTGTTTCCGTGGATACATCAGGCGGTACCGCAGTTGTTGTTTGTGGGACGGATGTGACTTCTGGAAGAGATGAATCCTCCGTGACCATCCGGGATGGCTCCGGTGCAGAGTCTTCACTCCCCCGCCATTTGTGCCACAACCGGCTGAGGGGACCGGCGGCAAAATAACCTGCTGCCACCAGCAACAGGATAATTAGGATGGTCAGCAGCACGGACAGAACGGAACGAAACCGATGCCTGGTATGGAACATATTGCGCTGTCGGCCGCGGTAGGCATAGACCTTGCGGCGTCTGGGCTCTTTTTTCATGGACGGGTCTCCTTTTGTTGTTTCTTTTGTTCTCTTTCGCAATGCAGCGGATTGCTTCTTTTTATTTCATGTTCGCTGCGTAAAGTGCCATACTCAATATGCCGATATACAGCAGGATGGCAGGATAGCCCCGCACGCTGGCGGGAACACGGTCACAGGTCAGTTTAGGATACACTGCCTTCAGTGCCCATGCGCCCACAACAAAGCCAAGACCGGAGACAGCACCGAATTGCAGGCTTGCGGCAAGACTGGTGCTCTGGGCGGCGCTGAGCAGCAGGGTGCCCAGCACGGCACAGTTGAAGGTGCAAAGGTGCACATATTTGCGGAAACGGAGAAAGGTGGGTCTGCCTACCGCCTGCAGCAGCACCAGCAGCAGAATATACAGCACAGCCAGCACCAGGATATAGGCTGCGGGCCGGTATGCGGTATCCAGCGCCGGAAACAGACGGTTGATGCCGTAGGTGATACCGCAGCCAACCGTGGTCAGCAGAGTGACCATCAGCCCAATCCCGACGAAATCTGTTTTGCTTTTGGCAGAAGCGGTAATGGTGCTGATGCCCAGAGCCTTGGTAAAGATCAGATTGGCTGTAAAGGCAGTCAGGATCAATGAAAGGAAAGGCGTCATGAAGCATGCTCCTTTCTTTGCCGGAACAGGATCCGGAGTTTATGGAAGCAGACTGCCAGCAAACCGGTAACCAGGAACCCGCCCGGAGTGGTGGCCAGCCCCGGCATGGTGTGCCGGAAGCCGGTCAGGGTGCCGAACATGGTGCCGTAGGCGAGAAGCTCCCGGATAAAGCCTACCAGGAGCGCTGCAAGATCAAAGCCCAGGATATAGCAGAGGAGTGTGACAAACAGGGTGACACCGTCCTGCCGGTTAAAGAGGAATTCGGTCTGGGTGGTCACAAGACTGCTCACTGTCAGCAGGGGCAGATAAATGCCCATGGCCTCCACCTCCTCCGGAAAAGAGGAAACACAGACCTTGGCAATGGGGACATACACCAGGGCGGCGATCAGACTGTATACTATAATACGAAGCCCGTAGACCAGCCGGCGGGGCACAAAGGCTGAAAGCATAACGGAAATGAAGGTAAGCACGGAAAATACCAGGGACAGCACAAGCGCATGGGCAAGCGTATCCGCACATACGATGACCGGTCCGGAAATAAGTCCGCCGATGAGCACCGGGTTTTTGTAGAAAAAGCCGTCATAGATGGTTTTTTTGCGTTTAGTCCCCATGCTGTTCCACCTCCTGTTCCCGGCGTCTGCGCCGGTACAGCTGTCTGCGCCGGGCATATTCCAGCTGCCAGCTCTGGGTTCTGAGGAACTGGGCAAGAGGGCTGAGCAGCACAGCAGTAATCACCACGGCATATTCAATGTCTGTAATGGTAGTCAGATACAGTGTCAGGATTCCTGCAAGGGTGCCGTAGAGAATGCCCCCCAGGCTTTTCGGCGCAATCCGCTGATCGGAAATGAGAAACATGGCACCGAACAGGGTCATATTGCAGCCCAGCAGCTTCATCCCATATGCGGAGTCTGCTCCCGTCACGACGCAAACCAGCAGATACTGTGCCAGAAAGCTCACAAGGGTGGATATGGACACACTGCGCCGGGCAATCAGAATCACTGCTCCCACTGTCAGCAGCAGGATGCATCCTGTGCCCATGGGTCCAGGAAATGCGCCCAGCAGCAGCTTGTCGGTCAGATTGATCATCCGGTTTGTATTAAACTGGGCGGATGCGGATATGGTGCATGCCGCATCAATCTGATTCCCAAGAGACAGAGCCGTACCGGGCTGGGGAAACTGAAGCAGCTCAGAGCCAAATGCAAGAATTGAAAAGGTATACCCCACGGCTGCCGGCGGAAACAGCAGGTTTGCTCTGCCGCCAAACAAGGCTTTTCCAATGATAATCGCAGCAAAACAGGTTATGATAAGCGTATCATAGCGCACGGATGCGGGCATCATCAGGGTCAGCGTCAGCCCTGTGTTTACAGCGTCCAGATGGGCTGCACGTATGGGCCGATGCCGCAGATGCAGACATGCAGCGTCCAGTGCCAGACAGGTGCCTGCTGCAATCAGCGCCAGGATCAGAACCCGGACGCCGTAATAATAGCTGGAAAGGATGAGCAGTGCCAGCTGGACAACAAACAGATCCAGCACAACGGCGGCTGCCGTTTTTCTTTGCAATGAGGACACCTCCTTGAATCTTATGTGAAAGGAACAGCCGTGTATGACCATGTATCGGATCGGTCCCTCCGCCGTAAAGATCCATCTGACCGGGGCGGAGCTGCGTGCATATCGGGTCACCTTTGATTTGTTCGGAAAGAATGAGCCGGCGGTGGTGCGCCTGCTGGAGGATCTGGTGGTTGCAGCGGTCCGTCGATTCGCTCTTCCCTTTTCCGGCAGCAGGCTGTGTGTGGAAGTATTTGCACGCAGGGATGGAGGCTGTTATATTTATCTGTCCGCAGCGGAGGATCCGGAACGGACCGGAGCGGTACAGGATGTGATGCTGTATGAATTTGAACGGATGGCAGATCTGGTCCAGTGCTGCAGGGGCTGCCTGGCATGCTGGCCGGCTTGTGGAGAAAGCGCCTGTTACAGGAACGCCGGATGCTACCGGCTGGTATTCCGTGTACCCCGGCCGGATGAAAACCGGATCTGTATGCATATGGGGGAATTCGGTACCCAGGCAGAAGCTACGCCCCAGCTTCTGGCACAGACCCTGGAGCATTTTCAGTGCATTGCTTCCGGAGATGCGGTCACACGGCTTGCGGGTTGGTGTTCTCTCCCCGTACCAGAGCCGCCGCCAGGGCAGGATCCGGAGACTGGAAGAGATAACTGCCCGTAACCAGCTCGCTGGCACCGGCTCCACGGGCAAGAGAAGCCGTTTTCTCGTTAATGCCCCCGTCCACCTGGATGCACAGGTCAGGAAATGCCCGGTGAAGCTGTCGGATCTTATCCGTCATGTCCGGCAGATAGCTTTGTCCGCCGAAGCCTGGCTCCACTGTCATCACCAACACCATATCCGTCAGAGAAAGGAAGGGAAATACAGCTTCCGGCGGTGTTGCAGGCTTCAGGGCGATGCCTGCTTTGCAGCCTGTACTGCGGATTGCCTCCAGTGTGGCCCGGGGATCACTGTTGCTTTCCAGGTGAAAGGTAATCCGGTCTGCGCCCGCTTCTGCAAAGGCCTGGGCATAGCGAAGGGGATCGGTAATCATGAGGTGAACATCCAGAAACATGTCCGTGTAGCTGCGCACGGCGGAAAGCATGGGGATGCCAAAGGAAATATTCGGTACAAATATCCCGTCCATGACATCGAAATGGAGCATATCCACCTGCCATGCACGAAGCTTGTCAAGTTCATCTGCCAGATGACAGATATCTGCGCTTAAAATGGATGCGGAAACAATTGTATTCACTTGAACCTCCAAAAAAGCCGGTTATTTATCCATACTTATTTATATTATACATCATATTGCTACAAAGGTCAAGGCGCAGGAATCGGTTATTTCCGTACAGTTTACCTATGCAGCGGTTCCCCCTCCCCGTCTAAACATATCCTGGATTGCAGATAATTCCTCTGCAATTGTTATCATTCCGTTTTGCAAAGCGATTGCCATCCCTCCGACTGTGCTTTTGTACGATTTATATGATTTTTTGCTTCATATGTGCCATGGATGTTGACAAATTGTGTACACAATGTTACAATTGAGTTATGAGTCGATATAAGCATTCAACATAAAAGGGGGAATTATTATGAAGTTCAGGTTGAACCGCCTGATCGGCATGCTGTCTGCTGCTGCGATGGCATGCACCTGTCTGGCAGGCATGCCAGGCATCACTGAAATTCAGAATGTACAAGCAGCATCCAGTTACTACCGCTTTGATTTCGGCGCCGGCGGCACGGAAAACGGCTATACCGGGGTCAGTGCTTCTACTGGGTATTCTGCACAGCAGGGCTATGGCTTCCGCACACCGGCCAATATGAAGGATGTGGCCGCCTCCGGCAGCGGCGCATTGAGCGATGCGGTCCAGTTCGTCACCTACGGCACTTCCACGGACAATACCTTTGATGTGGATCTGGATAACGGGCTCTATCAGGTTACGGTCACCCTTGGCAACACCAATCGGACCAGCGTTGCGGCAGAGGGGGTTTATCAGCTGATGAACCTGACCGGAAATAATGCAACGGATACCTTTCAGATTCCGATTACGGATGGTCAGCTGAATATCAACTGCACCGCCGGCAAGGAAGGCTATCCCTATACCCTCAGCGCACTGGAAATTAAAAAGCTGTCAGATAATCCTACAATGAAGCCAACCATCTGGCTGTGCGGGGATTCCACTGTGTGCAACTACTATCCCCTTGCCACCAGCACCCAGGCCGGCTGGGGACAGATCTTTCCCGATTTCATCAATACGGACGTGTATCAGGTCCGCAATATGGCGACCGGCGGACAGTACGCAGAAGCCTTTATGAACGATGGTCAGTTTGATGCCATTTTGAAGTATATCAAACCCGGTGACTATTATATCATCTCCATCGGTATCAATGATACCAACTACTCCAACCAGGATGCCTATTACAATGCCCTTACATCCATGACCCAGCGGGCAAAGGCCAAGGGGGCAACAGTTATTCTGGTTGCCCAGCAGGGCCGGCAGGGAGATATTTCAAATTCCGCACTGAATGCGGACAGCGGCCGCTGGTTCAATGGCACGGTCAAGCAGGTAGCCAGTGAACAGAATGTACAGTGCATTGACCTGTTCAAGCTGTTCTATAATTACTGCAAATCCGTGGGACAGGCAGTTACTGATACCCTGTATATCGATACGGACACCCTGCATCCCAACCGGGCAGGTGCAACCGTGCTTGCAGAGCTGGTGGCAAAGAATGTTTCCTTTTCCACCGTGGCGGAACAGCCCGGCGCAGACCTGCCTGCTGACTCCACCTATCAGATTCAGAATGTAAACAGCGGTCTGTATCTGGAGGTGCAGGATGGAAAGGCTGAAAACGGTGCCAATGTGCAGCAGTGGGGCGCAGAAAGTGTACAGCCCCATAATTTGTGGAAGGTCGTTCCCTCCGGACAACATGACGGCTATTACTATATCTACTCCATGCTGGGTGACGGCAGCACCTTCCTGCTGGACGTGGATTACGGCAGGACGGAGGATGGAACCAATATCGGCATCTACGGTAACACCAATTCCGACGCACAGCTGTATAAATTCATCGACTGCGGCGATGGCACCTACCAGATTGCCACTAAGGTAACCAGCAGCCACAGCGTTCTGATGCCCGCAGACAGCTCTACTGCCAATGGCGCAAATGTGATTGAGTCTGCCTATACCGGTCTTTCCTCCCAGCGCTGGAAGCTGGAACAGGCGTCCCTTCCTTCTGTCACCACAGAACCTGCTAAGACGCTCATTAAGGGCGACCTGAATGACGATAGCATCCTGAACGGTATGGATATTGTCCTGTTCCGGCAGGGGATGGTCAGCGGCTTTGGCAGCAGAACGCTTTCTTTTGCGGCGGATGTGAATTATGACGGCGATGTTTCAATTGCCGATCTGTTGCTGCTGAATCAATATGTTACCCGCATTATCCGGGAAATTCCCGCTGCCCGGATTGCCCGGTATGATGCCGTCAAGGCAGACTTTACCCAGGGCATTTTTGAAACCGTCAACGCCGGCTATACGGCTGAGGCTTATCTTAATCTGAATAACGAGATTGGCAGCGGTGTAACCTTTCAGGTTTCCGTTCCGAAAACCGGGAATTACCTGGTCACCTTCCGGATTGCAAACGGCAGTGTCAACAACCGCCCAATGATGCTCAGCGTCAACGGTGGAGCAGATCGCTGGCTGCAGGATTTTCTGACCACAGGTGCATGGACCACCTGGGAGGATCGGGGAATCGTATTGCCCCTGCAGGCTGGCATCAACAGCATCACTGCCGTTTCCAACACGCCGGAGGGCGGCCCCAATATGGACTATATTACCCTGGAGCAGACGGATGAACCCATTGCAGAAACCTATGAGGAACCGGCGGAGACCCAGCCTGTCAGCGGAGCATCCACCATTTATATTGCCGGAGATTCCACTGTCCAGACCTATCGGGCAAGCTACGCACCGCAGCAGGGCTGGGGGGCATATCTGGCGGATTACTTTGACAGCTCCATAGCAGTCAGCAACCACGCCATCGCAGGCAGAAGCTCCAAGAGCTTTTATGACAACGGCAGGCTGGATACCATCCTTGGCGAGATTCAGCCGGGAGATTATCTGATGGTTCAGTTCGGCATCAATGACTCGGCTTCCTCCAACGCAGAACGCTATGCACCGGTGTGCGGCGCAGTTACGAATCCAACAGAGGGCTCCTTTGAATTCTATATTGAAAAGTATGTGGAAGGCGCATTGGAAAAGGGTGCAACGCCGATTCTGGTTACCACCGTTATCGGACTGAAGGCATACTCCAACGGGAGCTTTGTCAACAGCTACGGCACCTACTGCCAGGCCATGAAGGATATTGCGGCACAGTACAGTATCCCCTGCATTGATCTGAACAGTCTGATGGTTGCCCATTACAATGCCGTTGGTTATGACACCGCCTATACCTATCATCTGATTTCAGCGGTGGAGGGCAGCACGGATATGACCCACTTTACAGAAACCGGCGCAAAGGCCGTTGCCAATCTGGTGGCCCAGGCAGTGAAAAATCAGAATATCCAACCCCTTGCGTCCCATGTCAAATAACTGAAATAGTCTCAGCTTAAAGTAAGATAGATATATAGAAGGATAACCCGTGAAGTTTTCTTCACGGGTTATTTACGGCAAACTTTATAACACCCAAGGTATATGAAAGGCAATTTCCATTACGACGGTTGGATACGTAAAGTAGGAGGAATCTTTGATCCGATCCCCTGTATCAAAAGAAACGGAGTAGCCCTTTTCAATTTCAAAAAATATACTATCATGAAAAGTGGGCATTACATGTTTAACGGTTCCACATAAGAAATACATGCCCCCATAAAAACACTGTTTTTCTTCACATTCATGGCAATTTACATACGCATCATATGGCTTTTTCCCATTTATGCCAAGCTTCCTGAATAACGCCTTAACTGTATCGGGAAAGAATTCATATGCCAAATAATAATTTTTGCATCCTTCGCAACCGCAATCATCAATAATCAGTTTTTGTTTTTCATAACACAGCCGTGTTTGCTCTACATCAACATCCAGAATAAACTGTCCGAGTTGAAAAATCATAAATCTACTCTCCAATCAATATATGAATTATGATCTCAAAAACGTTATAGCGTTAAGGTAAAGCCGCTGTTGATAAAAACATCAAAAGCGGCTTTGTCCTATTCATCAATTGCTCACGAACTGATGGCTGTTTTTATGTATCGTAGCTTATGCGCCCAACCGCAGCATTGCTTCAATGGAGCGTTGCGCTGCCTGCTGAATCTGTGCCGGAATCAGAATTTCCTGGGCCGTTCCCCTGCTGATATCCCGGAGCGTATGCAGCACATCCATCAGGGTTGTCAGCTTCATATCCGGACAGATCAGCTTTTTGGAAAGATTATAAAAACGCTTGTCCGGACAGTCAACCTGCAGATGCTCTGTAATGCTGATTTCTGTGCCGATGATAAATGCATTCCGGTCAGACTGCTTTGCATACTGCATGATGGCAGAGGTTGCACCGGCAAAATCCGCTCCGGCGGTAATCTCCTTCCTGCATTCCGGATGCACCAGGATTTCCGCCTCCGGATACTGTGCCCGTGCCGCAGACAGCTCCTCCGGCTCCACAGAAGCATGCACCGGGCACCCGCCGGGTAACAGATAGATTTTCTTTTCCGGTACCCGGCTCTGCACATAGCTGCCCAGATTGCAATCCGGAATAAACAGAATTTCATCGGCATCAAGATTCCGTACAATCTGTTCTGCGGAAGAGGAGGTCACACACACATCGCTGACTGCCTTGAGGGCTGCTGTGGTGTTGATGTATGCAACAACCTTGCAGCCCGGATGCTTTGCCCGTTCCGCCATAATCTGCTCAGGCGTGAATTGCCCGGCCATAGGGCAGACCGCCCCCGGATGAGCCAGATAAACCTGCTTGTCCGGAGACAGCAGCTTTGCAGTCTCCGCCATGAAATGCACCCCGCACAGCAGGATCCGGGACTGGCTGCAGACCTGTGCCTGCTTACTCAGCTGAAAGCTGTCCCCCACGGCGTCCGCCACCTCCAGAATCTCCTGACCCTGGTAGCTATGCGCCATTACTGCCACATCCAGCTGTCGCTTCAACTGCTCAATTTCCGTTTGAATCTGCTGAATCATTCTGTTTCTCCTCCGTTTTTTCCGGAATATCCGTTTTTACTTCCGGTGTTTTCTGCTTGGGAAGCTCCCGGCTTACCATGCCGGGCGCCATATATGCGTCGCTGCTGACCGGCAGATGCTTTTGGGAAAGCCGCTGATTGACACTGTCCCGTACAAAGGCATACAGCACAGCAAACAGTGGCACGAATGCAATCATACCGACGAAATTGAACATGCCGCCTCCCAGGAAAATGGCGAACATAATCCAGAATGGGGACAGGCCCAGGGAGTTGCCCAGAATTTTCGGGCCCAGGATATTGCCGTCAAACTGCTGCAGCAGGATGATGAAAATGACAAAGGTCAGTGTCCGGTCAGGCTCAGACAGAAGAATCAGTAATCCGCTGGGTACTGCGCCAATGATGGGACCGAAAAACGGCACCATATTGGTTACACCCACCAGAATAGAGATCAGCAGCACATAGGGCATTTTCAAAATGGTCAGAATGATGAAGCACAGCATGCCCATAATCAGGGAATCCAGCGCCTTGCCGGAAAAAAAGTGCATAAAGGTGTAGTTTGTGCGGGAGGCAATGCGGAAAATATGCTCACAGTGGCGTTTGGAAAACAGCGCATGCACCAGCTTCTTGATCTGGGCCAGAAACATTTCCTTGCTGTAAAGCAGATAAATGGATACAAAGACGCCCAGGCAGAAATCCTTCAGGGCAATGAGAAATGCATAGGCACTGCTGGTTACATTGGCAACCACGCCATCCTTGTCCAGCAGACTGTCCAGCTTCGGACTGAATTCATCCGCCAGACCCAGCAGCATATCCTGCATGTTGGTAAAGGTTTTGGTGAGCTTTTCACCCATTTCCGGATTGTCCTGAATAAAGGAATTAAAGAGGTTGGACAGATATTTCTGAAGATTGGAAAGATAATCCGGAAGCAGCATAAAGATATTTTTCATGCTGCTGGTAATCTCCGGAATTACTGCATATACAATCCCAACAATGGAGAGAATCAGAATAGACATACAGAGAAAGATGGAGATTACACGGATCAGCTTATTGTGTTCCTTTTTCCGGTTGATCCACTTTTTCAGATACTTTTCAAAGAAGTTTAGCAGAGGTGTGCTCAGATAAGCAATGACCACTCCCCAGGTAATGGGAGCAATAACAGAAAAGAAACGGTGCACATACCCGGTTAGTGTGCTGAAGCGGAATACCACCGCCACCAGAGCCAGGCAAACGGCAAACACCATAACCACATAGGCTGCAATGGTGTTATAGTGGGTATTGAACCGGAATTTCATAGCTTTTCTCCAATCTTGACAGAATATCAGGCTTCATACTGCAGGTCCGATGCAGATTTTCCGGAATATCCCGCCCAATATGCACCGACAATACACAGAAACGTCACCAGAAAGAACACCGGAATCAAAAGCAGCCGTCCCATGCTTACATCCCCAAGGGTGCCGGAGCCGGTCAGCAGATTCAACAGCTGAAAATAATGGGCATTCAGCAGCCGGTATGCGGGCAGGAAATCCCCTAGGCTGCAAAGCCGGCAAAGCATCAGCAGACCCCATAGCAGAATCAGCGGCGCAACAGAGGCAAGCCCCATCCAGAAGGGGCGGCTTTGCCGGTGAGGCAGCTGAAAACGCCGTTCCTCCACCCTGTCCCGTCGTGCGATTTTTACCGCATAATCCGCCATCAGACCGAGATGGATACCGGTGGTACAGAGGATGCTGAACCATTTGGCAGCAGGCAGCGAAACAGCCAGCATGGCACAGCTGAACGCCACAAACAGACAAAGGATTTCTGACAAAAGCAGACTGCCCACGCCCAGCAGCATGGCTTTGGACAAACTGGTTTTCTGATTGGTCATAAAACCGTCTCCGATCTCTTATCGTTGCCATGTTTAAAATCAAAAAAACATGATACACTATTAGTATAACAAATGCACAGCAAAAAAGCAAGGGCAATACCGGAAGGAATGTGGAATAAAATGAAAAAGGAAATGATTTCCCTGCTGAATGCTTTCTATTACAATGCCGCATTGGGGGCAGACGCAATCGGAGCAATCCTTTCCAGTGCGAAGGACGAAGCCTTCCAGCTGACCCTGTACCGACAGCTTCAGTACTACCGGCAACAGGAAAGCAGGCTTACGGAGCAGATGCACGGACTGTATGAAGTGCCCACTGAGCCGGGCAGCATGCTCCGGCTATGGATGGATCTGATGATCCGGTGCAAAACGCTGTACGGGCTGACGGATGAACGGCTGGCAAAGATGATGATGCAGGGCAGTCAGATGGGTATCATCCAGCTGATCCGTGCGCTCAATCACAGCGGCAAGGTGCCGGAACGGCTGCATGCCCAGGGAGAGAAGATTCTGGAGCATGAACAGGCCTTTATCAATGAGCTGAAACCATTTTTATAAAAGGAGTGTACCGTGATGGATGAGAAACAGGAACAGGAAGTTGCCATGAAAATCTATACCCCCAGACCCGTAAAAACTCCGCCCACACAAAGCACAGCCGTCCCGGATACGGAACAGATCCGTATCTGGAACGGCAGCAGGCAGCAGATCGGGCAGTAATCAGTTACCGCTGCGCAGTCTGCCGATCAGCGTAAAGAGCAGGAAAACCACCAGATTCGCAACCACCACGCTTGCACCCGGTGCGGTATCAAAGGCCAGGGAGAGAAAGAACCCCAGCAGGAAACAGACAACCGATACCAGTGCGGCGCAAAGCACCACGCTCCGGAAGCTGCGGCAGACCCGCATGGCGGTCACTGACGGAAAGATAATCAGACTGGAAATCAGCAGCGCCCCCATCATCATCATGCCCAGCACCACGGTGACAGCAGTCAGCACAGCCAGCAGCAGATTATAAAACCGCACATTTGTACCGGTTGCCCGGGCAAAGTCCTCGTCAAAGGTTACGGCATAGATCTTGTGATACAGCAGCAGATATGCCACGATCACCAGCATGGACAGAATCACGCTTAGCAGAACATCCTCCCGGCTCATGGCAAGAATGCTGCCGAACATATAATGGCTCACGTCATTGGTGAGTCCTGCCTTGGAGGAAACCAGAACCCCGATGGCCAGGGCTGAGGTGGAAAAGATCGCAATGGCGGAATCCCCCTTTAGCTGGGATTTCTCTGACAGATGCAGCAGGAAGACAGCCGCTACGATCACCACCGGGATCGCCACCTTGAGCGGTGCCAGATTCATTACCGCAGCGATGGATAAGGCACCGAAGCCCACATGGGATAGCCCGTCTCCGATCATGGAATACCGCTTGAGCACCAGGCTGACCCCCAGCAGGCTGGAGCATAAGGTCACTGCAATGCCGCCGATCAGCGCCGGAAGCAGGATCACCGTGATAAACTCCGGCGTAAGCATATTGTATAGATCGTTCATCATCATGCTCCTAACTCATCATTCAGCGCCTGTTTCAGTGCCGCAAGATTCTTCTGCATGAGGGATACATAAGTTGCACCCGACTCCATTTCCTCCTTGCTGACATTATTGCAGGAATGGAGCATGGCTGTGCCGGCACCGGTGGCTTCGGCAATCCGATCCGCAATTTTATGGTTGGAAGATTCCGTATAGAACACCAACGGGATTTTATCCTGCTTCACCCGTTCTATCAGAAAGGACATGGTTGCAGGACTGGCTTCGGTTTCGCTGTTGCATCCGGAAAATGCCGCATAGCATTCCAGCCCATAGGCCTGAGCAAGATAACGGAAAGGAAACCTGTCACCAAAGACAATTTCCTGACGCTTTCCCGCTGACACCGCCTGGGCAAAAGCTGTATCCAGGTCAGTCAGTTCCTTTGTGTATGCTTCTAGACGCTGGTCATATTCCGCTGCATGCTCCGGGTCAGCCCCGGACAGCGCCTCTGCAATAGCCCCGGACATGGCAATAGCATTTTTCGGAGACGTCCAGATATGCTCGTCGTATTCCGTTTCATGATCATGGTCGTCAGCAGCTTCGTGCTCGGAGCCTTCAATTTCTTCCTCCTCCAGTGGGCTAATCACGTCAAACAGCCGCAGGGTACGGATCTCCTTCCCCTCCAGGCTTTTGAGGATATCATCCACCCACACCTCGGACTCGCCCCCAATATACACAAAGAGATCACACTGCTGAATCCGCAGCACATCCGCAGGGGTGGGCTCATAGGCATGGCTTTCTGCGCCGGGAGTCAGCAGCAGGGAAACCTGGGCGTCCTCCCCTGTCAGCTGCCGGACAAAATCATAGCTGGGAAATACAGTTGTTACAACCTGCAGGCTGTCCCCAGACTGTGCGCCGGACAAGGTACAGCCGCTCAGCAGCCCAATACCCAGACATGCAGTCAGTATCCATGCCATCCATTTTTTCATCATTTTTCCTCCTCAGCCCGGCTGCAATCCTGGCATATGCCGTAAAAAACAGTTTTGGAATGATCCACATGAAACCCATGGTGCTCCAGAATATGCTTGTCAATCTCCTGCAGATAACCGCAGTCCGTATGAATCAGCTTTCCGCAGCGGACACATTTCAGATGAAAGTGAAGGGCACAGGCACCATGCTGCTCCACAAACTGATAACAGGCACTGCTTTTTTCGTCCATCGTATACTTGCGTACTTCTCCCTGCTCCACCAGCTTGTCCAGATAGCGGTAAATGGTTGCAATACCCACCGGAGTGCCCTCTGCCAACAGATAACTTGCAATATCGGTTGCGGTAATATGCCGCTGCCGGTTGTCCAGAATGTATTGATAAATCATGGATTTCTGCCGGGTGTGATAACCCGTATTCCGTTCCAAAGAGATCCCTCCAAAATCAAATTAAGAATCATTTTCAATTTTACTCCCTTTCACCAGTTTTGTCAAGAGGAAAAGTCCCGGAATTTTTAATGCGATACCCCGCTTTATGCTGTGTTCCGCTAAGCTTTACAAATCTTTTTGGGTATTATATAATAAATAGAAGGCAACACGCAGGATGCCGGCAGGGTTGCCATTAGGATAATACGTAAAGAGGTTGCATAATGGAGCAAATTCTGTTGGTAGAAGATGGCGAAGCCATGGCGGACAGCCTGATTTTTGCCCTGGAGGCAGAGCAGTTCACCGTAAGGCATGCTGCCACATTAGAGGAAGCAGAACAAGGCTGTAAAGGCGTGGATCTCATTATACTGGATGTGTCCCTGCCGGACGGCTGCGGCTTTGATTTTTGCAAAAGACTGCGGCAGAGGGAAAACTGCCCTGTAATCTTCCTGACAGCCAGGGATGACGAAGCAGATATTGTACATGGTCTGGAACTGGGTGCGGATGACTACATCACCAAGCCCTTCCGGCTCCGGGAGCTGATCGCCAGGATTCACGCCCTGATCCGCCGGGCAAAGGGGAAAAACCAGCTTCCGGAAACCCTGACTGCCACAGAACGGCGGCTGGTCCATTACTTGCAGATCAACAGCGACAGAGTGGTGACCCGGAATCAGATTCTGGACTGTCTCTGGGATCAGCACGGTGAATTTGTTGTTGACAATACCCTGTCGGTACATATCCGACGGCTGCGGGAAAAGCTGGACACAGACGGTGTGCAGCATATCAGAACGGTGAGAGGAATCGGATACCAATGGATCGAATCTTAAATATGTTTGCCAACCGGTCAGTACGGCGGTTTACTGCATTGAGTCTGCTGTGTATGCTGCTATGCACACTGGGGAGCTGGATGGTTGCAGAGCGACATGCAAAACAGACCGCACAGCTGCTGCTGGAGCAGGAGCTGCAGATTGCAGGAAAGCTGGAACGGGAAATGCCGGATGCAGCAGCACAGATCCGTACTGCCGTACTGACAGCCTCTGTTCCGGAGGATCTTGCACGAGGAGAAGCGTTGCTGGGCGCATATGGGCTGCGTGCGGCAGATACGCCGCCGGAGATTCTGCCTGTGTACAGTACAATCCGTAACCAGACACTGGCCACCAGTCTCAGCTGCGGCATGCTGCTGTCCTTATTGCTCTTTCTGCTGGCACTGCTCGCCCAAGGGCGGCTGCTACGGGGCATACAGGCTCTTACCGGGATCTGTCGGCAAATTTCTGCCGGGAAAGCTCCTGAAAGCAGCAAACGAATCCCGGACGGAGATCTGCTGGTACTGAAGCTGGAGCTGGAACGGCTGTATGAGTACTGTATGCACTTCAGGCAGGTGATGCACCGGGAAAAAGAGCAGCTGCGCCAGAGAATGCAGGACATTTCCCACCAGATGAAAACTCCGGTATCCGTCATCCGGCTGAATCTGGAGCTGCTGCTGGAGCACCCGGATATGGCCACTGAAAGAAAAAACGGCTTTCTGAAAACCAATCTCTCAGAGCTGAATCATATGGAATGGCTCATCAGCAATCAGCTGAAGCTCGCAAGGCTGGAGGCTGGTGTGGTGGAATACAATATGCGCAGACTGCCGCTTGCAGAAACCTGTCAGACGGTATGCCGGCGGTTTCAGCAGACAGCAGACCAGCAGGATACCCTACTGGTCTGCTCAGTGCCTCCGGAAATTCTGCTGATGCATGACCCGGCCTGGCTCTCTGAGGCACTGACCAATCTGGTAAAGAATGCACTGGAGCATACCCAAGGCGGTACGGTGGAGCTATCCGGAGAGGAAACCCCCATGACGGTGCAGTTGACCGTCCGGGACAATGGTACGGGCATCAGCAGTGCGGAACAAGCCGCTGTGTTTGAACGCTTCTACCGGCGAAGCAGCAGCCTCAGCGAGGCAAGCACCGGTATCGGCTTATCCATTGCAAAGCGAATCACTGAGGATCAGGGCGGAGAGCTGGTGATGGAGCCTGCTTCCGACCGGGGCTGCTGCTTTCACCTTTGCTTCTTGAAAAACCAGAACTCATAGACAGGATGCAAATCTTTTCGACAGTACAAGACAGAAACATGCAAAAATAACCTCTTCCCTTTTCCGGAAATCCATGCTATGATAAAACCACAGAATAGTACGGGAAATATCGTACAGCTGTGAACAAAAGAAAGAGGCAGACCGCTGCGGATCAGCAGAAAGGAACAGAACGATGCATGGAGAAAGATTCATTTGTGTACAGCACGGGCATTCCCCTTTGCTGATCTGCAAAAGCGTCAGCCGCTATTACGCCAGGTATAGGGTGCGGTGACGCACTGAAGGCGCTCCCTGAGGGAATGCCTTGACCTTTACATAGATTAAAAAGGCAGTATGTATCCGCATACTGCCTTTTTCCTGCCCTTGTTTCCGGTATAGCCAAGAAATAATCCGTATGCTGACAGCATACGGATTCTGAGAAATATACAGCCTGAAAGGATGGCTTACTTGTTCAGATTCAGCTGTGCTCTCTTGCGCTTGACCTCCTGCAGGCCGTCTGCATAGTAGGCCTCCAGCTCAGTCATACGGCCATCCACATAGGCATTGACCGCCTTTTTGATTTCGCTGGACTTGCTCTTTGCCTTCAGCAGCATATCCTCTGCGCTCTTTTTGGCATCCTTTACGATAGCCTCCTGAGAAACAATGGCCTTTGCGCGCTCCTCAGCACGACGAACAATGCCCTCCGCCTTGGCTTCCGCTTCCTTCATGATGCGCTTGCAGTCATAATCAATGAGCTTTGCCCGCTTGATTTCCTGGGGAATATTCAGGCGCACATCATTGATAAGCTCCCGCATACGCTCCCCATCGATCATTGCCTTATGAGCGGCAAAGGGCACCCCATGTGCCTTATCCAGCAGCTCATCCATTTCATCCAAAATTTCATCAATATTCATGTTTAACTCCTTTTTCCTGCATCAGCCTGTCCTGAATATCCCCGAGGATTTCTACCGGCACAAAATGACTGATATCTCCGCCAAAGTAGGCAATCTGCTTCACCACACTGGAGCTGAGATACATATTTTCCGCAGTGGTAGTCAAAAAAACCGTTTCCGCACCGGCATACAGCTTTTTGTTTGCCAGAGCCATCTGGAATTCATACTCAAAATCGCTGACTGCCCGCAGTCCTTTGACAATGGCAATGGCGCCCACATCCCTTACATAATCTGCCAGTAGACCATCCAGAATATCGATCACAACATTGTCCAGATCCTTGGTGACCTGCTGAATCATCATCACACGTTCCGTGGAGGAAAAGCTGGGTTTTTTTGCGGCGTTCACAGAGATCAGCACAATTACCTTGTCAAACAATTTTGAAGCACGCTGAATGATGTCCAGATGTCCGAGCGTGACAGGATCAAAACTGCCGGGACAAACAGCTATTCTGCGCATGCTTGCCATCCCCTTTTTAAGAATTGTTGACAGAATACATTACAACTTTTATTTTACCATACTTGTAGGATTTTTTCAACCCCAAACGGCCAATTTTTTCGGGAAGATTCAATTCTGTTTCCATTTCACAGATCACCAGCCCATCCGGATTCATATATTCTGACAATACAGGCAGGGTTTCCTCCAGGATGCCCTTTCTGTATGGCGGATCCAGAAACGCAAAGTCGAACCGCTGATTGGTGGTACGCAGAAAATCCATCTGGGATTTCAGCACAACGGAGGACATATCCGAAAAGCCGGTGATCTCCAGATTTTCCTTTACCACAGCGATTGACCTGGGTGATTGATCCACAAACACCGCATGAGCAGCCCCACGGCTCAGGGCTTCAATCCCCAGCTGGCCGCTGCCCGCAAAGAGATCCAGTACCTGTGAACCCGGCAGCTGAAACTGGATTGCCGAAAACATAGCCTCCTTGACCTTGTCCGTGGTGGGACGAACATCCATCCCCTCCAGGATCCGCAGGCGTCTGCCCCGGGCAGAACCGGTAATTACTCGCATAAGATTACTCCTTTACATTTCCTGTATGAATGCATACAGCGCATCGGCGGTTTCACCGGTGACGCCGGCGGTTTTCGCCAGTGCATCCCGGGAAGCAGCCTTCAGCGCCTCCTTGGTTTTGTAGGTCAGAATCAGCTTCTGAGCTTTCTTTTCGCCGATGCCCCGTACCTGGGTCAGACTCAGTCCGAATGACTGCTTATGCCGGCTGTGCATATAAGCAACGGAGAACCTGTGCACCTCATCCTGAATCTGCGTCAGAAGCTGGAATGCAGCCTGCCTGCTGTTCATGGATATTTCCCCGCCCCCATAGGCGATGGCACGGGTACGGTGCTTGTTGTCCTTGACCATGCCATACACCGGAACGTGAATGCCCAGCTCCCGGAGAACAGGGGTTACGGCATTCACCTGCCCCTTTCCACCGTCCAGCAGGATGAGATCCGGCAGCCGGGAAAAGCCCTCGTCTGTGGCTGCCTGGTATTCCCGGAACCTGCGCTCCAGCACCTCGTGCATGCAGGCATAGTCATTCTGAATCCGGGTTTCCTTCACAGAGAACCGCTTATATGCTTTTTTGAGGGGTCTACCGTTTTCAAACACAACCATGCCTGCCACCATGGCAGAAGAGGACAGGTTGGATATATCATATGCCTCAATATACAGCGGCGGCTTATCCAGACCCAGCAGACGGCCCAGCTCCTCCAGGGCAAGCAGCTCCTTTGCGGTACGGTTGCTGCCCAGGGAAATGGCTTCCGCCGCATTATGCTTTGCCATCTGGAGGCGTTTATATGCATCTCCCCTCTGTCTGTTTTCCAGATGCACCGGATGTCCGGCCTGCTCTGTCAGAAGCCGGGCGATCAGAGCCTGGTCAGAGATTCCCTGTTCCAGCAGCACATACCTGGGAATATCCGTTCGGTCCCGGTAAAACTGGGGCACGAATTCCTCCAGTAGCTGCACCGTATTTTCCGCATCGTGAAAAGCAAAGGATGCCTTGTCCGCCAGTCTCCCTCCCCGGTACATCAGGACGGATACTGCAGATTCCTGCCCGCCGGAGGCTGCCGCAATCAGGTCGCAGTCCGCCAGATCCGGGTCAATGATCTTCTGGGAATCCCCTGCTTTCCGGATTGCCTTGATCCGGTCACGCAGCTGGGCTGCCCGCTCGAACTGCAGCTGCTCTGCCGCCTCCTCCATCTGGGCGGTAAGCCGCTGGACGGACTGCTCGCTGCCGGAGCGGATATACGCCACAGCTTCTTCAATCAATGCTCCATAGGCTTCCTCGTCCATATTGCCCCGGCAAAGTCCCATGCATTTGTGAATATGATAATTGAGACAGGGACGCTGCTTCCGGAAATCCTGGGGAAACCGCCGGCGGCAGGTAGGAAGCCGGAATACCTGGTTCACCTCGTCCACAGTCTCCCTGGTAACAAAGGAACTGGTATAGGGGCCAAGGTAGGTACCGTCCTTCCGGGTGTTCTGCTTTTCTGCCGTGATCCGGGAATAGGGCGGGTCGGAAATCTTGATATAAAAATACCCTTTGTCGTCCTTCAATAAAATGTTATATTTGGGCTTATGTTGCTTGATGAGGCTGCATTCCAGCACCAGTGCTTCATATTCGGAATCCGTTACGATATAATCATAATCGTATACCTGGGA